>DAHXLF010000100.1 GCA_027371755.1 Acidimicrobiales bacterium
ATGAGGCATAATTTTATCGATATTGAAGACTTCAGTGCTCATGAGTTAAACGAATTAGCAGTTCGCGCCGAATTTTTAAAGGATACGGACTTGTCTAGTCCAATATTCATGGAAAACAGAAATAAAATATTAGCCCTGATTTTTTTGGAAAATTCAACTCGCACCAGGATATCCTTTGAAATCGCTGCCAAGAAATTGGGTCTGACCGTTATCGGTTTTGATTCTGAAAAATCATCTTTGGAAAAAGGGGAGTCGATCAAAGATACCGTTCTTACTTTGAAGTCATTGGGTGTAAATGCCATTGTTTTAAGAGCAAGCTCTGCAAGTTCCATCAATCAAGTTGCAAAATGGATTCAAATTCCGGTGATTAATGCCGGAAATGCAATGCGAAGTCATCCCACACAGGCAATCGGTGATTTTATTACAATACGAGAGGCAATAAAAGATAGAAAGTTTGTTGACGCAGGCATTGCTTCTCCGGATGAATTTTCAAAATTGAAAGTTGGTATTGTCGGAGATATCATTCACTCGCGCGTGGCAAGATCTTTGGGGGAACTGTTTGAGAAATTTGGAGCAAGTACATATTTAATCGGTCCTAGAGAATTGTTGCCTCGCTACGACATCGGGTTTCCGGTAAAAATGATAACGGATGATTTTAGTGAGTGCATCCAAGACTTGGATATCATTATCGCATTGCGAATTCAGTTGGAGCGATTAACGGAACCGTTTCTGGTTAATCCAATCAATTACAGAGATCGTTATGGAATAACTAAGTCTTTAATGGCAGAAGCAAAGCCTACTGTTCTGGTTATGCATCCAGGACCTCAGGTTCGTGATTTAGAAATTGATTCAGATATTGTGGATTCTGATTGTTCGTTGATTTTAAAGCAGGTGGAAAATTCAATATATGCCAGAATGGCTGTTTTATCAACTGCTTTAAATATTGATATCGAAGGGGTCATGAGAAAATGACTATTTTGCCGAAAGCTCTGTTATTAAAAGGCGGTTGGACTGTTGAGGATTCGGAATTTAAAAAAACGGACGTTTTAATTGATCCCGATGGAATAGTTATAGCTCTTGAAGACGAAGTTGACTTTAGTAGATTTAATCTTCAATCTTCTCAAGTGGAGATATTTAATGTTCAAAATTCGTTAATTGCCCCGCCGTTTGTGGATATGCATTGCCACCTGCGCGCAATAGGGTTAATATCCGAAACCTTTAATTCCGGTATTCGTGCCGCCGTTAAAGGCGGTTTCGGGTACCTAGTTGCAATGCCCAATACTGAACCTGCCACGGATGAGGTTAAAATAGTCGACCTTGCAAGACAGATGATTGGGCAATCAACGAATCTTGGTGTTGAAGTTGAGATTTCCTCGGCAATAACTCTCGGTCGAAAAGGTGAAGCTGTGGTAGATTTTGAGGCATTAATTGCCGATAACGTCAAATATTTTACCGATGACGGAAGCGGGGTAATTGACAAAACCTTGATGCTTAAGGCAATCGAATTGCTTGAGAACACAGGATGTATTTTGGCGCAACATCTTCAAGACGTTACTGCCGGTGAATTGGGAGTGATGAATTTTGGGGACATATCCACAAAACTTGGACTTCCCGGAATCGATAAAAATGCCGAAGTTGCAATGCTTAAAAGAGATATTGATTTAATTGCAAATAGGTCCGTGCGATATCATGCCATGCATATTTCGGTGTCTGAATCAGTTGAAATTATAAAACACGCTAAAGAAGCGGGGGTGAATATCACTTGTGAAGTAACGCCCCATCACCTTTTGCTCGACGAAACCGAACTATTGACACTAGACCCTAACTTCAAAGTAAATCCACCTCTTCGTACGAAAACTGATACACAATGCCTTAGAGATGCATTACGCGATGGGATTATAGATGTAATAGCAACTGATCACGCTCCGCACAGGAGCGCACAGAAGGAGCTTCCAATCGAAGTGGCCCCTTTTGGCATGCTGGGACTTCAAAGTGCATTTTCTGCGGCATTTACCTCTTTAATTTCAAATAGAAGAGTTGAAACCATAAAGGATTGTAAATCTGAACTTCAAACGGTTGTAAAGGCGATGTCTTTAAATCCTCGAAAAATTTTGGGACTTAAAGGCGGTATTTTGAAAGTTAATGAAAAAGCCAACTTAATAGTGATAGATCCATTGAAGCGTACGATCCAAACTGAAAATGACATTGAATCTCAGTCTACCAACAGCCCCTACCTCAACAGACCTCTGTACGGGTCTATAGAACACGTATTTTTAAATGGAAATCAAATAGTTACGGAAAAGAAGTCAACAAAATGAACGACAACACGATAAGCACCGAAAATAAAATTAACCACAGTGAACTTAACTACCCCAACGTGGACAACGGCATGCCAGGACACTTGGTTTTGGCAAACGGAGAAATCTTTAAAGGTGAAATTGTCGGTGACGTTAAGCCGTTTACTAGCGGTGAAATTGTTTTCAATACGTCATTAAGCGGATATCAAGAGATCATAACGGATCCTTCTTATGCGGGCCAAATTATAACATTTACGTATCCGCATATCGGCAACTATGGTGTTAACGATATCGATTATGAATCCAAACGACCGTACTGCAGAGGGATAATCGTAAGAGAGATTACAGATATTCAGTCAAATTTCAGATCTCAAGGTTCCTTAAACAGCTTTTTAAAATCTAAAGGATTGAGCGCTCTAGTAGGCATCGACACGAGAAGGCTTACCCGTCAAATACGAAGCAGCGGAGCTTTAAACGGCGCTTTCGGTACTTTGTCCGTTGATGAACTGTTGGCAATCGCAAAAGATGAACCCGGAACCAGCAACGCAAATTTGGTGAACGAAGTAACGATAGATCAACCGTTTAATTTGTTCGGACCCGGTCCGAAAATTGTCGCATATGATTTTGGGATTAAACGAACAATCCTTATGCATTTAAAATCGCGCTTTAACGTAACGGTCGTTCCGGCCAACTCCGACGCCGAGTCAGTTATTAAAGGAGAGTTTACCCAGGGACCGCCGGATGGAATATTCTTGTCAAATGGACCCGGTGACCCGGCCGCCCTCGGTGACATAGTTGCAAATATGGATAAATTGATTTCTAGGGTGCCAATTTTCGGGATTTGTTTAGGCCATCAAATATTGTGCCAAGTTTATGGTGCAACTACCGTCAAGCTGCCGTTCGGTCATCACGGTGCAAATCATCCAGTCAAAAGGTTGTCGGATGGTTTTGTGGAGATCACTTCCCAAAATCATTCCTATGCGGTTGAAGAATCATCGCTTTTAAAGCTGGAAGTTACACATAGAAATTTGAATGACGGAATCGTTGAAGGAGTCAGCGACTCCGGGAACAAACTCTTTTCGGTTCAGTATCATCCTGAAGCAGGTCCAGGACCTCACGATTCGACATATCTATTCGACCAATTTTTAGAACTTGTAAAGGATAACATCTAATGGGTAAAAGAGAAGACATCAAATCAATATTGGTTATCGGCTCCGGACCGATTGTTATCGGACAGGCTTGCGAGTTTGACTATTCAGGCACTCAGGCATGCAAGGTTTTAATGCAGGAAGGCTACGAAGTTATATTAGTTAACTCAAATCCAGCCACAATTATGACGGACCCCAATGTGGCTACCAAAACATATATCGAACCGCTTAACTCAGAAGTATTGAAGAAGATTATATTGAAGGAAAAACCCGATGCCCTTCTGCCGACACTAGGGGGACAGACGGCTCTGAATCTATCCATGGAACTCTACCGTCAAAATTTTTTGAACGAACAAAACGTTGAGATGATTGGAGCTAATGCAAAATCCATTGAATGTGCCGAGAATAGGGATACGTTTAAAAAGGCAATGGAAGAGATCGGACTTAAAGTATGTCGCTCCGGAATAGCCAATTCAATCGAAGAGGCCGTTGAATTGGCTGAAACTATCGGATTTCCGATAATGATAAGACCGTCTTTCATATTGGGTGGCGCTGGTACTGGGATAGCTAAGAACAGAGAATCATTTTTAAAGCTTGCCACCGAAGGAATAAATTCCTCTCCCGTTCATGAAATATTGATAGAAGAATCTATCGCGGGGTTTAAAGAATTTGAGCTTGAAGTGATGAGGGACAATGCGGATAATTGTGTAATTATCTGTTCGATTGAAAACCTTGACCCGATGGGTGTTCATACCGGCGATTCGATAACCGTGGCACCGCAACAGACTCTCAGTGATGTTGAATATCAGCTGATGAGAGATCAAGCCTTTAAAATTATACGAAAAGTGGGTGTTGAGACTGGCGGATCCAACATTCAATTTGCCGTTAATCCAATCAACGGAGAGATGACCGTCATCGAAATGAATCCCAGAGTTTCGCGAAGCTCGGCTCTGGCGTCGAAAGCAACTGGCTTTCCGATCGCTAAAATTGCGGCCAAACTTGCAGTCGGTTACCGATTGGACGAGGTATTAAATGATATAACAAAAGTAACTCCGGCAAGTTTTGAACCTACGATTGACTATGTCGTAACTAAAATTCCCCGATTTGCATTTGAAAAATTGCCGGGTACGAGCGGCAATTTAGGAACGAGGATGCAAAGTGTCGGGGAGGTCATGGCGATCGGCAGAACATTCGGAGAATCTTTGCAGAAGGCTATAAGGAGCAAAGAAGAAGACAGATTCGGATTAAATTGTGATACCAGAGAAGAGGTCTATAAGGCATTAAGTTTAGATGAGTTATTAGGTAAGATTGAAGTAGCCACCCCAGACAGAATATTTTTGATAGCCGAACTTCTATATCGCGGGCTGACGGTTCAAGAACTTTACGACGTAACTAAAATTGACAATTGGTTTTTAAACCAAATGGACAGAATTGTACAATTTAGAAAATACATGGAGCGAGCCGCAAAGTCAGTTTCCATAAAAGATTGTGATTACGACTTATTAAAGAAGGCGAAAAATTTTGGGTTTTCTGAGGAACAGTTGGCAAAAATATTCAACTGTCCATTTGAGGCGATAAGAGATCGACTCAAAGAGCTAAATATAAATGTGACTTTCAAAGCGGTGGATACCTGTGCGGGAGAATTCGAGGCCTTTACGCCATATTTTTATGCGACATTCGAAGACGAAACCGAACTTTTAAACTCACAAAAGAACAAAATTATTATTTTGGGTTCGGGGCCTAACAGAATTGGCCAGGGAATCGAATTTGATTACTGTTGTGTTCATGCATCAATGGCACTACAGGAAGCTGGGTACGAAACCATAATGGTCAATTGTAACCCCGAGACCGTTTCGACAGATTATGATACCTCCACAAAACTTTATTTTGAACCGCTTACGGAGTCGGATTTAAAAAATATAATTGATGCCGAAAAGGACGCTTGTGAAGATGGGAGTGAATTAACGGGGGTAATCGTGGGGTTGGGAGGTCAGACTCCCCTAAAGCTGGCAGGTTCAATTGATCCAAAATTGATTTTAGGAACATCACCTAAATCCATTGACAGAGCTGAAGATCGAGATTTGTGGTCGAAAGTTTGTCAGGAGCTTAACATTACTCAACCGTTGGGCGGCACGGCTCTTAATTTGGATGAAGCCCTGAAGGTAGCCGGCAATATTGGTTTCCCGGTTTTAATTAGGCCGAGCTATGTATTGGGAGGTCGCGCCATGGAAATAGTTTACAACGAAGACGATCTAGCAGATGCGTGGAAGCAGTTGGAGCTATTTGAAGGTGTGGCACTCAAGGAAAATAATTCATTTGACCACCCAGTCTTAATAGACAGATTTTTGGAAGATGCTGTTGAAGTGGATGTCGATGCGATAAGAGACAAGAACGGTTCGGTTATTATCGGCGGAATTTTAGAACACGTTGAAGAAGCCGGCGTACACAGTGGCGATTCGGCTTGCGCAATCCCGACTCAGAACCTGTCGGCTGACATAGTAGCCACCATTGAAGATCAGGCAGCGCGGTTGGCACATGAACTCAATGTGATAGGACCAATTAACGTACAGTTTGCAGTCCAGAAGAACGAAGTTTACGTAATAGAAGCCAATCCGAGAGCCTCCAGAACTTTGCCTTTCACCTCAAAGGCAATTAATGTTCCTCTGGCAAAAATAGCGGCTTTAGTTATGGCGGGACATACGATTCAAGAAGTACAGGCAATCGGTTATTTGCCAGAGGAGATGCCACTTGGTCCGAGTTCCAACATAAATTTATCATTCCATCTTCCGTATGTAGCAGTGAAAGAAGCGGTACTTCCGTTTTATCGGTTTCCGGAAGTCGACTCTCTTTTGGGTCCGGAGATGAGATCGACCGGAGAAGTCATGGGTATAGATTTAAATTTTGGAACGGCATTCGCAAAAAGTCAGATGGCAGCAGGTGCTTCCATTCCAGTTTCGGGCAACGTATTTATTTCCTTAGCCGACAGAGATAAGCTTCAGGGCGTCACTTTGGCTAAAGAGCTTTCGAATTTGGGATTTGGAATCTATGCGACTGAGGGTACGGCTAAATTTTTTGAAGACAGTGACATAACTGTGACCAGAGTGGTGCCAAAACGTACGACCTTACTTAATATGGACAGGGAAAAACTTGACAAAGATTTAGCCGGATACGAGAAAATAGATGTTTCGGATCTGTTGAAAAATTCGGAAATAGCTTTAATAATCAATACACCACGAGGTAGAGGAGCCAGAGCCGACGGTGATTACATCAGACGGGCATCATCCGCTTTTAGCGTTCCCTGTATTACAACAATGTCTGCTGCCATGGCAACAATCGAAGGCATGAAAGCCAACTTGGTTGAGAATATGGAAGTAAGAACCCTTCAAGAATTAGGTACTTTTCTTTAGTAATTGCACCATGGCTATAAATCACTAATCCCGATGAGATAACTGCGTAGTTAAATCTGCATAATTCAAATTAATACATACAAAATCAGTCCTGCTTTCAATAATTCTGAAGAATTTTATAATTTTCTCTTGACAAAAATTCAAAAGTGTAATAACTTTTAATAATATTGATATTTAGTATATGTGAATATATAATTTGGTTCTTAATACGGTACTTTAAGAAAGGTTAAGGGAAGGAAATTTAAAATGAAATTAGCAA
>DAHXLF010000101.1 GCA_027371755.1 Acidimicrobiales bacterium
ATACTCAGGCGGGTTTTAAGGTCGCTTTTATAGATACGAAAAGAATCTTCGATTTTCCATAAATCGGAGTAACGATTTATAATTTCTTGATCGTCTAAATCAACTTCAGAAGTTACAATTGCATTAACCAAGGCTACACTTGATAGGTAAGCTATATTGCACTTCGTCATTGAATTTAGCAAGTATTCAAAGATTGACTTTAGTTTGAAAGACAAGATGCAAACCTACCAAAACACTATGTCCGCTGGAACAACTTTACCCTCATCAACGCTTAAAAATTTGTGTTCATTTCAAGCTTAAATAGAAAGTATAGATTAGAGGTTAAAATTATTAATAGTAATTTGACGAAAGGATTGACATGGCCATACTTTATTACGAGAATGACGCCGACAAAACACTGATTGCATCCAGAAAAGTAGCGGTACTAGGTTACGGTTCGCAGGGACATGCTCATGCGCTAAATCTTAAAGAATCAGGAGTTGACGTAAGAGTCGGTTTAAGAGAGAATTCAAGCTCCAGAGAAAAAGCACAAGCGGCAGGACTTAGAGTGACTTCGATTGAAGACGCATGTCACGAAGCAGATCTCATTATGATTCTGTTGCCCGATACCGAACAGGCAGAAGTTTATAAAAACGAGATAGAACCTAATCTGCAAGACGGAGACGCACTATTTTTCGCCCACGGATTTAATATTAGATTTGGACAGATTAAACCCCCTTCAAACGTAGACGTTGCCATGGTTGCACCCAAAGGACCTGGGCATTTGGTAAGACGAACTTACACCGAAGGTGGAGGTGTTCCGTCTTTAATTGCCGTTAGTCAAGATCACTCCGGAAAAGCTAAGGAATTGTCGTTAAGTTACGCTCATGCCATTGGCGCAACCAGAGCGGGAGTTCTAGAAACAACCTTCGAAGAGGAGACCGAAACGGATTTATTCGGCGAACAAGTTGTTTTGTGCGGAGGTTTAACCGCACTTGTTACCGCAGGTTTTGAAACTCTTGTAGAAGCCGGATATCAACCCGAATCCGCTTATTTTGAGTGTCTTCACGAACTGAAGCTTATAGTAGACCTAATGTATGAGCAGGGTATTTCGGGTATGAGGTTTTCAATCTCAGATACTGCCGAATACGGTGACATGACCAGAGGACCAAGAATCATTAACTCTCAAGTTAAATCCGAAATGAGAAATATACTCGATGAAATTCAAGACGGGAGATTCGCAACCGAGTGGATTAACGAGAATAAAACAGGAAGAAAGAATTACAAAGATCTGCAGGAAAAAGGCAAGAATCATCAAATAGAGGTTGTGGGAAAACAGTTACGAGCGATGATGCCGTTTATCACTCAAGGAAAGCAAAAGTTAGAAGACGTCTCCGGCGGTTAAACGGATCTTAACGCACTTTTCAAAAGATCAAAAATTAGATATCGGCCAATTCTGTATTTTCTCGGAATGGGTCGATATCTTTTTTTTCGCAGATTGGTTGAATTTTATACCGCAACCAACCTATCAGTAAGCTTTACTTTAATTTTTCTACAATATAGTCGATTGCTTTTGTAAGCACTTCAATATCGTCGGGTTCAACCGAAGGGAACATCGCAATTCGAAGCTGGTTTCTACCGAGCTTCCTGTATGGTTCGGTGTCGACTATTCCATTATTTCTTAATATTTTTGCAATCGACATCGCATCGATTTGGTCACTGAAATCTATAGTTGCCACTACGTGAGAACGTTGTGATGCATTAGATACAAAAGGTTCGGCGTACGCAGATTTTTCTGCCCAAGAATAAATAATTTGAGCCGATTTGTCGCATCTTCCCGTCGTGAAGGCCATTCCGCCGTTATTTAGCATCCATTCGAGTTGGTCATTTAACATATAAAGGGTAGTCAGAGAAGGAGTATTGTAAGTCTGCTCTAATCTTGAATTTTCTATCGCCACCTTTAGATCAAAAAATGCAGGGATGAATCTTCCAGATTCTGATATCTTCATTGTCCTTTCAACTGCCTTCGGACTCATAAGAGCCATCCAAAGTCCTCCGTCAGATCCAAAACATTTTTGCGGAGCAAAATAGTAAACATCAAATTCCGCCGACTCCACTGTCAAACCACCGGCCCCGCTGGTGGCATCTACAGCTACCAATGAGTCTTGAGATATCCCGGACGGTCGAACAATTTCCATCGAAACTCCCGTAGAGGTCTCATTGTGAGTCAAAGCATAAAGGTCAACTTCTGGATTTGAGTAACTGACGGGATGAGTACCAGGCTCGGACTTAATCACTTCGGGATCCTGCAGATGGGGAGCCTGTTTTGCGGCTTTTGCAAATTTCGAAGAGAATTCGCCGAAATCCAAATGTTGACTTTTTGAATCGATTAGACAGAAGGTGGCAATATCCCAAAATGCTGTAGCCCCGCCATTTCCAAGCACCACTTCATAATCTTCAGGTAAAGAAAATAACTCCTTTAGACCCTTCCTGACGGAGGCAACTAAGTTCTTAACTGTAGGTTGGCGATGTGACGTACCCAATATAGAATCTTTAGTATTGTACAGATTGGTCAACGTATCTAACCTGACCTTTGAAGGACCGCAACCAAACCTTCCGTCTGTCGGTAAAAGATCTTTTGACAACTCTATTTTAGGAATATCACTCATCTGAAAACTTCGCTTTCTTTTTACTTACTATATGTTTTTATTATTAATCTTAAATTTAGCCATGTCTGTCTAAAAAATAAATTCAAAATACGAACATCAACTAATCCATTTTGCTTTCAGTCTTTTAAACTTATCAATATATAGTTTAAGATGAAAATCCAATAAAGATTTTCAGGTCATAAGTGAAATTTATTAACCTTAAAATATGTAAAACTTGATAACATGGCTTCTTTTGATAACAGCGGATCACGAATATCAAAACTGGTGAGCGGGATAGAGCCGTCACCTACTTTAGCAGTCGACGCCAAAGGAAAAGCTTTAAAAGCAAAAGGTGAGCCGGTCGTTAGCTTTGGTGCGGGAGAACCGGATTTTCCTACGCCCGACGCCATTGTGGAAGCCGCAATTGAAGCGGCTAAAAATCCTAAATACCATAAATACTCTCCAGTGGCCGGACTTGACGAGTTACGTAACGCCATTGCTCAAAAAACTTCAATTACCGCGGGCGCTGGCTACAAAGTATCTCAAACTATCGTCACCAACGGGGGGAAACATGCTCTTTATAACTCCTGCCTGACCCTATTGGATCCGGAAGATGAAGTGTTACTGCCGGCACCCTATTGGAGTACGTATACCGAAGCGATAAAATTGGCAAATGCAAAACCAGTTATAGTCAATACAACTGAAGAGAGCGGTTTTCACGTTACCGCAGACGACTTGGCAAAACACTTAACTCCAAAGACTAAATTAATCATCATCACGTCTCCCAACAATCCGACGGGTGCGGTATTGTCAAAAGAAGAACTTATTCAAATAGGCAGATTCGCTCTGGAGAATAATCTTTGGGTTTTAACCGACGAGATATATGAGCATTTGGTATATGACTCTCACAGCCAATATTCAATTGTTTCTTTAGTTCCGGAAATTAAGGATAGATGTCTTATAATAAACGGCGTTGCCAAAACTTATGCAATGACAGGATGGCGAATCGGCTGGATAGTGGGACCGGAGGATGTTATATCTGCAACGATAAATCTTCAATCTCAATCAACTTCTAACGTCAATAACGTTGCTCAAGTTGCGGCATACAAAGCACTTACCTACGGTATGGAAGATTTTGAAAAGATGAAGGTAGTTTTTGAAAAAAGACGAAAGTTAATACACGGGCTTTTATCAGATATTAATAATGTAAGCTGCAACCTTCCAGAAGGTGCTTTCTATGCATATCCTTCGTTTAAATATTATATGGGCAAGTCAATTGCAGGAGTCAAGGTTAATGACACTCTGGATTTAGCAGACATAATCCTGGAAAAAGCAAAAGTGGCTTTTGTCCCGGGTGAAGCATTTGGGACCCCGGGTTACGGCAGATTCTCATACGCTCTCAGTGAAGAAGATATAACTGAAGGAATTACAAGAATAAATAAATTATTAACGGAGGTAGAATAAATTGGCACGAATTTTAATAACTGAAGAAATCGCTCAAAGTGGTGTGGATCAACTCACCGAAGCGGGCCACAAGGTCGATGTTAAATACAACTTAACACCCGAAGAGTTGCTTATCGAAATAGTCGGCGCCCATGCTTTAATTATTAGATCCGCTACTAAGGTCACCAAAGAGGTTATGCAAGCCGGACGTGACTTAGTCGTAATAGGTCGCGCCGGAATTGGTTTGGATAATGTAGACGTTACAGAAGCAACTTTGCGCGGAGTAATGGTCGTAAACGCACCACAATCAAACATAGTGTCAGCCGCAGAGCAAACTTTTGCATTGTTGTTAAGTCAAGCGCGAAACACACCCCAAGCTCATGTTGCCCTTAAAAACGGAAAGTGGGAAAGGTCGAAGTGGGAAGGCGTAGAAATATACGGAAAAACTCTGGGAGTGATCGGATTGGGTCGAGTCGGAGCGTTGGTTGCGCAGAGGGCTTTGGCATTCGGAATGAGACTGATAGCCTACGACCCATTCGTTACGGCAGAACGTGCCAAAAAAATGGGAGTTGAACTTATGACCTTAGATGAAGTTGCCGCTCAAAGCGACTTCATTACAATTCACCTTCCCAAAACACAGGAAACCATCGGTTTAATTAACAAAGAATTGCTCGAAAAGATGAAGCCGAGCGTACGAATCGTAAACACCGCGCGAGGAGGGCTGATCGACGAACAAGCACTTTATGAGGCAGTCAAAGATGGAAAAATTCAAGGCGCCGCATTGGATGTTTTTGAAAAAGAACCATGCACCGACTCCCCACTTTTCGAATTGGACTCTGTAGTCGTAGCGCCGCATTTGGGAGCGTCGACGGTAGAGGCACAAGACAAAGCTGGAATTACAATAGCCGAACAAGTCTTACTGGCTCTTGAAGGCGCATTCGTACCTTATGCCGTGAACATTAACGCCTCGCAAGCAACTGAGGAGGTCGGAAAATTCCTTTCGACCGCAGAGCAGCTCGGACAACTTTTTGCCGGCCTTAACGAAGGTCTTCCTGAAGATTTAGAAATTATTTATCAAGGAAAGTTGGCTGACGAAGAGACAGGCATCTTGACACTTTCCATTTTAAAAGGGATCTTTTCGATTGGAACGGACGATCCTGTCAGCTACGTAAACGCACCGCAACTGGCAAAAGACAAGGGCCTAAAAGTGAAGGAATCCAAAACCAACGATACCGGTGCATACGTAAACCTCATTACTTTAAAATCCAAGCAACATTCGATAGCTGGAACACTCGTCGGAGTTAATCAAACACCTAGAATCGTGCTTGTTGATGAACATGTAGTTGAAGTTCCGCCGGCTCAAAATATGCTAATTGTTAGAAACGATGACAGACCCGGGATGATAGGTGTAGTCGGAACAATCTTAGGTAAATACGAAATCGGCATCTCTTCGATGGCCGTGGGCCCTTCCACCAATGCAAACACTGCTCTAATGGTCTTATCGACCAATACGGCAGTGAAAAATGAAATAGTTCAAGAACTACGCAACGAAGACGGTATTATTGATGTTCACAAAGTAGGCATTGACAATCATCTGTAAAATCAAATTTGCCCAAACTAATTAACCCAGGCTAATTAACCCAGGCTAATTAACCGTTTTCAATATTTCATACTATTTTAAGTAACTTTATTGCCGTCTGCAAAAAGCCGTCTACAGAAATTCGAGCCTCTTTAACCATTAATTAAATTAAATGCAGTAAATTTCAAAGAGTCAGTTGACCAGTCGTATTGGTTAAGTGATATAATTTAATTAATGGTTAAATTTTTTAACGGTAACTTACTCCTTAGCTAAAAGCGAACGCACATATCGGCGTTCGCGCAGCCTCCTGTGTAATAACACAAGGAGGTTTTTTATTTTAGGAGATATATGCAAAACTTTAATATTTTGAGACAATTCATCTTTTAAAATAAGCGAATAAATGATTTAATCAGCAAAAATATAAAAAGGAAGAGTAAAATGAGCAAAACTGAAAGCGAACACTTAATAATTTTTGACACGACATTGCGTGACGGAGAACAAGCTCCGGGAATATCCCTTGACGTGGCCGAAAAACTTGAAATCGCCGAACAGCTTGCCAAATTAAATGTCGACTATATCGAAGCAGGATTTCCCGTCGCTAGCCAAGGCGACTTTGAGGCCGTTCAGGCCATCGCCAGAACTATAGAAGGACCTGTGATTGCCGGATTGTCCAGAACGAGTTTAAGCGATATTGACAGGTGCTACCAAGCACTAAAAGATGCCGAAAATAACAGAATTCATGTATTCATATCGACATCGCCAAATCACATGGAACATATGCTTAAGATGAACGAACAACAGGTAATTCAAGAGGTAAAACGCGGTGTCTCCAGAGCCAAAGAGTTAACAGACGATGTTGAGTTTTCTCCTCAAGACGCCACAAGAACACCGATGGAATTTATGATGGAAGTTCTCAATCAAGCAATCCAATCCGGCGCCAACTGCCTAAATATACCGGACACCGTCGGTTACGGTATTCCGTGGGACTTCGGAGCCTTGATTGCCTATATTAAAAAAGAAATCCCCGGTGACTATATTATTTCAACCCACTGCCATAACGACTTGGGCCTGGCAACAGCTAACTCATTGGCCGGAGTGAGCGCTGGTGCTCGTCAGGTTGAAGTATGCGTAAACGGGATAGGTGAACGCGCTGGAAATGCAGCTTTGGAAGAAGTAGTCATGGCAATTAAGATTAGGCCAGATCAATTCAATAATATCTCTACTCGAATTAATACCGAAGAGATTGCTAAATCATCGCGAATGGTGTCGAGATTGACCGGATATCCGGTACAGTACAACAAAGCGGTAGTCGGCAGAAACGCATTTGCCCATGAATCCGGTATCCACCAACACGGCGTGTTGGAAGAGAGAAGT
>DAHXLF010000102.1 GCA_027371755.1 Acidimicrobiales bacterium
GAGATATTACAGATAAAGCAATAAGACGAGGAGTATTTAAATCAGTTCCTGATCTAATAGAAGCAATTGAAAAGTATTTAAATGCAAATAACAAAAATCCAAAACCATTTATATGGACTCAGAGTGCAGAGGCCATCTTAGAAAAAGTCAAGAGGGGTAGGGTGGCACTAAATCAACTAGCTGTTTAACCATGGGACACTACACTAGAATAGCTGCTGATCTCAATAAACATGGTATCCATATATCAAGGGCCAAAGTAGCCAGACTACTAGTAAGTATGGGACTTAGTGCCAAATGTCGTAGAAACCCTAAAAGATGTCGACGCCGTTTTTATTCCCTACCCAAAAACCGGCGTCGACAATAATTTAAGATTGAAGTGGTAGAATATAGCTGAATAGTTACTTGTTGTTTTATATATTTGGCCAAATATATATGGGTAACGGATCGAAAGATTTTTGGTCGATCGATTTAAATGAGTTAAGATTAATATGTAAAAATGCTTGTGTCAAAATCGACAAAAGTCAGAAAATCGCCATCTAATCGGTATGGGTCAAATTTTAAATTAAGGCTTGATTGTTGTCTATTGGTGTATGTTTCTGTTAAGAATCTCGATATCAAGAAGTGTTCATAATTTTGAACAGATTTTTATCGGCTAACCGGAGGGATGCGAGAGTGGACGAATCGGACGGTCTCGAAAACCGTTGTAGTGCAAGCTACCGTGGGTTCGAATCCCACTCCCTCCGCGGTTTCAATTTGTCAAAAAAAACTGAATATTAGGATATCTCTAACGTTTGAATATTTCGATATGGTCAAAATATTTGAGCCGGAAAGGAAACAGTATTTGAGCGAAATATTTGGCAAATATTTCGATATCTATGGTTAATCCTTGGTTTTTGGTACTTAAATTTGCCTAGATTAAATACCACTTGGCTCTAGCCCAATTTGCCTGTGACAAATTTTGCTGTAATTTCGTTTTGAGGATCTTCAAGAACCTGCGCCGCTCTGCCGTATTCCATAAGTCTGCCATCCCAAAAGAATGCAGCATAATCTGCAATTCTTCGGGCCTGAGCAAGATTGTGAGTAACTATTATCACGGTAACATCTTTTGCCATTTCGGTTACCAAGTTTTCAACCGCTTGAGTTGTTTGGGGGTCCAAAGAAGATGTCGGTTCGTCGAGTAAAAGTACTTCGGGGCCTATCGCCAAAGCCCTTGCCAGACAAAGTAACTGCTGCTGTCCACCCGACAGTTTAAACGGGGAGTCGTTTAATCTATTGGATACAGCTTTAAAGAGACCGACTTGAGTTAAATACTTTTCCACCAAAGCACCGGTATTTTTTTTCCCGGCCAATTTATGCGTCTTAATCCCAATAGCCACGTTATTTGCAATGGACATGGGAAATGGATTCGGTCTCTGAAAAACCATACCCACTTTTCGTCTCAGTGAGATCAAGTCAATTCCCTGATCAAATATCTCTTCGTTATCCAGCATAACTTCACCGGAGTGCCAGTATTCTTTAACCGAATCGTTCATTCTGTTTAATGTTCTCAGAAAAGATGACTTACCGGATCCAGAAGGACCGACCAAAGCAGTAATACTGTTGCTTTCAAATTTAAGATTGATTTTATTTAAGATTTCCTGTTTCCCGTATCCGACGCTTAGATCCTTAGTTTCCAGGACTACTCTGCGTTGGGTAGAATTGTCGTTGTTGCTAATTTCTGAGGGAGTATTCGTCACAAAATTACTGGCTACGGTTAACGGATCATCTGAGCTTGTCACAATACTTTCAGGCGTAATTTCGGTCATTGTTGTGCCGACTTTCTCGCCAAAATGATAGTCATTTTTGTCGACTGTAGCGGGCGCAGGTGATTTTGACAATAATTCAAATCCATTGGTGTTATGCAAATTCTTTGTTTTTTGTTCCATCACACCCAAGTTTAACTTCGATAGGTTAAATTCAGGTTAAATAATGGCAAGGTTATAGTTATTAAAATTAGTTAGAACTTAACACTGTAACCGTTCCGAACACTTTAAAATGAAGCGTATCTTTGTAGTGATAGATCCCTGGTTTTTTAAATAGAAGAGTCCATGTCCCATTTATTTTATCCGGCGATGACACACCATTTGGAAAAGTTACGTTGTGCGTATAAGAGTTATCGTTCCAGACCCATTTTACAGCTTGACCTACATGGATTGTGACGTTTTCGGGTATGAAACTGTCATTGATTATTGTAACGGTCGCAGTCGGTTTCATTGTGGTAGTAGCCATATTGGTTCCCGTTAGATGTCCCTGGGTAATCGGTAGATTTGGGGGCGATGTGCAACTTGCTATTAAAAATGGTAAAAATATGACTGATATATACAGAACGGCTCTTTTTAATTTCATAATCATCTATTTTTGCATTTTTTTAGTACGAGATATTTCAAATTCACAAAAATTTAAGAAGGATTCCTCTATTTTAAAGCTCATTTTCACGATTTACTTTTCTCATTAGTGGCGATGACCGGGCTTTAAGGAGTCCATTTTAAGGATTTCCGGGTTTTTTTCAATCCACAGCTGCAGTCCTTTGGCGTTGGAATGTATTCCGTTTAAAGTCTCCATTTTTTCTTTTTGAGATTGATCTACCTTTTGGAAATCTGCACCAAAGTTATCTTCTAGGGCTTTTACTATGTCAATTTGGTTGAGTACTGCCATTTTAGCCACTTCGGCCCACTTGGTGACCGTCTCTTGGGCTTCATATAAAAGCGCTTCGGGATCTACGTCCACTACTCCGTAATGGGCCAAAGCTACCCTGTATGGCTTGACTTCTATGAACTTTTGGAGGGAATTTATTGCCTTAAAAAGATCAAAATCAGCAGGAGGCGAAGACGGCCTTAAAATTCCGGCTTCAGGGAGTCTTACGCCAACAGCGTCACCGGCAAATAAAAAACCCGATTCGGAATCCAATAGAGCAACGTGATGTTTAGCGTGGCCGGGAGAATCAATTGCCAGAAGTTTTCGGCCGTTGGCAAGGTCTATCTCGTCATTGTCATTTAGCACTATTATCCGTTCGGCTTCAGTCGGGGCCATTCTGCCGTAGAGTGAATCAAGCAGAGATCCGTAAACCGTAGCCGCTGAATTTATTAATCGTGTCGGGTCGGCCAAATGGCGTGCGCCTAATGGATGCACGTAGATTTTGGCATTTGGAAAAGCTTTGGCTATATCTCCGATTCCTCCTGCATGATCTAAGTGAATATGCGTTACAGCTGCACCATAAAGATCTTTGGCATCAATACCTAGGTATTCGAGTGCGCCCAAGAGGGTCGTTATTGAACTTTGAGAACCTGTTTCAACCAAAAATGGTCTGTCACCGGTTAAGAGATATCCGGCAGTGACGTGGTTCCATCCGCCTAGAAATGTATCAATTTCAATGGTATTGGGTCCGAGAGTTGAAATAAGCGTATTAAAGTCTGGAGTATTTTTAGTGTCCATAATATTAATGATTTATAATTGTTTACAATATTGTCTATTTGGTTTTCTTATAAGTTTTGTGGATCCAGGTTTGGTTTCTCTCTTTATTTACCAAAGTTTTAAATTTTTCTCTTAAATGACTTTGATATTCGGAATGTTTCCTTGAATCGAACTCCTCTAAGTTAAAAGCGGAATTTATCAAAGAGATGTGAGAAAATGCCTGAGGAAAGTTTCCGACCTGTCTTTGGAGAACCGAGTCATACTCTTCTGCCAGTAGGCCCACATCGTTAGTAATTGACAATAGCTTTTCAAAGAGCTCATGCGCTTCATCCTTCCTGTTGCAGATTGTCAATGCATCCACGAGCCAAAATGAACATGCCAAAAAGGCACCTTCATGTCCGGTAAGTCCGTCAACCTGTCCGTCGTCATCAACTTGATATCTGAGCACAAATCCATTTTCCATTAGTTCGTCTCTTATGGCCAGTACCGTTTTAATAACTCTGTCGTCCGTTGGTTCCAAAAACCCGTTAATTGCAATTAAGAGTTCGCTTGCGTCCAGTTTGTCTGATCCATACGATTGAGTAAAAGCCTGTTTTTGTTCATTCCATCCTTGGTCAAGTACCTGTTTTTTAATTGAATCTCGTAGAACTTTCCATCTCTGAATATCTCCGTCTAACCCAAAATCTTCTATGGCCTTAATTGCTCGATCTATTGCCACCCAAGCCATTACTTTTGAGTGCGTAAAGTGACGTTTCGGTCCCCTGACTTCCCAAATTCCGTCGTCAGGTTGCGACCAGGATTTCTCTACAAAATTAATGAGCAATTTTTGTAAGTCCCAGACAGTGTAATTGTCCGAAAGTCCGCTGTTCCTGGCAATATGGAATGCAGACATCAGTTCGCCGTACACGTCAAGTTGGAACTGTGAAGACGCCGCATTCCCGATCCTGATCGGTTTAGAGTTTTCATATCCGCAAAGCCAGTCGATTTCAAATTCGGTTAAACGCCGTTCTCCGGCCGGCCCGTACATAATCTGAATTTTATCGGCATCACCGGCAACCGCCCTCAAGAGCCAATCTCTAAACGAGAGCGCTTCTTCGGCAAATCCAGCTCTGATTAGAGCTTCAAGCGTCAATGACGAGTCTCTTAGCCAACAGTATCGATAATCCCAGTTTCTTGAACCTCCGATCGTTTCGGGTAAAGAAGTTGTGGGTGCAGCTACGATACCGCCGGTAGGATGATAGGTTAAAGCTTTTAGGGTCAAAAGAGACCGCTTAACCTGATTCGAGTAGGTGCCCGTATAGTTGCAATTCGTTATCCAGTTTTGCCAGTACGTCGTGGTTTCTCTTAGTTCATAGACTGCATCTGCGGGTTTGGGAGACTTTCTGAACGAAGGGTGGTAAATTATTTGAAAAGGTATAACATTTCCTTGATTTATATCGAATTCGGCTATCGTGGAATAGTTCTCTCCCCAAAATTTGATGTCGGAATAAAAACTTATCGCTTCGGGACCCGCAGCGGCGGTCAAATGTCCTTCATGTGAAATTACCCAAGGAACCGTACTTCCGTAGTCAAATCTGAAGGTGAGTTCCAGTCGAACTTTTACCGATCCCGACAGTCCTTTTACTATGCGGATGACTCGTGGAGTGTCATCGAATATGGGCATAAAATCAATAAGTTGGAAAGACCCGTCAGGAGTGTCAAAGGTGGTTTCTAAAATTAAGGTATCCTTTAGATACTTTCTTGTTGAAGAATAGTTTTGATTTACCGGAGCAATCCTAAAATATCCGTTATTTGTATCGCCCAGTATTTTGGCAAATACTGCCGGCGAATCAAATCTAGGTATGCAAAGCCAGTCTAAAGAGCCGTCTCTGTTAATTAACCCTACAGTATGTGTGTCACCTATAATGGCGTAGTCTTCGATTCTGTTGAATGTGGTCATAATCTGCTTTTCTTTAAAACTAAAATCCTAGATTCAATTATTAAGGTTAACATAAACAAACTAAATTCATAGTGTCACTTTAAATCCGACTATGGTTTTAATTTACATTGAATAATAATTCAAAATTTGACCTAAAAGGCAATTTTTTACAGTGATTAAGTAATGAGTAATGGCAACTTTAGTAACAAGTAATTTATAACCTTCCGTTAGGTTTGTAAGCTTCTTTGCTAAAGAGTGTGTTGTACGACAACCGAATCGGTTAAAAATGAAAAAACTTGGGATGCGTCAAAATTGGATCTCCATTTAATTTTAAATTTGACCGGCCCGTTTGCAGTGTCTATGTGTAACGTATTAAGGTTCAATAGCCTGTTGATCGGACCTTTTCTGATGCGAAGTGACTGGATTTTTTTGTAATTAACAATGTCCCAATGCCTTCTGAAGATTCCATAACTTACAATTGCTATATCTTGGCTTAAGCCCACTCTATGAGCTTTGGCCCAAAAGAGTCCTTTGAAAAAGGCTATTTTGGGAGGCGGGATCATCGGAATGTCGAAGTCAACTTGGGGGAGTATTATCTGAATAAAGGAGACGGCGGTTTGAAATTTGCACGCCGGTAACATTATAAGATTTTGTCGATTAACCTTGGTTTTGGTAGAAGTTCCGGCCAAGTTAATTTGCAGCCTAAAAAGTCCGAATATCTTCCATAAAAATGGTTGTTCGATACGAAAAGCCTGTATTCTGCCGTATGGTACTGTCTCGTGATTAACCGTCAGAAGGCCGGACGTAATCCTAAGTCCTCGGTCTAATCGTTCGATTTTGTAACCGGCAAATCTAGAATAACGACGCCACAGCTCCACTAATATTGAAATTATATACGGTACCAAAATACCAATTGAGATTCCCGCGGTTTTTATAAAACCGTCAGTCGAATTCATCAAAAATGCGAAAAATCCAATTGCTATTAGGGGGATTATAAACGGGCTTACCACTGCGACAGAAAGTTCCTCGGTGGTTAATTGATACCAGTAATTTATAAAGCCGTAATCAGAAATGTTATAAATAGAATCCAGAGTCGAATTATGATTTAGCGGTTGGGCTGAATAGTCGGCTGTTATTGAAGATGAGTCGGGTACGTATGAGCTAAACGAGTTTTCTGTCTTGTTTTCCAGCGAGCCTTCATGTTCTAAAACGTATTGCCTCTGTCTTAGAAGTATCTCTCTAAGTTCTTTTGCATCAGAAGTTTTAAGGTACGCAATTAACGATTTTCCGGACATGGATGTTGCCCCCGATGATATCCGTAGTGCCGCAAGTCCAATTACTCGACCTAACAGGGGTTCGATAATGTCAATTGCCTGAATTCTGTCTAAAGGTATGTGTTTTATGTTTTTGGTGATAAATCGATGTTGTATTATTAATTCGTTTTCTTTAATCCAAAAAGTTCTGAATCTCCAAGAAATAAATAAAATAATAAAAATAACAATTTATATTGGACTGGCGTATCTTCCAAACTTAAAACTTTGAGAATATTAAGAATATTACCATTTGAACTAATTCCTATATCGCTCAATAGGACCGGCAGATATATCGATCAACTGCATTCTGCCGTAAGGCACTACAGTAAGTTTTTGAAA
>DAHXLF010000103.1 GCA_027371755.1 Acidimicrobiales bacterium
ACTCTCTCCCAATACCATTAAACTACAAACGAATGTTAAAGTGGTGGATTTTGATAAGGTAGTACCTGAATAGTTACGTTTTGGAATTATTTGACTTAAAAACCGATAACTATATAGTCGGCAATAAATTTCAAAAAAAATGCGGTGGTATCGCCCATAATTAATATCAAGCAACAAGGCTATCTCTTCTGAAGTTGACTTCATTTATAATTATCAAAATGCCAAAAGATAACTTTCCGTACAATCACACATATTAAGCACAACTTGTCACAAATAATAACTTGCTATACGGCAACTTTTCAAATTATTTAGTCAGTATAAACTACGGATGCGTTATTCCAAAGAAGATTCCGAAGCATCATGTTCTTTATACCATCTTTTCCAAACCAATTTATGAATCGGAATAAATCTCGGTATGTCTCGAATTCCCGGAATAAATGGTACGAATAACAATAATGCGGTTGCCACGCCTGTAATATATACTGCTATTAAATCGACATTAGTTGAATTCCTAAATCCAGGCAACTGATACCACAGGGAATACAACCACAGCCACGGTTGACCCGGGTAACTCCCAGATTCATTCATTACACCCCATTGAGAACCAATTAAATGTTGTTTCTGGGCTATTGAGGAAAAATACTGACCGTCTTCAAGAAACAACAACGGCTTCGTAAAATTATTTCCATAAAATTCCCTGTTTGCAATCAGCTCTCCGTCCAATAGTCCATTTTTGGCAATTTGAAACTCAAATTCCATCAATACGGGAACGGGGCCGTAGTTGCCGGATTTAAGCACTGGGATTGAATTTATAAACTTAAGCGAACCTATATTGTTCAGATAGTTGGTCGCCCAGGTATTTTGACACCGAGGAGTTGCAGATACAAATGTACTGATTGCTTTAGCCAACATGTCATTGGTTGGAGCCAAATCCTTTAGTGGCGTTATAACAAAAGACTGTGCTGGATTTATAGGCTCTCTTACTCCGATTAACTTTTGTTCGGAAAACAACAAACTTTGAACATTCCTGCTTCCATTGTTGTACGGGGGACCATAGTTAGCAGTTTCACTTGTACCGGCAAGTTCGCTGGCGGCGGTTGCAACAAAATCATTTGGAGCAATATTGGCCCACGTTTTAATTGTCAAAGGCGGCATATCCGGAGAAGAAAATGCAACCGCAAGCACCACTACCAATACCAACACAATAGCACCGGCAATCATACCTTCTTTGATAATGTCGTATCGTTTATAAGGAACATTCAATTTGAACTTAGGATTGTTGGCTTTTATTTTCTTTTCTTTGATCTCACTGCCTAAAGGAACAACAACTCCCCTGTATCTGACCGCGATTACGTGTATTCCCACGATCAAAACCAAAACCAAAGGAATTGCAACTATATGCAGCGTGAGCATCTGTCCAAAATTCATTAAATTAAAAAAGGAACCTACTCCCACAGCATTAAATGCGTCTTTCCCGTTAGTGGAAATCCATTGTGAGTCAAAATTCTGCTGAGACAAATAGCCGGTAAAGGCTTCAATAACCGAAAACATAAAAGCAATGACTCCGGTCATCCAAGTTAGTGCTCTTTTCTTTCGCCAAGCAGCCATCCAAAATTTTCCCCAAAGATGAATCACCATGAATGCCATAAAACATTCAACGCTCCACAGATGCAAGCTGTTAACAAAATGACCCAGCGAAGTCGTATGCCACCAATCAACTCCTCCCAATGCCAGCAAAACTCCCGAAGCAATTACCAACGACAGCGAAACCAAAGTTGCGACGCCAAATACATAAATCCACGACTCGACATATGCGGGCTGTCTATCGGGAATCAGTTTATCTAAAGGTAGATTGGATCGTATTGCCTTCCTCATCTTATAGGTAATCAGCTTTTGATCTTCGGCTGAAACCCCGTCGGCTGCTGAATCATTAATGTCACCGCGTTCGCCATTAGCTTCGGAATCTTCGTATTTTAAATCAGAATTGTTTCTCGGAAAGGGTATTAGCAACGACAAACCAAATATAATCAACATTGAAAATATCAGCACGAAGTTGGAAATTGATATAGAAATAAAGTGCCAACTTAAATAACCCCCCGGGCTGTTTAAATTAAATACTGCAGAAACTGGCATATCGAATGACCTCCTTATTCAAATAGAAATCACAATCGTAAATAAACTTCATTAAAGATAATAATAAGCTCGAAGCTTGTTGTAGATTCAATCTTGTACCATTTAGTTCATCGGCAATCTTAACAGACGAACTTTTTATATTTTAATCCAATGTTGTATCATATCAGGGTTCTTCATCGACCTATTTCATAGGTCTCTCATTATTTTACAGAAAATATCGCCTCTAGCTCCAGTGTCCGTACATATTCACTTTGATGAAAGGAAGAAACAATAAATATCTAAAACAGAAAAAGCGATATATATTACAGAATTCAACCGCGATATAGTATACGTTGCTGAGTCAAGTTCAAAGCGAGTTTCGAAGCCGGTGCGACTCAAAATACGAGAGAATTAAATTTATCTGTTAGGGTGCAACGTCACGTGATCTATGAATTCAATAGAATATTGGGTAAATAAGATAAATAAATGAGATCTAAAGCCTTGACAAATGGATTAAAGCTCAAGAAAATGAGATTTTAGACAAGGAAGTAACGGCCTAAGTTCTGTCTAAAGCTTGTAAAAACGACTTCTCGTCCATACAAAGGACTACTGCCTTGTCTAAGCGGATTTAAGTATAGTCCCACTACATCGATAAGCTTCTCTTCAAATTTTTCAATCCTTTGAAACTTTAAAGATCTTTACCAAATGCGGCTTTATTCCTCTTGAGGACAAATACGCTAAATAGTAACTTTAGATACCGCATCACGACCAGGCGACTTGAATAATGAGGGAATACCCACCAATAAATAATAATCTGGGTGGTATTTCTCGACGTATGTAAATCCAAGCGTGGTTTTGGAAAAATCACCGATATTTTTGGCGGTGCAGTTAGCTACATTAGCCTGCAATCTTACAAAGACTGTAAAAGAACAACGCGCCTTAACTAAAGTTTAAAGCGAACGGTTAGAAACTACGGTTTGCGCCTGACATTCCATGCTATATTCGGTTAAAGCGTAAAACCAAGGTATTCTAACTTCTTACATCTTGGCACCCGCCCATTGATACGGTCGCCTTTTTCCCGCAAATTGACCATGATCCACCGCGGCCGCCTGGACAATATTTACAGCTTCATCCGGTCCACCCGAAATCGGTTTAATCAAACTTCAACAAGTAAACATTGTCGCGAACTAGATAACAGAATCATCCAAATCTATTTCTGTTTCAGTTTGCTAGTGTTCATAAAACAATTAAACCTAGATCCATCGAAATATTATGAAAATCTCCTGATTCATCTCATGACAAATCTGCTTTAAGATTTCATCATTGTAAACTTTGAAAATTTTAATGCTAAGCAACATTTCCGTATTTTTAAAAACCATATCTTAAAATTGACTCTTTGTAAACTTATTACCAACTAAGTTAATCTAGTTATATTTAAAAATATAATTCACTTTTAATATTGATGTTTAATCCGCAATGATATTTGCGAACAGACTATTGATAATTATATTCTTTCTGGAAAATTTGAATCCATACGCTTCAAATTAAATTAGCTTCCTTAAGAACTAAAATAAACTATAAATACGGAAAATTCCATACCGCTCTTCATGAAAAGAACCCACCTGTCACTATTAGTAAGCATATTGTTTTTCATTATAAGCTGCGGCTTTTCAATATATGAAGTCTTTCATCGCGGGTACATATCCACTGTAGATCTGGCTGTATACAGGCAAGCCGGATATGATTTATTTCACAATATACCGCTCTACTCAAATTCGTTTGGAACAAACCTTAACGTCAGGCTCGGTTATGTTTACCCTCCGATAACAAGCCTTGTCTTTATACCGTTTAGTTTAGTCTCAATGAATTTAACAAAATGGATATGGACTGTACTGTCAATAGCGGAACTACTGGCGGTCATAAAAATATGTTTTTCCAAGTTCTTAGAATCAAATAAAAAGTATGAAATTCCGTTTTGGCTCATTATTGCCGGTTTAATGTTATGGATTAGCCCCATGTACAACAACTTAATTTACGGACAAATTGATATCTTGATATTGACCATTGTTTTAACTGATTTAGTCTTCCTACAAAATAATAAAAGGCCCAAATGGTTGCCCCAAGGTCTACTTACGGGCATTGCTGCTGCGTTTAAATTGGTGCCGGCGATCTTTATTCTTTATTTTTTAATAACGGCAGACTTCAAAAAACTTAAAAACTCCCTAATTGCTTTTGCAAGTCTGACTTTATTCGGCTTTATTATCATGCCTTCTGATTCTTCAACTTATTGGTTCCACTACTTAGAAAACACAGGTCGAAATGACAATGCATGGTATTTTACAAACCAGTCCCTTGACGGCATACTCCGGCGACTATCCCCAAATCATTGGACAGATATTTGGATACCCCTTGCGCTGGCGATTCTCATCTTTGGAATGCTTTCGGCTATAAGAGCTCATAAAAACAACGACGAATTTTTGGCAATAATACTTGTAGGGACAACCGGAATAATTATTTCTCCAATCTCGTGGATTCACGAATGCGTATGGATCATACCAATTATTGGATATATTTTAGGCAGCGGTAAAAAGCTATCTGGGATTATATTTTCGCTTATCTACTATATATTTGCAACCTTAGAATTGTTGCAGATAGGCAAACGAATATTGGAACACAATGGATCTAGAATTACTGGAAATCTCTTGGAAAACTGTCTCGGACTGAGTTTAATACTAATGCTACTAATTCTTTCGACAATTAATCCAATTATGGCTCGCATTAGTAATCTTAAATCCACAGATGTCGATATTACACCAGGAGTGCAGAAAGGGAGTGTTTAAAGACTGGATCAACGGCCGATTGCAATAAAAAGTAACTTAACTTTTGCATCGCGGAGGAAATGAGTCAATTTGATTAATTCAATAATGTCAGATTCGTTATTGCTGGCCGACATTGGCATCCAATCACCTGAGGTAACCAGTACGTTGCCTACATTCTCGGGAGCTGCATACACTTGTTTCACTGCTTACCTGATTTCTTCTCAGTTTTCTTTGGAAGTTCCTGGTTGAACTTTTAATGCTCCAGATAGTCCCGCGGAATTTCCGAAATAGGCGCCAAAATGACGTTGTACTGCATCTAACAGTCGCATAGTGTACCTAAGAGGCTGCAACGGTGACACGCCATTTGGTTTATCCGGCTCTGAACCACGGCCAAAATAAACTACGTCATCGGGAGAGTAAAAGTTTGCTCCGTTAAAGCCTCTGACTTCGTATGCGATAACTGGAGTTTTTTCACCTGCATGACAAATGACATACTTCCAAAAACGTGCCAGATACCGGTGATGTTACCCTTCGAGTCACGATCTAGTGTCCAGATTGCATTACCATACACGCCTAAATCTGTCATTGTTCGCCTGAAAATAAGCAATCTTGAAACTCTGGAAGATGGGACGGTTAATAGATTGCCTAATTGGATGCCTGCGCTAGGTCTACCTACCTGACCCGGTAGGTCACCTCGAACACAAGCCCTATAACCACGATTCGACCGAAATCATAAATAGGCGACTTTTCAACCGAAAGACAGCTAAGTTGTGGGTATATTCGCATTAACCATACAATGCGAGATCAATGTCTCAATAACATTTAACACCACTCATGTCAAAATGACATTTCTCCCGGCTTTAGCACTTGTATGTACAAGAAAGTACCATCTACCAGGTATTTCTTTTAATTTTGGGTTATTTGTTTTGTAGTGCGGTAAGACTTTTATATATAGAATTGGCTACGGTTTTTATTTAAGTTGAGCTAAAGTACTTTTTATTGAAATCTAATTTAAAACATTGTTCTAATTCGTTTGAAATCGTGTCTTTATTAAATATGTAAATCTGTTTTTCAATATGGGTCATTGTCATTGAATTAAGAGAGTCCCGTAAGGCCTTAATGGAATATTGGTTTTTTGTATTTAAACCAAGCAATCTCAGTATGGTTAAAGCCACAAAACAAATTAAGAAATGAGATTCAATGTGTTCTCTCTTATATACGAATACTCAGGCGGGTTTTAAGGTCGCTTTTATAGATACGAAAAGAATCTTCGATTTTCCATAAATCGGAGTAACGATTCATAATTTCTTGATCGTCTAAATCAACTTCAGAAGTTACAATTGCATACTATCCGTCAAGCAGTTCTTCTTTGGCTATTCTGCTGGTAACAAATACAAGTATCCGAAGTTCAAAGATTTTTCATTGGTGTTTCTTGCATTTAAATCAAGGGTCATCTCTATTAAATGCTGACGTTTATCCTGAGTTATCAATTTAAGTTCTAACTTAAGTTTTTGAATAATGTCCTTATCTTGTTTTTGAAGTTCCGTGAGCTCACCGATTCTTTTCACCAGCCGTTGTCTTACTTTTCCGTTTTCTCTGTAGGATTCGGCAAAGTATACCTGTACGCTGGTTCCTGGCTTGCTTTTTTTCAATAGTAAGAACATATTATCTGAATTAGCATACCGCAATCAAACAGCACTACATCATTAACCAAAAAAATTACACGAATATGTGTAACTAACAAAAGATAAAGGGTACTTGTATTTGTTACCAGCAGAATAGCCAAAGAAGAACTGCTAAAGTCGAGAGGAACTAAACTTCCAGCTATAAACCGTAGCGAGCTTCAATAAATAGCTTCTATGATGCTACAGAGCTTCGTATTTCACAAGTTTAAAGGCATAGCATTCATATAAACTCATGCTTACTTGTAAAAATGAACTGTTGTTAGGCGACTCCCTAAATGATTATGGCACGTATGATTTTCGTCAGTGTCAGTGAGGATGTAATTTATTTTCTTT
>DAHXLF010000104.1 GCA_027371755.1 Acidimicrobiales bacterium
TAAGCCATGGATGCCAAATACTCTCCCAAGCGATCCGTGATTAACTAAGTGAACTACATAGGGTGGTGAATAGTTACTCCAAAACTTTAAAAATTAGTTTTCAGACTTTACTCTAAGCTTCCATGTTTCAGGACTGCAAAGTTCAGTTTCGCTCGGTAAGTTATCTTCTGAGTTTAACAAGACTTGAATCCAATTTTCATTGCTATCTTGCAGCAGAGTCTGCACAAATTTATTTCCATTGTCAAACATTTCTTCGTCAAAGTAGTATCCGAATAGAGTTTCTGTCAATGGAATTAAGTTGTTGAATTGTGTTTTGTATCTTAATACGGCTTCTTTAATAACATTAGATTTGCCTACCGTATTTACATCGATTAGCTCAGATATGTTTTCAATTAGCGCTTCCGTTAAAGCTATTAATACTGCCAGCTCTTTTGTAGTCTGTTCGTGTATTAAAGACGGCTCGATCTCAAAAACGGACTCTTGGTTGTTAAACATATTCTCAATAGTACTTAAGTCGGTAAAATCAAAGTTTTTTAACTGGTCGCTAAGTTTTTCGGTACCGACTCTAAGTCCTAGAGCATGTCTCGATATCAGAGTAATAAAGGTTGTTCTGATTGAACTCTGTCGCAGGATTAGGTGAGCAATAATTTGACGTGTCAAAGTCCAAATAGTGGCATCATTGAGATCAACTGACCACGCGGTGGCAAAACTATCGATATTGTCTGCGATAACCATTATTGTGTCTGTGTTTCTTGGAATATTTAAGTCGTAAGACCCAAATGAGTTGAGTGCATAGTGACCGAAAATCGATCCAATTTGCATTCCCAATGAAGCCGGTGCCGTCATTTGAAATACGTTTGCCAAAAGATTTTTAAATTGATCCTGTGGATTTGATTCGGAATCAGATTCAACTTGATTTAGCTCAGTGTTGTCGCTTTCCTTCATCAAAAAAGATTCAGCAATCTCAGACAGTAAGTCGCTCAATTCCTTGAATGACTTTTCAATCCAAATTTCCGGACTGACGAACTCAAAATGTGGTTTTACCGAAAGTAGATTTGTCCAATTTTGTTCTTCAAGCAAAGTTTCAATTCGCATTGTAACCAAATCTACTAGTGGCTCCATCGAAAGCCTTAATTTTGGATCAGCCGTAGCTTGGCTAGATCCTTTAGAAACTATGCTAAATGCGAGTTGTTGTGCTATTTGAAGATATGAATCGTTCGAAGATGACATCATTCCCATGATGTCATTTAAGAACTGCGGCATGAAATCGTCACCAAACGGAAAGTTAGTCACTGTGTGATTTAGTCCTATTGACCGCCGGACTCGTCATAACCCAAATCCCATTCCAATAAAATTTGTTCTCTTTCAGCATCACGCATTATCCTTTCACGGTTTCTGCGAAATTGTGGGTCATGGGGCGGCAAAAAATTGAGGCGAGCCATAATTTTGAGCGAAAACTCATCGATTACATTTTTTGATCCCATGGACGAACTCAACTCCCAGTGAGGAGAGACTGGTCCTAGGTACGTAATTTTTAGGTGCCCTATAGGTGTTCTTGGTTCTTCCTGAGACGAGACTGTCATATATCCTCCGATTGGTAGTTTTTACTCACTATATATGCTAGTTCGAAATTTAAACCGCCGGTAAAATAAAGGTTAGGTCAACAGTAACAGTCGGTTACGGTGTGGAAGTCAGTGTTACCTGAATGGTATGATAACTTCCCGACCGGTATATCTTCAGCGTAACAGTATCTCCCGGCTTATATTTATTAATCGTAGTTCTTAGATTAGCCGTAGTGGATACTGCCGTGTTATTGATTTGCGTTATAACATCGTAGGTTTGGATACCAGCACTTGCCGCAGGATACCCGGGTATAACTGAGCTGATTAAGACACCTGGAACGAAATTCTCTCCTAATTGCTGTGCCAATTGCTGGGTAAATGTTTCAACGTAAACTCCCATAAACGGTGTGTTTGACGAATTTGGAACCGATGTTGACGGCACTCCCGAACTTCCGCCCTTGGCGAGATAAGATAATTCCGGTTTAATGGAGTTGATCGGAATCGCAAACCCCACATTTTGAGCGGGAGCATTTCCGGCTGAAGAACTTGCTACGGCGGTATTCATGCCTATTACGTCACCGTTTGATAAAACTAATGGTCCTCCTGAGTTACCCGGATTTATAGGTGCATCGGTCTGAATCATACCTGACAAGGTTTCGGGCTGACCGGTAACGTCGTTCGTTGCAGAAAGTTGTCGATTTAATGCCGACACTATGCCTGAAGTAACCGTAGGGCCACCTTCAAGGTCAAGAGCGTTTCCTATTGCCACTACGCTGTCGCCCTGCTGTACCAATGACGAGTTCCCAAATGTTACCGTGGGCAAGTTTTTTTGATTAAGTATTTTAACCAAAGCCATATCCTTAGAAGGTATCGTCCCCAGAACCTTTGCCGGAAGCTGCTTCGTCTGTCCGTACAGCGTTACGGTAATGATTGAAGCTGCTGCGACTACATGGTTGTTAGTTAAAACCTCTCCGTTGGAGGTTATTATCATTCCCGTACCCGCATCGGAAATTCCAGATCCAGTAGCTTGGATTGAAACGACCGCGGGAAGGTCTTTGGCCAAAATAGCAGTAATTGATCCCGGTTTGGTTATGGCTCCTTGAGTTGGGAAAAACTCCTTAACTATGGTTTGCTGATTGCTTGTTATAAGACTTTTGGATACGGACGTTCCGATTAAAGCACCGACTAATGCCGCAATTAAACCTATAATTAACCAACCAGAAATTTTAACGGGATGAAGTTCGGTGACAACTTTGCGCTTAATATGTGGATTTTGATACGGTGTTGTTTGAAACTGCTGATACCCAGGTGATCCGTAAGGTGCTTGCTGGTAACTTCCTTGTTGATACGGTCCTTGTGAAAAAGGTTGCTGTGAAAAAGGTTGCTGTGAAAAAGGTTGCTGTTGGTAACTTCCCTGTTGGAAGGATGCCTGTTGATACGGTCCCTGTGAGTAGGCGGGCTGCCCATAATTCGGCGGTCCATAACCTTGATAAGGGTTGTAATTTGGGTTATGATTGAACGAATCTTGTTGCAATCCGGCGTTCTGAGGTGGATAACCTTGCTGATTGAAGTTTTTCTCGGACCCATACTGATTGTATTGCCAGTTATTTTGATCGGCATTAAAATTGTTTGCAGGACTTTTAAAAGTCTGCTCGGTGTTATTGTTTACAGGATCGGAGCTTGCAATGCGATCGGGTTCACTGGGGTTGTTTATAGGACCAGACCCCAATCTTGAAAAACTGTCCGAAATAAACGGCGGATTATTTTCGCTTTCATTATTTTCGTCCGAACTGTTTTCAGGATGGTTTGGATTTTCTGAATTCATTTTTTTGCCTCGAATTTATCTTAAATTTGTTAGTTTGTAACCGAAATAACTAATTTTTTAAACTTTGTAACTGTAATTTTGACCAACTTTTTATTTTACGTGCTTAATTTCTTTTTTTAAGTGTCTAGTAATATAGTAAATCTAACAGCGTCGCTATAAAGCCAATTTTCAAATAAATTAAGGTAATTTTAAGAGATGATTCAAAGTCTTTACAGAGAGCATATATTATCGAAAAGTTATCTTATAAATTTCATCTGACCTTTAGAGCTTGAAGGCGTTTTTTGGCAGGTCCAAGCTTAACGATCTCGTCGGCAATTTTTTCAAATTCCTTTGATGCGTTTGAGTTAGGATCACTTATGACAATCGGTATGCCGTTATCTGAACCCGCTCTAAGATCAGGTACAAGCGGAATTTGTCCTAAAAGTTTGACGCTCAAGTGATCTGCCAACTGTTGTCCGCCTCCGCGTCCGAAAAGTTCGTATCTTTTATTGTTATCACCTTCGAAATAAGACATGTTCTCAATAACGCCTCTGAGCGGCAGTTTCAGCTGTCGAGCTGCAATTGCCGACCGTTGGGCTACCGATTCGGCAGATTTTTGAGGTGTCGTGACTACATAAAATTCCGCATCTGGGATAAGGCTAGCAATAGACAGAGCTACATCTCCGGTTCCTGGAGGCATGTCCAACACTAAAAAATCAGGTTCACACCACATTACGTTGGCAAGGAACTGTTCGAGAGCTTTATGGAGCATCGGTCCGCGCCAAATAATGGGTTGGTCGTCATCGGCAAATAGACCCGCGGAGACAAAGTTAATTTTATGGGCTCGCGCAGGGACAACTGAATTGCCTATTACTATAGGTTCCGCTTCCGGACCGAGCATGTTGGGAATTGAAAAGCCGTAAACGTCCGCATCCAATAACCCTACGCGGTAGCCTAATTTGCTTATGGAAATTGCAAGATTGGTTGTTACCGATGACTTGCCTACACCGCCCTTTCCCGATGATATGGCAATGACTCGAGTTGAATCTTTAAGTTGGCTTTTACCTTTATAGGTAGTTTCCAAATGAAGGATATAGTCATCCTTTTCGGATTCAGTCATCGATGCGTATTTAAACTTAACCTGAGACACCATCCCCGTGTCCGCTAACGAAGATGAAATTAACTGTTCAAGCTCTTTCGTGTTTGAGTAAGCATCAATGCTACAGGGCAAAAGAATGGCCACTTGAGCTTCTCCCATTTGCACGTCTACAGAGTCGATCATTCCTAAAGAAACTAAATCACAGTTTGTGACGGGATCTATACAATTTACAATTGCATCTTTAATGATTTTCTCGCCAAGTTCGGCTGGATCCGTAGTTGAATTTTGTGAATTTGACTCAGTATGACCCCCGCTTTGTTCGTTTTCGTTTGATTCTTTTTTTTCGCTCATAAAATTACTCTAAAATTATTGATTATTGCCATATTATATTGATTAAACGCAGTTTAATATAAGGACTTAAATTTGAGATCTCAATTGCAAAGCATATCTTTATTCAAAATATCTATATTTAGGTTAGATTGCGCTTTGTATGGACGTTTTAAATGTTTTCTATTATCCACTTTGTCACCGAATGTAGCATCAATGGTTAAAAACTAATCTATAAGTACCATTTAGTAGGTTAGCAGAGATAATTTTATTTCATTTCTAAAATCCTTATTTGGAGCTCTTAAATGTATAGTGAACTTATTCAAAATTTGAATTCGGCAACTTCCGGAAAAATTTATCTGGATCATGCCTCGTCGACTACGCTCCGGAGTCTGCCGACTGCGGTATTAAGTGAGTTGGCTCAAAATAGACTGATTGCGGATCCGTCAAGGATATACATGTCGGCAATAGCTGTGCGGGATTTAATTGAATACAGTAGGGCGGTTACGGCTGATTACTTTCAAGCTTCGTTGCGCCAAATTGTCTTCACCTCGTCGGCCAGCGAAGCTATAAATCAAGCAATTTTTGATTCGACTCAGAGGTCTCTGCCAGACGGAGTAGTTTTAGTAGGCAAAGTCGAGCATTCTGCCGTTAAAAGAGCTGCAAGCGAATACGGTAAAATATTCAAACATAAGGTTGTAGAACTTCAAGTAGATGGTTATGGGCGAATTGATTTAGACAGCCTTGAATCTATATTAAAAAAGTTTTCATCGCGCAATATCAAAGTTGCGCTCTGTGCCGTCCAATATGCAAATCACGAAATCGGTTCTAAACAGCCTATAACTGAAGTATCACAATTATGTACTAATTATCAAATCCCGCTTTTGGTGGATTTAGCAAATGCAATTTCAAACGACATTCTAAAGCTGGATGATATAGATTATACATATTTGGCTGTAAGTGGGCATAAATTGGGAGGACCTGTTGGGTCGGGAGCCTTAGTGATAAAGAAAAACCATTTGTTAAAACCTATGATTCACGGTGCAAATCAGGAGCTTAAAAGACGGGGCGGCCTCGAAAATTTATTTGCAATCGCCGGCCTTTCGGCTGCCATCGAAGAGATCTCAAACGGTGATGAACTTAAAAAAGAGCTGAACAATAAGAGTCTTCATATTCAAAAGATCACCGAAGCATTGAAGTCTTTAAATGGAATTGAGTTTTACGGTGCCGAAGCCGACAAACTCTGCAGTCTGGTATCATTTGGTATCGAAGGTATTCAGTCCGGAGCCCTGACCCTACAGTTAGATCAAATGGGTGTGTCAATTCATTCAGGTTCGGCTTGTTCCAATGAGCTCACAGAACCGTCTTACATCTTAGAAGCGATAGGTAAATCCGAGGTATCTCCCATACGAATATCGGTAGGTTGGGATACCGAAAACCAAGAGATAGATGTGTTTTTGGCTAAACTTAATGAAGCCGTGGCAATACTTTCAAAGTACAAGCGTTAACGAGATTTAAGATGGTTAATCCAGCTGCAAGTTGATTTTTAGGTGCGCTTTAGAAACATTAAAATTTTAGAGATTAAAGCCGGATAATTTTTAAAATAATTTAAAAGAATTGAGTGTTCAAACCGATAGATTCAATACCTAACTAGTGTAGTGTCTCATGGTTAATCAGCTAGTTGATTTAGTGCCACTCTACCCCTCTTAACTTTCTCCAATATTGCTTCGGCACTTTGCGTCCAAACAAATGGCTTTGGATTTGTGTTATTTGCATTTAGGTACTTTTCGATTGCCTCTATAAGATCAGGAACTGATCTAAATACTCCTCGTCTGATTGCCTTATCTGTAATATCTCTAAACCACCTTTCTACAAGATTTAGCCAAGAACTTAAAGTTGGCGTGAAATGGAGATGGAATCTGGGGTGATTTTCTAACCAGTCTTTAATATTTTGATGTTTACGGGTAGCATAATTATCAAGTATTAAATGGACTTGTAGTCCC
>DAHXLF010000105.1 GCA_027371755.1 Acidimicrobiales bacterium
GTTTTAATTTAACCATTCTGATATTACGTTCAGCTAAATTATTATCAAATGGTGACTATTCCAGCAACTCTCGCACATTTAGAAACAAAACAGAAAAGTGTCAACGCTGGAGTTATTCCCTAGGTATTGTTTTAAATTTGATAGAGCTCCCAAATATAAGATTTGGCTTTAAACCTATTCGAAAGGAATAGAGCTATATGGTAAGGAGAAAATTTAAGGGACTCCAGGCATAGATGTGGGAATAAAACTACGGATTACTTCACCGATCCGGTTTTGGTGTGAAAACGCCACCAACCAGCAGAGGTCCGGAATTCCTTGAACTGTCAGAAGAGGCAGAAGTCCCGTCCGCGAGAGCGGGAAAGTTCACCGAAATTTTAGATATACATCTCAGATTGTAACATGTAGCTTCAAATTTCTTTGTGAAGAATTGCAGTTTGAAATCTTTTACCAAAATAGTAGCAATGGCAATTGCCGATAAAAGCAAATATGAGTGCTCACTCACAGATAGCAATTGTTTCAAGTATTATAAATTTAAAATTCACAGATTGATAGTTGGCTAGTCAAACATTGTATCTTTAAAATTAATCAATAAAATTGTTTCCGAATAGATATAATCTTAAAAATAGGTCTTAACAAATTTCCCGGTTTAAATTTATCGACGCAGATATCAATAAACTGTCTACGGTTGTATTTTCGGCTTGTTGATTTCTGATAGCAGTTTAGATTAAACCGTTGCCAATTTTTGGTATTTGGTATTTCGCTGCACCAAAGGCCTATTTAAGGCGTCTGTTAACAGTTTAAATTCTTGTTCGTCAGTTTTTTGTCCATGTGCGGCTCCGGCGGCTCTTGATATATTTTCATCTATCAACGTTCCTCCAAGGTCATTACATCCAAGTTGAAGAGCCTGTGACACTCCGTCAAATCCCAACTTAACCCAACTTGCTTGAATATTGGGAATGTCGTTACCGTATACGATGCGACCTACCGCATACATGAGCATGGTTTCTCGATGAGTAGGACCTTTTTTGGCAATTCCTTTTAGATATATGGGTGTTGCCATGTGAACGAAAGGCAGAGGGACAAATTCTAAAAAACCTTTTGTTTTATTACCGAGTTGTTTTGTTATGTAGAGATGTTTTGCCCAAGATTTTGCCGTTTCGATAGCACCGAACATAATTGTGACATTGCTTGTGAGTCCGACTTCGTGGGCCACTTGGTGCACGTTGAGCCACTCTTCGGTATTAATTTTATCTGGGCACAAGATTTTCCTGATGTCGTCGTCAAGTATTTCGGCTGCGGTTCCTGGCAGCGATCGCAGCCCCGCATCTTTGAGTTTTATCAAATATGTTTTTAAATCAACAGCAGACCTCTTGGCACCTTCGAAGACCTCAAGTGCGCTAAATGCATGAATATGAAGTTCGGGAATTTCGCCGTGTATGGCATTTAATACCTCTAAATAGTATTCGCCGTCAAAATTAGGATGAATACCGCCTTGAAGGCACACTTCGGTTGCTCCAAGTTCATAGGCTTCTTTGGCTCTTTGAGTTAGATCTTCTAAGTCCAACAGATATGGATCGCCTCTTAAATTTAATGAAAGAGGACCTTTGGAAAATGCGCAAAATCTGCATTTAAAGGTGCAAACATTCGTATAATTTATATTTCTATTTTTAACGAAAGTTACTTCGTTGCCAACAAGTTTTGTCCTTAGGCGATCCGCATACTGAAAAATTGACGCAACGTCATTACCTCTGGCTCTAAACAGTTTTTCAATTTGAATAACCGACAGCTCCTGTCCAGCGTCTATTCCTTCTAGTATCTCTGAGACTTCAGTTTTGGTATTCCTATTGTTTTCATTCAAATAAGTTGTAAATATGTCGGGGACTTTTGCATCGGTTCCGGGCCACCAAGTTGTATCCCTACCGTAGAGATCTGAATCCGTCAGTCTTATGACTTTGGTATGAAGACCGGGATCGATAAATTGATCTCTGTCTTTAATATAGCGAGGATAAGCACCAAGTCTTGGAAGTAATTCAAATCCATGACGATTCAATCTATTTCTTAATTCGTCGATTAAAGGCCATGCTTTCTCAGGATTGACGTGATCGATTGTGATTGGGGATATACCGCCCAAATCATTAATACCTGCACGTAAAAGATAGTCAATATTCTCGGCCAAATTGGGGGGTGCCTGGACTGAAACATCTTCGGGTAATATGATCCTGGCCAATGCGATAGCCTTTTGATGGAGTAATCGGTCACACGGAGGGTGAGTATGCATTTTTGTATCGGATTTCGGAATAAAGTTTTGAACTATAACTTCTTGAATGTGTCCGTATCGATTGTGTAACTCGGCAATTGCAGAAAGCGATTCTACAACGGATTCCATAGTTTCACCGATTCCCACCAGGATTCCTGTAGTAAAGGGTATGTTTAACTGTCCGGCATTATCCAAAGTCTCCAAACGCCTTCGTGGCTCTTTGTCGGGTGAATCAAAGTGGCAATTTAAATCAGGTTGAATTGACTCTAACATCATTCCTTGAGAGATGCTCACATTCTTTAGCATTTTCAATTCGTCAAAGTCTAAGGCTCCTGGATTTAAATGGGACAGCAAAGAAGTTTCGGTCATGACCAAATCAGAGCAGTGGTATAGATATTCAACCGTAGATTCGTATCCGTGTTCCTTTAGCCATTGGCTAGCCTGAGGGTATCGCAATTCAGGTTTTTCACCTAATGTAAATAAAGCTTCAAAGCAACCCGCTGACTCCCCTTGGCGAGCTATTTTCAAAACCTCATCTTCACTTAAAAAAGGTGCCTGTAACCGGGCGGGCGGTTTAGAAAAGGTACAGTACCCACATCTATCTCTGCATAACATAGTCAAAGGTATAAAGACTTTGGGTGAGTAGGTAATGTTATTTAAGTAGTTTCGATCTCTAATTTCTGAAGCCTTAACCAGCAAATCTTTTAAATCGATCTTCAGTAAATCATAGTTTTTTTGCAGCAACTTTTCGTTAATTAATATATTCGTAAGAGTCATTGAAATTAATCTTATCGCTTCAGAGTTGTTGTCTGGTAATAATTCATTACTATTCTAAATTAGCCATTCACATTTTAAAGTATTTAAGTTTGAAAAAGTATTGATAGCAATACGTTGGTGGGCAATAAAAATAAACGATCTTTTTTTTGGAATTTATGTTTTTTTATTATGCAATTGCCTCCGCCGAATTAAATAAATACATTGTTTTTGTAAAAGTATGACATTTTGTGTTTTTCAAATAAGTTAAAAGCTTGGGAACTATTATAGAGATTATGAAAAATAAAACTTGGAAGAAGGACGCTTCGTCTCTGGTGGACGCATTCAGAAAAAAGGAAATTTCTCCTTATGAGGAAATGCAAAACACAATTGAAGCAATTGAAAATTCTAAAATCAATTCCGTCTGTTTTACCGATTTCGAAAGAGCATTAAAGGAATCCAAAGATGCTGATGTGACTAAGCCTTTCGGCGGTGTCCCTGCCGTAATTAAAGAACTTGAACCGGTTAAGGGATGGCCGTATCGTGAAGGGTCTTTATTGTTTAAAGACAGAATCGCAGATCACACAATGCACGCCGTAGATAGGTTGTTAACTAAAGGCGGAGCGGTGCCAGTGGGTCTTACGACCTCGTCTGAATTTGGCGGTTTAAATGTGTCAATTACAAAACTGAATGGCATTACTCAGAATCCATGGAAGACCGGAAGAACCGTAGGGGGCTCCTCCGGTGGAGCAGCTGCTTCTGTCGCAGGAGGTCTTGCATCTTTGGCAACGGGGTCCGACGGCGGGGGATCTATTCGTATTCCGGCAGGCTATTGCGGTTTGCTTGGGATGAAAGGTACTTTCGGTCGTGTAACCAGAGCACCTCACGCCTATATGAGACCAAATACCGTTGTGGGAGGAATCTTGGCCAGATCCGTCAGAGATGCAGCCAGATATTATGATGTCGTTAGCGGCGTGGATCCGTTTGACCCGTCGACTTTGGTAAGCGATGGGAAATGGGAACAAAACTTGGGGAAAAGCTCTCTTAAGGGTAAAAAAGTCGCCGTCATTCCTTCTTTGTGCGACGTCACTTTAGAAGACGGAGTGGAAGCGCTTATAAACAAGCAGGCGGATCTGTTAATTAAAGATCTAGGCTTGGTTAAGGTGGACATTGAAGTTAAACCGCCCGTCTTGGCAGCTTACTGGATGATGGAGAATCTTGTAACATTGATCGGAGAACTTGGGAATGGTTGGCCCAAAAAAGCCGGTGAGCTTACCGATGAGGTGGCGATGGGAATAATGTTGTCGGAGGCATTTTATAATTTTAAGACTGCTTCTATCACCGAAATGCGCAGGATAGAGGCCAACGAAGAGATGGCACGGGCTTTTGAGCAAGTTGACTACATTATCGCTGCAACTAATCCCGGACCTGCTTTTCCGGCTGAGGCCACCAAATCTAATCAACAGAAAGATTTATTAGATTTCTTGAAGGAAAACTCATTGATTAAAACCAGCTCTAAAGCCGTTTTGTACGGAGCACGCGTAGTTAGCTCTTTTAATCAAAAGATTCCGATTTATATTTTGGATGAAGCGGCGAAACGCTTTCCTGAGATGATGGCCATGGGTGCGCTGACAATGATTTCAAACGTGTATGGTAACCCGGCAGTTTCAATTCCTGCAGGATTTATAGATTCTTTACCTGTCGGTTTGCAAGTATTGGCACCTCATCACAGAGATAATGAACTTTTGGACATTGCTCTCGCGGTGGAAAAAGAACGACCCTGGCCACTTCACGCTCCGCTTGATTAAACCTTAAATGTTGTGTCAATGTTTTTTATCTGCAAGGTCGTATGTCCTTAATGAATGTATTGTTCCAATCGAAACGTTTTTATCTTATGCAAATTAGGGATGTCTTAGTTGTAGCCTTAACTGTTCAAATGGTTATAGTTAATCAAATACTCCTTAGGATGGTCTGCCATTTCTAAATCTAGACAACAGAGAGAGAAGATAGTCAATGCTCCCAACACCCTTACTTTAATAAGGCTGGTACTATTTGCCGTTTTTTGTTATCTTATTTTGAGCGATGAGTCTAAGACTATCGCCGCCGTTTTATTGGGCATTGCGGGAATAACAGATTTTTTAGACGGATATGTCGCACGTCATTTTAATCAGGTAACTGAATTTGGCAAGGTTATAGATCCGGTGGCGGACAGAGTTCTTGTTGGGGGATCTCTGGTTGTGGCATTAATTTCGCATTCCATTCCATTGACTATCGGAATTATAATCATAATCAGGGAAGTATTGATGAGCGGGACAACCGTTACTTTGGCCTTGTTAAAAGCAAAGAGAATTGACGTGATATGGTTTGGCAAAGCTGGTACGTTTGTGTTGATGGTAGCCATACCGCTAATGATACTTACGTCTTATTCAACAGCCTCTCATCCTGCCTCGGCTGTTATGTTTTTTAATAAAACTGGAATGGCGCTGGCTGTTGTCGGTATCGTGATGTCATATACTGCTACGATAATGTATATTCCCATAGCGCTTAAAGCCTATAGAACGCGTTAACAATAACTGCCAATAATAGTGAGGTTGACAAAGCATTTTTAAGCGCTTTTGGTATGATCCTGTTATTAAACGGCGCGGTTGATGTTTTTTTATTAGCACAAAATTTAGTTTTTTGTAATTTGTCTATAAGTTTTAAAATTGAGTAGTGATCGAATGCTATATTATTATCTTTTGTTGGCTTTGGTTGAGAATTAAAACAAAATTGGTCGTATCTGAGTTGTTATATTTATTATGAACATTTACAGGCAAAAGCCAAAGTGGATCTGGCTAATCTTATTCTTTCTATTCGCAACTGTGTTTACATGTTGGAGTTTAATTATACCTATTGTGGGCGGTCCTGATGAAGCTGCCAATATCGTTAAGGCGGCTGCAGTGGATCGCGGCCAATTTACTGGGACTAGGCTGCCCTTTCAATGGTCTGGAGCCAAGTTATATGCGGTGAGAGTACCATGGTTCTATGCCATGACGGAGTATAGCTTGGAATGTCAGATGCAAACCGAAGTTTCTTATTGTTCGCCCCACGCATTGGCAAACGTGCATTGCAGATATGTAGAATATGTACTTTTGCCTTCAAATTCAGCCAACTGTACTGCTAAAAATATCGGTGAGTTTTCTAAACCAGCAATGGGATTTACATACGTTGACAAATATCCACCGGATTATTATTTGTTGATTGGTCTGCCTACCTTAATTATGCCTCCCGGTAATAATGCTGTTTATGCGATGCGAGAGTTATCGATAGTAGTATCGTCAGGGCTTTTGGCGTCACTGTTTCTAACTATCTATCAGCTCAAAAAACGTAAATGGACTTTTCTAGGCGTTCTGATCGCAATGACTCCCACAATGTTTTATTTGCAACCGATAGTAAACGGAATTAATCTTGAAGGTCTTGGCGGAATGTGTTTTGTTTTTTATGCAAGTCAAGTGGCAATGAATCCAAATAACTATCCTAAAAGGTTATTATATCGAATGAGTTTGGCGGGCGTAATATTCGTAAGTGTTAGGCCAACCGGAATTTTCTGGTTAGCAATAGATTTAATCCCAATTATGTTTTTAATGGCAGCCATCCT
>DAHXLF010000106.1 GCA_027371755.1 Acidimicrobiales bacterium
CTAGTTGAAACATAGAATTAATCGCGTTCCTCAGCCGGCAGTTAAATTGATATGCTTCCGTTGACTGCCGGATTTTTGGTGGCCGGACCCATAAGTGGTATTCTCTCGGATAAGTTTGGCTCAAGACAATTTGCTTCCGGCGGTATGTTTGTGGCAGCAATATCATTCGGCCTTTTGGAACTACTTCCAGTTAATTTCAGCTACTTGGAATTTGGTCCGCTTCTGTTTCTGAATGGATTGGCAATGGGTGCTTTTGCGGCTCCGAATCGGGCGGGTGTTATGAACAGTCTTCCAAAACAACACAGAGGTGTCGGATCAGGTATGAACTCAACTTTTCAAAATTCGGGTCAGGTATTGTCAATCGGCATATTTTTTACTTTGCTGATTATAGGTTTGTCGTCTACTCTGTCCAGTTCTTTGTTTCACGGATTGATCGTCGTCGGCGTACCAGCAGCCGCGGCGAAAAAAGCATCGGGGCTTCCGCCAGTATCCACTCTGTTTGCATCTTTTTTGGGATATAATCCCGTACAGCACCTGCTGGGACCTAAAGTATTTTCCTCCTTGGCGCCTTCGGCAAAACATATTATCGCCGGTCGTAGATTTTTTCCGAATCTCATCAGCGGTGCTTTTAAAAACGGTTTGCATGCCGCATGTGACTTTGCGGTCATAGCATGCCTTTTGGCATCTGGAACCTCTTGGCTGAGGGGCGGAAAATTTATTTATGACGAATCGAAACCGACGGCTTTAGCAGAAGGCACCCTAGTTGAAACATAGAATTAATCGCGTTCCTCAGCCGGCAGTTAAATTGATATGCGTGTATTCGGTCAGGTAGACCCGACTGTTGCATACGGTCTTTTTGGTTAATGTTAATTCTATTTTTAAATCTATTATATCGGTTAATCGGTCGACTCGAACTTGTGAGATGGTGAAAGTGTAAGCTTTGAAGTTTTAGGGTTTTAAATACAAACTGATGCGGTAATATTTATCTAATTAGATATCAATTTGAAAATAGGCCAAAGGTGCGCCAATTCTTTAGCGTAAACTGAAATAATCGGTATTGATTTTTATTCGTCTGTTTCCGAAAGTGAGATGAAATTTGAAAAGTGAAGAAGAATACGTACTAAAAACCGTTAAAGAACGAGGGGTTCGGTTTATCCAACTTTGGTTTACGGACGTACTGGGAACCCCAAAGGGATTTTCGATTACTCCGGCTGAACTTGAAAATGCTTTAAGTGACGGAATGATTTTTGACGGATCCTCAATAGACGGATTTAGCAGGATTCAAGAGTCCGATATGCTGCTTATGCCTGACGCAAATACATTTCAGATACTTCCGTGGATGATTGAAAATGCATCTGTGGCAAGGGTAGTGTGTGATGTTAAAAATAACGACGGATCGCCGTTTGAAGGATGTCCAAGAAGAGTGCTTAAACGCACACTTGATTCAACAAAAAAGCGTGGTTATGAATTTTATGTAGCTCCGGAGATTGAGTTCTTCTATTTTAAAGATGACCTGAATAAGCCCGTATGCTTGGACAACGGGTCTTACTTTGACCTTACTGTCAGCGATTTGGCTACGGAGTTAAGAAAAAGAACAGTTGTCGCTCTCGAAGACATGGGAATTCCGGTAGAGCATGCTCAGCATGAAGATGCTCCCTCGCAACATGAAATAGATCTACGTTACACAGACGCTGTAACCATGGCAGATACTATCATGACCGCAAGACTGATAATTAAAAGTTTGGCACTCCAGCAGGGAGTTATCGCAAGTTTTATGCCCAAGCCTCTGGAGTCCGAGCAGGGATCGGGGATGCACAGTCACTTTAGTCTTTTCAAAGGTGACGTAAACTGTTTTGCCGATGAGAATCAAGAATACGGATTGTCTACTTTGGCAAAACACTTTATAGCTGGAGTCCTGAACTATTCTAAGGAAATAACCGCAGTTACAAATCAGTGGGTCAATTCTTACAAGCGATTAGTTCCGGGATATGAAGCTCCGGTAAATATCTCATGGGCTAGGAATAACCGTTCGGCTTTGGTAAGAATTCCGGTGGCAAAACTTGGAAATTCCGAAGCAACTCGTTTTGAATACCGAGCCATAGATTCGGCCTGCAATCCTTATTTGGTTTTTGCATTAATACTGTCGGCGGGTTTAAAAGGTATCGATCATAAGATGGAATTGATGCCTGAGACTTCTGTCAACCTTTATAGTCAAAATAGCGAAACGAATGTTTATGAGACGGTAGATCCGTTGCCCAATAATCTAAAATCTGCCATTGAGAATATGGAAAATTCTGATTTTGCTCATGAAGTTTTGGGAGATCATGTTTTTGAATGGTTTTTAAAAAATAAGAAACAAGAATGGGAACGATACGCAAGACATGTTACCGATTATGAAATCGGTAGATATCTTCCGTATCTGTAGATTAAAAGGCCGCTTTAGACGTCGTTTTAATGTATCGAATAAAAACTATGAATGAAAATTCATTAAATAATTTAGAACTGTTAAATAATTTAAAGCATTTTACATGTTGTCTATTCGCACGTTGAGATTTTAAATAATTATGGATACAGTAGTCACATACTCATTCGATCTTGAATCACATTTGCATCAAGATTCCAATCTTAAAACTTTAAAAGAGGTTAAGTTGAGTACGTTTGGCGAACTTATTAAATTAGCCGAAAACGGCGATAATCTCCTGATAGCTATAGTAAATATTAACGACACCGAACAAAACGGCTGGAATTTATGCCGTGATATCTACGAAGATATAAATCTTAATGTTCCGGTTTTGGTAGTTGTTGATGCTAAAACCGGTGATTTGAAGCCTAACTCAAAACTATTGCAGAACGCTGAGTATTTTGATGACTTTATATCCGGTAAATCTACCGGTGTCGAAGTTGAAATCAGGATAAATAAAATCTTAAAAAAATTTGGGAAGCAGATTTCAAAAACAATAATATCTTACGGTCCGATTGTGATAAATACAGATACATATCAGGTGTTGTGCGATAATAGACCTTTGGATTTAGCTTACATGGAATATGAATTGCTTAAGTTTTTGGTTTCAAAACCCGGGAAAGTTTATTCGCGCCAGTCACTTTTGTCTCGAGTTTGGGGCTATGAGTATTACGGAGGCGCCAGAACCGTAGATGTTCATGTAAGGCGTCTAAGGGCAAAGTTAGGACAGGAACATGAGAATTTGGTACAGACTGTTAGATCGGTGGGATATCGATTCGGTTTATCAAAATACTAAAACCGCAAACAAAGCTTGAATTTCTAAGTTTGCCTAGAATGCAGTGAGTATCTAAAAGGTTAGAGCTGCTGTTTCTCCGAGAACTTACAAAATGTGAGATCCTTTAGAAATAGTGCCCTAGGTCTTACCGGCGGAGTCTGTATGGATTGTCAATGAACAAACTATTGGATTTTAGCTACAGCCTCAATCTCAATTAGCGCTCCCAAAGGCAAGTCTTTAACCGCTACCGCAGATCTGGCCGGTCTATGATCACCGAACTCTCCTATGTAGGCTTCATTCATAGCCGCATAGTCTTCAATATTCGCCATGAAAATAGTTGTCTTGACGACGTCTTTAAGGGAAAGATTGACTTGTCGTAATATGACATCCAGATTTTTGAGACAGGCTATTGTCTCTTCAAAAATATCGCCGGATAACTTTCCGTTGTTAACTCCTATCTGCCCAGAACAATATACGAACGGTTCGGAAATAAAATAAGGGCTATAGGGACCTACTGGTGCAGACAAATTGACCTTTCGTTCAAGTTCGATATCAAGAAAACAAATAAAATAATAACTGTGGCTTACGATGACGTATTTGTTTAGTCATAAACAAAATAATTATTAAATAATAAATTTAGACTTAAATTGTTGCAACATTGTTTATGTTAAATGCCACTTGACTATTTTTGACATATGTCCTGTCGCAGCGATACTTACCAAGTATCGCTGATTTTAAAATCAGCAGAATGAATTTCCGCAGCCACAGGTTCTGGATGCATTTGGATTAACTATATGAAATCCTGCTCCCTGCAGTCCGTCTTCATACTCTAAGGTTGAACCTTTGAGCATTTCAGAACTTTCTTGATCTACGGCTACCTTCACGGTTCCGAAGCTCAGTATTAAGTCGTCAGATGCGGTTTCGGTATCAAAATACATGTCATAGCTAAACCCTGAGCATCCTCCAGGCTTAACTGCAACTCGGAGAACCAATTCTTCTGAATTGCCCTCTTCAGCCAAAAGCTCAGAAACCTTAGACTGCGCTTCGGCAGTAAGTATGATGACTTCCGGATTTTTATCTACACTAACGTTATCCTGAGTTACGGTCATGTTTTACTCCTATATGTCGACGGTGATTGGTTTTCAATTAAACTATTTAGTGTCGGTTTTTTGCCGACGTAAATATTATTTTAGCCTAAAAATAATATTTTAGTGTCAGATTGGGTCTAAAACCTTGAATCCGGGAAACTATAAATTAGATATGAATCTTAGCACGTCATTTTTAAATAGCAGAGGTAATTGTTTGTAATGGAAGAACAGAAAAATCAGAAAAAAATAGGTAAAACCTTGGCCGAAAAAGTATGGGACTCACATGTGGTGGTATCCAAGGAAAATGAACCGGATTTAATTTGGATCGATCTACATCTGGTTCACGAAGTAACTTCTCCTCAAGCATTTGAAGGTCTTAAAATATCAAATCGTAAGGTGAGAAGGCCTGATCTCACAATTGCAACGGCTGATCACAATGTTCCCACCAAAGATATTGATAAACCAATCGAAGATCAGGTTTCGGCAAAACAGCTTGAGGTGTTGGATCAAAACTGTAAGGAAAACAATATTAGGTACTATCCAATGGGTAATCCCGATCAGGGAATTGTGCACGTTATAGGTCCCGAACAGGGTTTGAGTCTACCCGGAATGACGATTGTGTGCGGTGACTCGCATACCTCAACTCACGGTGCGTTTGGGGCGCTTGCGTTTGGAATCGGTACTTCAGAGGTCGAACACGTGCTGGCAACTCAAACTTTAGTGCAAAACAGGCCAAAAACAATGGCGGTTAATGTCAAAGGTCAATTAAAAGAGGGAGTTACCGCCAAAGATTTGATTTTAGCAATTATCGGTAAGGTCGGAACGGGCGGCGGCATTGGCCATGTCATTGAATACAGAGGTGACGCAATAAAAGCACTGTCAATGGAAGCTAGGATGACCGTATGCAATATGTCAATTGAGGCCGGAGCGAGGGCGGGCATGATAGCTCCAGATGAAGTTAGTTTTGATTACATAAAAGGAAGGCTCTTTGCCCCAAAAGATGACGAATTTGAAGAGGCAGTAAAATATTGGAAAACTCTATTCACCGATGAAGATGCGGTATTTGACAAAGAGGTCGATATAAATGCCGATGAACTTACCCCCTTTGTATCATGGGGAACAAATCCCTCGCAGGTTGCTTCAATCAATTCTACGGTACCGACGGCTGATCAGTTCGAAACCGATTTTGAAAAAGAGTCGGCCACAAGAGCACTTAGCTACATGGGGTTTGACGGAGGTGAAAAAATTAAGGACATCAAAGTCGACACGGTTTTCATCGGATCGTGCACAAATTCCAGAATTGAAGACTTGAGGGTGGTCGCTTCGGTCGTAAAGGGCAAGAGGGTAAATCCGGATGTAAGAACACTGATAGTTCCTGGATCCGGGAGAGTCAAAGAGCAAGCCGAAATGGAAGGTTTGGATAAAATATTCGTTGAAGCGGGTTTCGATTGGCGCGAACCCGGATGTTCGATGTGTCTGGCTATGAATCCCGATAAACTAAAGCCGCAGGAAAGATGTGCGTCAACTTCAAACAGAAATTTTGAAGGAAGACAAGGCAGGGGCGGAAGAACTCATTTGGTGTCACCGGCAGTCGCTGCTGCTACTGCTATTTTAGGGCGATTTGCTGAGCCGTCGGATTTGTAGAAGATTTAGGATTTGAAGTAAAGGAATCAAATGCAAAAGATAACAGTAATCGAGGGTACGGGTCTTCCGTTAAACCGTTCTGATGTGGACACAGACCAAATAATTCCCAGTGATTGGCTTAAAAGGGTAGAAAGAACTGGATTCGGTAAAGGACTATTTTCCGAGTGGCGTGACGACCGGGACTTTGTGCTTAATAAACCCGAATACGCTAAAGCCAACATACTCGTGGCAGGTCAAAATTTCGGAACCGGTTCATCGAGAGAACATGCTGTATGGGCAATTCAAGATTATGGTTTTAAGGCGGTAATTTCGCCCAGATTTGCAGATATATTTAAGAATAACTGTACAAAAATGGGACTAGTGCCAGTTGAACTTGATCCCGTAACCGTTTCTTTGCTTTTAAATGAAATCCCTAATAATCCGGATCTATTGATTGTTGTAGATTTGACTAATTTAACAGTTTCGGTTCCCGAACTTTCAATCGAAGTGAACTTTGCTATGGACCCTTTTATCCAGCATAGATTCTTAAACGGCCTGGACGACATAGGCCTTACCCTTTCTCATGCATCTGAAATTGATAAATACGAGTCGGAAAGATTCGACTGGCTTCCTACAGTTAAGGCAAACTAACGCCTTAATAGAATTTGACGAT
>DAHXLF010000107.1 GCA_027371755.1 Acidimicrobiales bacterium
CTCCGATGAAAGGAAAATTTCTAAATAATGAATAGAAAATTAGTTGGGTTTAATAACGTACATAACCAAGCAGGAATTAATACCAATTTATTGAATCGTCCCACGGTTTTGGCAGTATTGCCGTCCATGGGACTTGGAGGGGGAATTGAACGTTACGCAAACTGGCTATTGGATGTCTTAAAGAAAAATGGATCTACGGTTGTGTCGGTGCCAATGTTGAGAGCTGGGGAAAAACCTATTTTTACTAATAAATTGCGATTTATGTTTCGATTGGTCAAAACAATACATGACCTAAAGTCAACTGACGGTTGCATTGCAATAGTGTTTCATCCTAATTTGGCCCCTTTAAGCTTGTTAATTTTTAAAGTCACCAGGATAAAGTTGTTGAGAAATTATATTGTATTTTATGGTGAAGATATATGGAATTCAACTTTTTTTATAAAACTGCTAATTCGCAAATTTAAAGTGGTTAAGTTGACAATTAGTTCATTTTCTTCAGGGGCATTATCAAAAATCGGACAGGCGCAAATTATTGCTCCAGGATTAGACGAAGAGTGGTTCAACACTCTAGTTGATGCTTCTAAATCTTTCTCCAAAGCTAGCTCAACAGATGCACCGACAATTTTAACGGTGTTCCGTCTTGATTCGGCCGTTTCAAAAGGTTTACTTGAAATAGTTGAAGCGATAAAAGTTGTTAGAGAAAGAGAAAAGGCAGAGTGCAGATTAATTGTCGCAGGTTCGGGATCCTTGTCCAATAATCTGGTCGAAATGATAAATAAATTAGAGTGGATTTCTGTAGAATCTAATATCGACGATAGGTATTTAGCAAAACTGTATGCTCAAGCCGACATTTTTGTATTGGCAACTAGGACTACATCGATTAAACCGACTTCAGGAGAGGGTTTTGGACTTGTTTTGGTTGAAGCTCAAATAGCGGGAACTGCAGTCATTGCTCCGGCATTCGGCGGCTCTGATGACGCTTTTTTAAACGGAATCACTGGATTAAAGCCAATAGACGAGTCTTCGGAAGCTCTGGCTGACGTTTTGAGCGTATTGGTTTTAAATGAAGAATTTCGAAAGCAATGCAGCGAAAATGCTCGAATCTGGGCTAAAGTTAAATTTAATCCCAAATTTGCAAACAGACGTGTGTGTCATTTGTTGCACATTAGTTCTGGTTCTATGGCTGACGAATATTCAAATTTAGCTTTTAAACAAGCTGACTAATTACAGCTTGAGGTGATACCTAAAAATTGTTATTGTTTGGGTTGTTTTAAGTCAAACAATAACAATTTTATTAAAATTTCTAGAGCCAATGCGAAAATCTTAGTAGGCTGTTTAACACTTTATGATGAACTTAGTGAAACAGTTGCGTTAACGGGCTAAGGCGGCCTATCAGTAAACAAATATTGTAAATGTTTTCAATCTGTTGACTTTTCGGTAATGATTCTATACAACTCATTATTAATCTCCTCGCCATATCGATTCCACCCCCCAAACTTTTCTACTTTTTTGCGAGCTGCTAGTCCCATCTCCTTGCTCAAGGTGGGATTTGAAATTAAAAACTCCATAGCGTTTGTAAGTGCCTCGACATCGTTTGTGGGAACAATAATTCCTTCAACGCCATTATCAACCAGTTCGTGCGCGCCAGTTGCTTCACTAGCTATAATTGGCAAACCACAAGCCATTGCTTGCGCGATTACCAAAGCTAAACCTTCTTGTATGGAAGCTAAAACAAAAATTCGGGCTTGTTGTAAATGTCTTATTACACCATCTCTGTCGCATTGTCCGACTGCAATTACGTTATTCTTATCCAACTCAAGAATTCTCTCCCAACCCTGAGTTATCGGTCCCACTAATGTTAGACTTGAGTTATTAATATATTGGCCATTTAAATTTCTAAAAGCTTCAACTAAAATGTGACTGCCTTTTTGCATGCCGACAGTTGCCACTGATACAAATGCTCCGGGAGGAGCAACTGAGCTACTAGGAACAAAATGATCTATGTGAACGCCATACGGCACTTTTCGTAATTTATCTTTGTCTACACCTTGCCTTATGAATGAATCAGCTGCCGTTTGAGATGGCACGAATATACGATCAACAATATCGTACTCGGTTAACTCTCTTTCCATTATCCACGGATCAAAATACTCTTTTGTGACGCCCAGACGCTCAGCTTCATCATCTAAAACCTTTTTTTGTTCTAAAATATGCCACGAACCCCTATCGCAACATGTAAATACCCCATTGTCATGTGCGTATTGTAAGGTATTAGTGGCAAATCCTGAAAGTGCATTTATTATAGTTGGTTTTCCTAAGTTATTTTTAGCCCAACGATCAAAATCCTTGATAACTATTCGACTTAACTTATGATCAATTTGTGGCAATAATTTTCTTGCATAAAATCTTATCCCACTAAAATAAAGACGAGTATTTACCACGCTTTTGGGCAATCCAGTTCTCGACATCGGAACAGCAGTGAGAAGGCGTTCAAGTGAATTTAACCTTTTCATCTGGTTTGCTTGATAAATCATATGAAAAGGATACGGGCTTAATATTGTAACTTTAACTATTCTGTCCATCTGAATTATTGGTATTAAGTAATTTTTTGGCTAAATCCGTAACATTGCGTGAAATCCATTTTAAAGTATAACCGTCTGGCAGTATAAAAGCAATGATTGGTGTATGTGTAGAATTGGAAATAGCGATAACACATACCGTTGCCACTGTCGTATAGCCGATCAAGCTGGATATAGCAGCACCGACAATTCCAAACATATGAAGTAAAATTATTAGTGACATTACTGTAGTGATCGCTCCAATGGACTCTGCAACCAAAACAACCGTCGGTCTCCCTAAACCTCTTAAGCTTTCTTCTGCAATACCTGCCCATGCCAATATTACGCCGGATGGAACTAAAAACAATGCCGGAGCAATAGAACCTCTAAAAACATTTCCAAATACTATTGGTATGGCTATCGGTGCAATGAGAGTTAATATCGTCCCTACAATCGACCCCACCAACAAACCTCCTTGTAATCCCGTTTTTAAAAAGCGAATATCATGCTTGCCTTTATCTGCTGAAATTTTAGGGAACATTATAGACCCAATTCCCGATATTATTGGTGAAATACCACTGCCCCAAGCCACGGCTACGACATAATATCCGAGATATTTTGCCGGCAATAATGCAATTATGAAAAATTGATCAAGCCTCAAATTAAGTGTTTGAGGAATTGAAGTCATTACTGAGGGAATGCCAAATTTAATCAATTTACCTATATACTTTGGCACCACCTTTGCTCTGCCTTTTATTCTTTTGTAAATAATTGTGACACATAGAATCCCAGTAACACTAATTACTATCAAATACATTCTTGAGAGATCTATTGGATGCTTTAGATTAAACACCATAAATCCAACTACCACCAAAAGCCATAAGGCCGCTGGCACAACGCGAAATATATTCCACATTTTAAACGACTGAATTCCACGCAGTGCGCCATGCGGAAGTCCAAATAATGCATAGAGAAATGTAACTATTAAAAATACTTTTGCAGCATCTATTATCGATTTACTTTGAGAGTGAAGGAATATTGGTAGTATAAACCATCCTACGATAAACACAATGATTGATGACATTAATGCCAGCAATTCTGCAGTTATTACATATTGGAGCCCGTTTTCACTATCGCTTGACAAGAAATATACGAGAGCCTCCGAAAGACCCAATTGTGCAAAACCTGCTAAGATCAACGGCCACGTCTGAATAGCTGCTAGCTGTCCCTCGCCAATTGGCCCAAGCAATCGTGGAGTCAAAATGCCTGTAACTATACCCAAGAATGTTATGAAAATATTTGTAGCTGTAGTAATTTTAAGTGTACTGAAAGTATCAGAATTCTCATTCATATATTAATATGCCTTAAATTTTTTCGCACCGTGTATTAAAGTTCCCAATTAACAAAATAATAAAAAATACAATACGACACCGACTTTTTAACACTTGTTTTCTATAAATTAATTGCGGCGCGTGAAACCACAAATTTGTGTAATTCAAACAAATTTTCTGGCTAACGAACTTGCTATAGATTTCTATTATTTTTGTTACCCTTGAAAACCAGCTTACTATTTTTATTAGACTTTTCTAACTTACCCTAGATCCACCGAAAATTGTTTATAAAATTAAATTTATAAAGGGTGATCACAGGTCGTCAATGCAACACTAGCATAATTTAAAAGGAGATTATATGTCTAGGGTTGCAATGTCAGCAGGTGAAAGAAAAGAAATCTGGGACCCTCAGTATCAGGAAAGTTGTCGCATCTATTCGCTGAAGCTCTAAAATGATCATCCTCCTCGCACACGGAATACCGGTTTCATCTATTACATTTTACCCAAATTGACTTTCATAAAACTATGGTGCGATATGTTTCAAATGACTATAAATATCTCGGCTTTCCAAATCTCATACAAACTTACACGCACAGAATAGATGAACATTAATCGAACTCTTACTAAAATTTACTTTGTTGCAACAAGGCAAATAGAATATTTAGGATAATCTCGCTTAATAAAACTATCGAGGAATGGAGGTAAAATACGTAAGGGTAACGTTAGTAACCATGCAACTCGATAATCAGTATGCTGTGATACTACCCATAGAAGTTTTGTTAACTGTTGACTTGACCAACCTGAACAATAACTGATCTCATCTATACTTAGACCAGCCATAATTGCCATCTCGGTAAGATCAGAGTAATTATAACCCTTCCTTACGTGACCCCCATCTTCAATTTCATGAAAGGGACCTTTGTCATGAATTCCCATAGGGATGTAATCTTCATTTGGCGTTGTCATATATAACTTACCACCGTTCCTTAGAAGCTTCACCAGATTGTTGAAAAGCTTAACATCATCTAATATATGTTCTATCACCTCAAAACAAATTACGGCATCAAACTTACCTATCATATCATTACAATTTTCCAGGTACCTAACATCCTGAACCCTAAACTGTACATTACTAAGATTTAATACTGTCGCACGATGTTTGGCTTTAGCAAGATCACGATCAGAATACCCAAGTCCGGTAACAGTAATATTTTTGCCCATTCGAGCTAAATTCATTGATAGCCAGCCATTCCCGCACCCAATATCTGCCACAGCAATGTCCTTAATTTTAATCCTATGTGAAATCCATAACCATCTATCAAGCACTAAACTTTCATTGAAAATAAGCAAAAACCTACTCCCAAGTAATTGCAGTATAAACTTTTTGATTCTTTTTTTCATTACCTCAGCCTAAATTTTAAATATTACTAATCATATAATAGCTGCATTAGATAACGAAATATGTCGACGCCGTTTTTATTCCCTACCCAAAAACCGGAGTTATTCCCTACTTAGACATGAAATTGTTTTTGTTTAATTAGCTCATTTGTAAATTGTAACTTATTAAAAGTTAGATTATTTTAAGTTCTGATTTTTTGTTTTTTTAAATTTCCTCCTTTTATGTTTTTGGCTGATTCATAGGTCGAAATGATTTGCCTTCGATTTCAATTTTATGAGATTTATTGATAATCCTGTCAAGTAAAGATTCCGCTACTACTGGATTTGGAAATAGCTGATACCAATCAGATGGTGTTCGATTCGATGTAAATATATTAGATTTATCCCTTCGTTCACTTATTAGCTCATAAAGGTCATCTGATTGCGTATTTGTAAATTGACGCATGGCAAAGTCATCAAATATCAAGATATCTGGCTTTTGGAGAATTTTAATTCTTGATTCAAAGGTTTGATCGGCGTGTCCACCTGCCAAATTTGATAAAAGTCTTGATGTTTTTATCCCAAGTTTCCCGAACTTGAGACAAAACCCCAGGTAGAAGCTTTTAGGGTGTTATTTTTGGACACTACTAAGTACCGATTACCCTATGTTTCCGCTTCAGTTTGACTATTCCAGCAACTCTCGCACACTTAGAAATTCAATTTTGTTTCCAAATAATAAGTTATTTGAATGACTTATTTACAAACAAAACAGAAAAGAAAATGAAGTAGCAATATGAGTACCATTAGGCAAATATTGGACCTGAAATTAAAATATCACTTGTCCAAAAGACAGATTTCTAAAGTGCTTGGAGTTTCAAATTCAACTGTTTCAAGATTTACTGCCAAAATCGATAAATTTGAGATTGATTTACAGAAGTTGGAATCTTTGACCAATGAGGATCTCTATGAAATTATTTACGATAAAGCTCCAGGTAGGAAACTCTCAAGCGAAAAGATTATGCCTGATTTTGAAGACTTTATCGAAGAACTAAAAACTCATAAAAAACTAACGGTAAGGGTTTTATATGAAGAGTATATAACCGGTTTGGATCCGGAATTTAGAGCTACTCTTAGGGCAATGGGAATGAATCAATCTACAAGAGCCGTAGGAGATAGTTACGATAATGCTATGGCGGAATACATATGGGCATCATTAAAAAAAGAGCTGGTTTATAAAACAAAATTTGAATCTATAACACAGGCTAGACAGGAGATAATTTCCTGGATAAACTGGTACAATAATGAACGCATTCACACTTCAATTGGGAACATGTCACCAGATGAATTTGA
>DAHXLF010000108.1 GCA_027371755.1 Acidimicrobiales bacterium
AAAGTTAGTCAAATTGATTCTTTTAAAGACTCAGTTAGTAAGTTTTATTCGTTTGAAGGTAATGAAAGCAAATAATTATGACAAATATTTTGGAACCAAAACCACCCGTTGACTTTTCGGTTTCCCCCGAAGAACTGTCTGAAAGGCTTAACTTAAATAAAGTTGTTCTGCCTGCGGAATTTATAAATAAATTGAGAGAGCTCAACATTGTAAGCGCCACAAGTATAGATGAACTCGCAGATCACAGCAGGGATTGGTGGCCTTTGTCTCTGCAGTGGGCCCAAAAGGGCATGGCACCGACCTTCCCGGGATTGGTCCTTTACCCAACTTCGGTTAACGAAGTGGCTGAAATCTTGAAGACAGCCTCCGAATTTAAAATTCCTGTGACACCCGCTGCCGGTAAGTCTGGTGTTTGTGGCGGAGTGATCTGTGTGCCTGGTTCGGTCAGCATTGATTTAAGAAAATTAAGGGAAACCTTTGAGGTGGACGAGAATTCCAGAACCCTTAAGGTCTCATGTGGATTTTTTGGGCCTGAAGTCGAAAAACGTCTGCAGGACGACCACAACTTAACCTTGGGCCACTACCCTCAATCATTCGAGATATCTACGGTCGGCGGTTGGTTGGCATGTAGAGGTGCTGGTCAGTTGTCGAATAGGTACGGAAAGATTGAAGATATGGTGGTATCTCTTAAGGTTGTGTTGGCCGACGGAACTGTTGTTACAACGGCGCCAAATGCTCCCAGAGCCGCAATCGGACCCGATTTAAATCAACTGTTTGTCGGGTCGGAGGGTACCTTTGGAATAATTGCTGAGGCCACACTCAGACTTCACGAAAAAGCAGCATTTATAAAAAAAGTCGCTTATAGCGCGAGCAGTTTTGAAGCTGGATTGAGTTTCTGCCAAAAAGTAATCCAAACTGGAGCCAATCCGGCTGTAATGCGTCTCTATGATGCCGTTGAGTCCGAGCGAAACTTTAAGCTTGACGACAAAAATATAATAATTATATTGGACGAAGGTAATGAAACCCTTGTAAATGCAAATTTCGACGTCGTCGGTTCTTTGGCTACTGATTTAGAGATACTAGAGGTATCTTTGGTCGATCATTGGCTTGAAACCAGAAATGACGTGGACGGATTGGGTGTTTACACAAAAATGGGAGTATGCTTGGATACTATTGAGATTTCGGCGAATTGGGCAAATCTATCTCAGATTTATCAAGGTGTAATTGCCTCCCTAAAAGACGTTGAAGGAACGGTAAATGCATCGGCGCATCAAAGTCATGGATATGTTTCCGGAGCCTGTATCTATTTCACATTTGCGGGTATAACAACCGACCCCGAAGACGAAACATTTAACGAGAAATACTATCGAAAATGTTGGGATACGGTCATGGGTATTGTGAAACAACATGGGGGAGCGATAAGCCATCATCATGGAATCGGACTTAACAGAAGTCTTTATATGGAGGAGGCATTGGGGAGTGCATTTGAAGTATTAAATCGAATTAAAAAGGCTTTGGATCCCGATATGATCATGAATCCCTATAAGCTCGGTTTCGGTACAGAAGAAATCGCATCAGAGATACCATAATATAAGTCATGACTGTCTCACGAGAATTAAATTTGTCGACTTCGGGTGAATATGTGTTGATTATAGACGTGGGAAGTTCGTCTATTAGGGTATCGGCCATAGATCAAAGTTTCAATTTTATTAATACCTACTCAGCTGATTTCTTGCCGGTTGTCAATTCAGACGGGATTGTCGAATTTAATGCATCCGAACTCAGAAGCAGTGTCTTGTCGCTGTGCGAAGCTGCGATTAACGCTCACGGCACGCCTAAAGGTATCGCAATAACGAATCAAAGAGCTTCCACAATTGTTTGGGATCGACAGACCGCAGATCCGGTGTTCAACGGAATCAGCTGGCAGGATTTAAGAACAGTCGGAGATTGCTTGGGTTTGCAAGCCGAAGGAATCAGGCTTGCCCCGAATGTATCTGCCACTAAATTGGCTTATATTTTGAATCAGGACACAGAAAGCAGAAAAAAAGACTTGTGTTTTGGAACGATTGAATCCTATATAATATTTTGTTTATCGCGCGGCGGAGATAAAAATGGTACACATATTACAGATCCGTCTAATGTCGCGCTGACTGGCATGTTCGATCCCGACACCTTTGATTGGAGCGACAGAATTCTGTCCAAGTTGGACATCCCTAAAAACATGTTGCCACGGGTTGTCAATTCGTGCGGAGAACTTGCCATTGCCTTTAGCCTCAAAGGTTCGCCTCTCATTTGCGGTGCTTTGGGTGATCAACAGGCATCATTGTTAGGTCAGGCCTGTGTTTCCCCCGGTGATGCAAAAGCTACGTTTGGTACGGGTGCGATGCTGGATCAGCTGATTGACACCAGCCCCAAAATATACGGACAGAGTCCTAATGGCACCATACCCGTCGTAGCGTGGAGTCTTCAGAGTGGAATTTATTGGGCTCTTGAGGCCGTAATGCTTGCTGCCGGTTCAAACATACAGTGGCTTAAAGATGGTTTGGGTTTAATTGATGATGTTTCGCAAGCTAGCTTTGTAGATCCTAACGGCTATGTCGATCAGGACATTTTTTTCGTGCCTGCACTTTCAGGACTCGGAACACCGAATTGGGACTTCGGGGCTTCTGGAGCTTTTTTTGGATTAAGTTTAGCTACCGATAAAAATGGAGTCATATTGGCCGTTTTAAACGGAATTGCAAATTTGGCCGCCGACATGAAAGACGCTGCGGTAAATGATTCGGCTCTTCCGATTGAATCGCTCAAGATCGACGGCGGTATGACCAAAAATCATGTGTTTTGCCAACTTTTGGCAAACGCCTGTCAGATACCCGTGGAGGTTTCTCCTGTAGTTGAAGCCACAACACTGGGAGCTGCATATTTGGCCTATTATCAACTCGGTCTTTTCGACGAGTTTTCGGAAATAAAAAATATCAAAAGAATCACCACTTTAGTTGAGCCGAATGTGAATTCAAATCGCGATAGGTGGAATGAAGCGAAGTCGCGTGCATTAAAGTGGATTCCAGAATTATCCGGAATCACCTTTTAGGAAAATTCAGTTCAAAAATATAAAATACATGTATAGCTAATTAACAATCATTGTTATAATATAACTTGTGAACTCTATATCGAATTTAGTCGACATATACAGACTGACAAATCGAAAAATCACCCCGCAACGGCTGGCAATTTTTAATGTGTTGGACTCCAATACGGATCACCCAACCGCCGAGGAGATTTACGAACAAGTCAAAAGTCAGATCGGCAATGTGTCGCTAAAGACGGTATACCAAACTTTGAATGAGTTGGAGTCTCTCAATCAAATTCAAATCATTGACGTGGGAACTGGTACTAGCAGATACGATCCTAACGTGAATCAATCACATCATCATTTGGTATGTCAAAATTGTTCTAAAGTTAAAGATATAGAACTTGATATTTCTGGTGAGATGTTAAAAGCATTTGGCCAAAATAGCGGTGAGTTTAAAATTGATAGAGTTGAAGTAGTGATTAGGGGACTCTGCGAAGTTTGTTTGGGTAAGGGTTCATCGAAGCAGTCAGAATTATAGAAAATAGTTGATTGATCAAAGAAGAAAGGAAATAATATGCCATCATTAAAAGGAAGTAAGACAGAAGAAAATCTGAAAGAAGCATTTGCCGGAGAGAGCCAGGCTAATCGAAGATATCTATATTTTGCTCAAAAAGCGGACATAGAAGGATATCCCGACGTATCTGCACTGTTTAGGTCTGTAGCCGAAGGAGAAACGGGTCACGCTTTCGGACATTTCGATTTTTTGGCTGAAGTCGGAGATCCGGTCACGGGTGAGCCGGTCGGAGCTACCGAAGATAATTTAAGGTCTGCAATTGCCGGCGAAACTTACGAATACACTGAGATGTATCCTGGGTTTGCAAAAGTAGCACGAGAAGAGGGCTTTGATTCAATATCTGAATGGATGGAGACACTAGCTAAGGCCGAAAAAAGCCATGCGGGCAGATTTCAAAAGGGTTTGGACTCTCTTTCCTAGTTAAACACTATGACGACTACCTACGATCCCGCCGATTCGGCCTATGTTAACGAAACCGACTTCGATTCAGAGCTAACAAGGGTTTTTGACCTATGTCACGGATGTAGGTTGTGCTTTAATCTGTGTCCGTCCTTTCCGACTCTTTTTAATTTTATTGATGAGCGCAATGGTCAAGTTGACCAGCTGTCAAGAAAAGAGCGGGATCAGGTAGTCGACGAGTGTTACCAGTGCAAGTTATGTTACGTAAAATGTCCTTATATTCCGCCTCATGAATGGGATTTAGATTTTCCCAGGCTTATGATGCGAGCACAGGCGGTAAGGGTGGCGAACAAGACCGAATCAAAACAGGAGAGACTTGCTAAAAAGATGCTAGCTAAAACCGATCTTTCGGGTACGATGGCCACGCTTGCTTCCAGAGTGACAAACGAATTGGTAACCAAGCCCGACACTCCGGTTAGAAAATTGATGGAAGCCACATTGGGGATCAGCTCCAAGAGGTTGCTCCCGCCATATTCCAAACAGCGTTTTTCAAGCTGGTGGAAAAATCGTAAGGCTAAAGGTGTCGAAAATCCTCAAGATTCGGTTGCGCTCTTTACTACCTGCTTTGTAGAGTACATGGAGCCGTCGATCGGTAAAAGCGTCGTAAGGGTGCTTGAACACAACGATGTAAGGGCGACTAATCCAGCTGGAATTAAATGTTGTGGCGCCCCTTACCTGCATTCCGGTGACATAGATTCATTCATTAAAGCAGCAAAGTCCAACACGGAACGTTTGGCAATAGAAGTTGCCCAAAACAGAAAAATTATTGTAAGTCAACCTACGTGCTCTTATATTATTAAAGAAGATTATCCGAGATATCTAAAGACGGATCAGGCAAAAGCCGTTGCCGAAAATACTTTAGATATCAGCGAGTATTTAATTTCACTTAAGAACGACGAGACAAAGACACTGAAGACCGATTTTAATGGAGAAATCCCCGAAAATATAACATATCATTGCGCCTGTCACCTTCGGGCTCAAATGAACGGATATAAAGCTCGCGATCTAATGAAGTTGACAGGTGCCAAAATAAACTTGGTTCAGGAATGTTCGGGGATAGACGGAACTTGGGGGTACAGGAAGAAAAATGCAGACCTGGCACTTAAAGTTAGCGAACCTCTGATTTCTAAGATCAAATCGCAGGCAGATTCCGTGGTTACCGGAGACTGTCATTTGGCTAATGTTTCAATTACCGAACAAGCTGAAACAAAAGTAATGCATCCCATAGAGTTAATTGCTAAAGCCTATGGTATAGACGATAAAGAATAGATAAATATAGCCACTTTAAAAAGGAGTGTATCCGGTATGGAAGTTTTGACTTTAGGTGATGTGTTAGATCTAAGAGAGTACGAGAGAATTCGAGCTGACTATCTTAAAGAAATAATTGAACGAAAAAAACTTAGGCGAGTACATATCGGTCCCATAATTTCTTTACTTTTTGAAAACAGGGACACCGTAAAGTTTCAGATTCAAGAGATGGCTCGGGCCGAAAAAATAATTACTGACGAAGGTATCCAGGCCGAACTTGATGCCTACAACACCTTAATTCCCGGAGATGGTGAATTAAAGGCGACTTTGTTTATTGAGTTAACCTCCGAAGACGAGCTTAAGGATTGGTTGCCCAAATTAGTCGGCATAGAAAGATCCGTATATATAAGCACGATTCAAGATCCGTCAAAAAAGGTATATTCCAAGCCTTTGGTTGACCATGAGCAGTTTTTAACTAAAGAAGAAATAACGCCAAGTGTTCACTATATTGCATTTGATTTGAGTGTTTACCATACGGAGGAAATCTTAAATGCAGGTTTGATAGTTGGGGTGGATCACGCAGAATATAAATTCAATCAAACACTTGATACATTAAGTGCAAATAATATACTGTCGGATTTAGCCTAATAATTATCGGATCATCCATAATCGTTAAAATTTCTTAGTTGTCGACTATTTAAGCAGTCACGCAAAAGAAGATAAATTGCAGCCTGTTTAGTTTTGCAATCTGTCTGTTTTGAATTTTCTGATATATGCTGAATCGCCGTAGCCCAACTTTCCCGGAATTATCCTCTAATTCTCCAAAAATAAGGGCAAATTAATAAATCCGATATCCAAAAGTTCTGGCAGCGAACTGGTATTATTTAACCATCTAATAGTTGATAGTTCTGAACCGGGATTAACCAAGCGTGAAATAATTTGAGC
>DAHXLF010000109.1 GCA_027371755.1 Acidimicrobiales bacterium
AATCGACTCTATCGATGAAGGCGCAACTCCTAGTCTGGCGGTAAATACTCCCAAGGAAGCTGTGTAGATGTCAGACTGAAGCCACATTGTGCCTTTTGGCATCCCGGTTGTTCCGCCTGTGTAAAGTAAGTATAGATCTTCCGGAGAGGGTATTCCCGTAATTTTGGCAAGTTCTTGAGAGCTCATTGCCTTTGTATCATTAATTATCGTGTCGTAATCGTAGGCGTTATTAATTAATGAGTTGTTTGAGTCGTCTTTAACCTGAACTAAAACGGGACTTTTATGGAGTTTGTCTACTATGTTTTCCAATCTGGGAGCGAAAGTTGAATGGTAAATAATAACTTTTGGTGCTCCATCGTTAAAGAGATACACCAATTCATCTTCGACATATCGGTAGTTTACGTTAAAAGGCACGGCTCTGGCGGCATTTGCACCAAATGTGACTTCCATATATTCTTTGCAATTGTGAAGGTAAATGGCGACGTGGTCTTGACCCGATTCCCAGGTTTTTAAGCTATTCCTTTCAGCCGGTATTTTGACTCCGTTTTGGACTAAAAAAGTTGCAAATTTGCGTGATTTCTCATTAAGCTCAAGATAGGAAATTGTTTCATCGTCTCTTTGAATTGCGGGTCTATTAGGGACTTTATTTGATACGGCGTCGAATAGGGTCCAGTGATTGAATGACATACCTATGAAGTTTAATAAAAAATGATGTGGGATTTGAAATTTTCGGTTCGCCTGCCCTAAAGTTTTTAAAATACAATTGACTTGCAGAGAGTATTTTATAATTGTTTGTGAATGGAGAACGATGTGTCGGTGAGAACTTTTGTTGTAGGTGTCGGGATGACTAAATTTGAAAAACCCGGCTTCAAGGATTGGGATTATCCGGAAATGGCCAAAGAAGCCGGAACAAAAGCTTTATTGGACGCCGGTATTGAATACTCACAAATTCAAACAGCTTTCATAGGCTACTGTTTTGGAGATTCAACTGCCGGACAGAGAGCTTTATACGAGCTTGGGCTTACCGGGATTCCGGCTGTGAATGTAAATAACAACTGCTCTACGGGGTCAAGCGCTCTGTATCTGGCGCGTAAATTTGTACTGGGACAATTGGCCGATTGCGTACTTGCGCTCGGCTTTGAAAAGATGGAAAAGGGTTCACTTGGGGTAAAATATACGGATCGAACCGTGCCTATCGATAAGCACTTTGCCACAATGAACTCTATTCGCGGTTTAACCGCAGCGCCTCCTGCCGCTCAGATGTTTGGAAACGCAGGTAGGGAGTATATGGAAAAATATGGAGTGACACCAGAGGCATTCGCAAGAATTGGTGAAAAAAATCATCGGCATTCGGTGAACAATCCGTATTCGCAGTTCAGAGATGAATATACACTTGAAGATATCATGAACGCTCCGATGATTCATGATCCCTTAACCAAGCTGCAATGCTGTCCCACATCAGACGGCTCGGCTGCTGCTATAGTTGTCTCCGAACGCTTTGTAAAAGAACACAAATTGGAAGATAGGGCAATTGAAATTACGGCTCAGGCTATGACAACCGATTTTGAATCAACCTTTTCAGGCAGTGATATGAAGTTAGTCGGTTTTGACATGACAAGATCCGCCGCAGATCTTGTTTATGAGGATTCGGGTAAAGGTCCATCAGACATTGATGTGGTGGAGCTGCATGACTGTTTTAGTGCAAATGAATTAATAACTTATGATGCGCTTCGGTTGTGTCAGCAAGGTCAGGCGGGAGAATTTATAAACTCCGGTGCGGCTACATACGGGGGTCAAACGGTAGTTAACCCTTCGGGCGGTTTGATCAGCAAAGGGCATCCGCTTGGAGCCACGGGATTGGCACAGTGCAGCGAACTGGTTCGGCAGCTTCGCGGCCAAGCTGATAAACGACAAGTCAATGATGCCAAGGTTGGACTTTCGCATAATCTTGGTTTGGGTGGAGCGGCTGTTGTAACGATGTATGAGAAAGGAACAATTTAATAATGGTAAGTTTAGAAAATAGGGTTGTAATTGTGACTGGAGGAGGACGCGGCATAGGTCGCGAACATGCTCTCTACCTTGCAAAACACGGAGCTTTGGTGGTCGTGAATGACTTAGGAGGTTCTACGGACGGATCCGGATCCGATCAGTCGGCCGCCGAACAGGTAGTGGGTGAAATAACTGCCGCTGGTGGAACTGCAGTTTCCAACACCGACAGCGTCACGGATTTTGACGGAGCAAAATCAATTGTACAGACTGCATTAGATGCTTTTGGTGATCTTCATGGCGTGGTGAATAATGCGGGGATTCTTAGGGATCATATGCTTGTGTCCATGACAGAAGAAGATTTTGATCTCGTGGTGGCTGTTCACCTTAAAGGTACATTTGCAGTCAGCAGGTTTGCCGCAGAATATTGGAGAGATCAACACAAGTCAGGAGTTGATGCGCCTCGGACAATTGTGAATACATCGTCGGCCGCAGGTCTGCACGGGAACGTCGGACAGACAAATTATTCGGCTGCAAAAGCCGGGATCGCCGCCATGACTATAGTACATTCGCAAGAGTTAAGCAGATATAACGTTAAGGTCAACTGTATCGCTCCGATTGCCAGAACCAGAATGACGATGCAGACACCCGGTTTGTCTGATGTGATGGAAAAAGCTGTTTTTGATCCGGGGAATATTTCACCGCTGGTATCGTATTTAAGTGCCGACGGCTGTGAATTTACTGGGCAGGTGTTTTCGGTTTACGGTGGCTCTGTAGGCATTTATCAGGGATGGTCAATAGCTCAAGAAGTCGCTGTCGATAAAGATTGGACTCTGGATAATTTTGCAGAAGCCGTCGATAAGTTGCCCAGAGAGGTAAAAGTTAATTCACAGATGGATGCAATTGTAAAAGCGGCAAGTTCTTAAAATACAAGTTCTTAAAATAATTGTACATCTCTAACTAAAACTACTTTTGTGTTATGCAGCGGTCAGCAACTGAATTTAATTCATTGACGTAATGTCCTTCAAAAAGAAGTACGTGAACGAGTAAGTAAAACAGTTGGTTTACCAAAATTCGATATTCATATCCCTCTTTGAGTAAAGCAATTGTCTTGTATGTCGCCATGAATTCAGTTAGATATGGGATGTTGAATAGGTGAATCATTGCAAGATCAATTTCGGGGTCAGCGGCATATGCGGCGGGGTCGATTACGTATGGCTCATCGGAAAAAATGATATTCCCGTTCCAGAGATCTCCGTGTACGATACGAGGTGTGTTGGATTCGTCATACCCGTCCTTGAAATCGATTGCGATTTGTAGGATTTTTTCTTTTAAATTGTTTGAAATCAATCCGGTATCGTATGCAGTTTTAACGTAAGGTTCTATTCGGTTTGTCAGGAAATATTCACCGTAGCCTTGTTTAGGAGTGTTGTCCATGTATAAAGGACCAATAAACCCTTTCCAATTTGCTCCATACTTGTCGACTTCAAAGCTGTGTAATGCGGCGACGACTTCGGCCAGTTTGTGTATAGAAGTGATGTCAACGGGTCGGCTTTGAACTAATTCCAAAGCTATTCCGTTTTTACAGGTGAATAATATCTTAGGTATATTGGCAGGGATGGCTTTTTTTAGCAACTTGTAACCGTTGATTTCTGCCTCAAAAAATCCTGAAGGCGGATTAGCTAAGAATTTTACGAATATTGTATCGGCGCTATCGAGTCTGACAGTGCCTTTGAAATCTGATTTTAGGTTCAAAAAAAAGTCTTTAATTATAACTGTTTTAGTCACGAACTTTATTCAGCTTTAGCTGCTTTAGGCTAACCATCAGCCCACTTATTGCAGATTCAATAAGTGATAAAGCATACTTAAAGTCGCCTTCGTCACCATAGTACGGATCCGGAACGAAATCGGAATTTGATTCTTTGTCAAAATCCGTCAGCAACACAATTTTGTCGTAAGCTCTGCCGTGGTTGTAATTTTTATCGATTTTTCTTAAATCGTGAAGGTGCTCGCGATCCAAAGCAAGTATCAATTCTCTTTCGTTTAGGAAATCGGGATCAAACTGCTTGGCCCTATGGCGTTTGGGGTTATAGCCAGAATTTAAAAGCGCAAATTTGGCGCGCCTGTCCATATCTTGTCCGACGTGCCACGAACCAGTTCCTGCGCTGTCTGAAATCACGGAAAGTTCTTCGGCAGCAACTGTTTCGTTAAATACGACTTCAGCCATCGGAGACCTACAGATATTTCCAGTACAGACAAAACAGATATTAATAAGGTCATTCATAATTATCAATAAATATTTTAGTTAGATGTTATCCCTATGAATATATAATTGCAGTCGATCCCAAGATCATCTATGTTCGTGTCGATTTGGATTTAAATTTCGGTGGTGATTTAAGGTGTCATAAGGTTTCGCTTTAATCTCAAAGCACAAACGGTCAAACTTATCTGGTCTTAAGAAAAATCTTGTTTAATCGTGGATTTAGAATTCAGTCCGCTTTAAAATAAAGTTTTATATAAAAATTAATCTTACAAGGTTTCAGTTGCTTGCGGCCATAGCAAAGGAGGTTATGAGTAAGTTATTTTTTATAACCGTACCGCTTACCGCATAGGAATATTTGCCCGGAGCGTTTCCCCCGTAGATTATAAAGTATCCTGAAATTGAATATCCCGTAAGGTTCTTCTGTTGGACTATTAGAGTCGGGTTTACGTCGCCCTGATAGATAATTTTGGAGGCATTTTGGATTACGTAAGTATTTTTGAACTGTACATTCGGAGCTACCTGGCTAAACCAGGTTGGATTTACATGTTGAGCAGAGTAAATTGCATCATAGAATTCTTCGACTACGGGAACTTCTGCATTAATTGGACTGTTGCTCTGTTCCCATACCGGACTTGGATTTCCCGAAAATGAAAGAATTCCTAGCGGAAACGGAAGATAAGGAAATGTGAACTTAGCTGCGGCGGCTAATGCCGGACTGGCGGGAATATTTAAAGTACCCGCTGTATTCAGCTTGGTGGTGATCGGCCTGTAAGTTGGGACTTCTGAAACGAATGTAGAAAAAGTTAGGTACCTCGAAGACGTTAGGTATAAAGCATTAATGGGCCAACAGGTGTCTAATACCAAAGAAGGGTAGTTCGTATTGATTACGTTTGACTGCGAAGACACTATTTTATGCGTCGTTACCTTAAAGGTATATATGTCGCATGGAGTTTCGTATTCAATGGTATCTCCCTGATTTAAACTTGGAGTGTGGCTGAACCATGTTACATCGTGAGCCGAAAGTACCGATGTTCCCACTTGGCCCGGCCAAACTGACGTATTAACGTGACCTATTGCGACATCGAGTTGAGGCCCGTTGGTACCTTGCACTACCGGGGCTTTTTGGAGCCCGATAGCGGGAATGGTTAGTAAACCTGCGGGGTTGGAACTTGAACTGTTTTGACTGGGAGGATTGCATGGGACAACTTTTGAACCAGAGCTTTGTTGAACTTGGGTAATGAGTCTCTGTTCTTTAACCGAAAGCTGATGGCCGACATGGTCTGAGCGGTAATAGAAATACGCAATATGACCCACAATCGCCAATGAACTGGCGATTAAGGCAAACACAATCAGCCAAATGGTTCTTCTTCCCCATTTTTTGACGAATATTGATTTTTGAAGTCTTTTCTGTTTACGTGTTATGAGTCGCTTGCCCATGATTCCTAAAATATGAACCGATTTGTCTTATTCCATCTATTTTAGTTTGTTTTGTGCTCAAAAACACCTCGTATTTTTCTTCTTCAAAACACGTTATTTGCTGCTGAGAATGGTTGTAGACATAAGTGCTTTGACGACTGGTTATAGTTTTGTATCTTCAGTTATGGCTTCGTCAGCAACATCTTGTTGAATTGACTTGAGCGGGAAGTGGCAAGCCACGAATCTGTCTTCGCCAACTTTAGACAGGGTGGGTTCGGTCAGTTTACATATGTTTTGAGCCAAAGGGCAACGCCTATGAAATCTACATCCGCTTGGAGGGTCTTCAAAACTTGAAACCTCGCCCGTTAATTCATGGGTTGATACGTCTGGAATGAAGCCTTCATCGTTAGGGTCCAATATAGAATCAATCAGAGCCTGCGTATAGGGGTGTGCAGGCTCTTTTATTATTTCTTCGGATTCACCTACTTCACATATTTTGCCCAAATACATTACTACAACCCGTCGAAATCCATCAGAAGCATTATTGCCGGTCCTTTAAAAATACACGGCATTGAATTTAATGAAACGACAAT
>DAHXLF010000010.1 GCA_027371755.1 Acidimicrobiales bacterium
ACTTCGGAAATGTGAAGAAAGGAGGAGCAGGATTATTCATACTCCCATATTATCACAACTAGCTGCCCATTAAGGGGACACTACACTAGTATGGTTGTATTTTGTTGGATGCTGTATGATCAATAGATGAAATCTACTTTTACGAATTCTTAATTTGATTCACGTTGGCATCGTGATTTATTCAGAGCCGGTACGATGAATATAATGCCCCTAATTTGTCCAGTTATACTAATTGGAAAGCAGAATCAAACTCCACACTAACGAACTTGATTATCTTAGAAGCAATGTATTGTATATTGTGGTATTTCCTTGTTTTGTAATTACATCAAATACATATTTAGCGTACTGTATGCAATTCCTTACGTAGGATGCTTTCCGCAAGATGTTTTAAATATTGTCGGCACAATTTTCAGCAAGTCGCATGTATCTTTTGTGCCGCACAGATCAGCTCGCCTCCAAAATCCCGATGGAGAGGAGTACCAATGGCGATATCAGCCCCTATGTTCCATACAATGAAGTAAAGAGTTTTTTCAATGTCACGTTTTGCCACCGCCTGAAAAATTAGGTTGAATAAAAATGTGAGTCCTAAATATTTCCTATATCGAAGTCTTAACAGTTAACATCTGAAAATAACCCTTAGTTAGACCAATTAATGTTTTTTTGTTCCTAAATATTTCATTCGTCTAACGGTTAATATAGCAGTAAATACTGCCCAAATACATAAGACAAGAAATCCGCCGCTATTAAAATTAGTCGGAACGTATTTTGTACTTTGATACGAATAAAATGTTGTCATTATAAAAGGGCGAACTGGAAAACATTCTGCAATTTTTGCAACTAGGGTATTGGAAGGGACCATATAAAAAGTACCGCTTATAAAGTACAATGGTAAAATTATGCCGTTTATAATCGGAGGTGCCGCTTCAAGATTTGGAATTAACGTAGCTACTAAAATTCCAAGTAAACAGAACGTTATTGAACCGACCAGTATCGAAAGTAAAAAAATCCACATATTGTTCGGAAGTCCAAGATGGTAAAAAACCATACCAAAAACCATAGTTACTACGGTTAGTATGAATCCGGTAATTAATGAACTGCCAATTATTCCTCCTACGTAAACAAAATTTGGCAAAGGGGTTAATTTTAATCGCTTAAATGCACCATTCTTAGCTCTCGTAACGACAAGCATCGCTACTGAGGTGTAGCAGCTGCTGATAATCCCGAGCGTGATTATTGACGGTACAAAGTAATCAATGAATTTAAGACCATGAAGTGAAAGTTTTTGATTACCAAATATGGCACTGAATAATACCAGAAACATTACCGTAAAGCCGAATGTAAATGCCGCCGCTGGTGGGTTTCTCCAAAAGCTTCGTTGCTCGTCACGTATCTGTAATGTCATCCCTAATAGATTGTTCATGATAATTAATTTTAACCAGTTGACGACCTGGCAAATTTACGGGAGGTAGCGGATGCTCAGTAGTGGATTTGTAATCATGAAAAAGTTTAAATCCACCCGTGTATTAAAGTTGATAGTATGACTTCACAAAATGTCGACAATGAAGGACACGATATTACCGGGATGGATTTAGAGTCAACCACCGACGGCGGTGTAAATGATTCAGGGGACAGAACCTCTAATACGAATCTAACTCCGAAGAAAAAACGCATTCAAAAAATCGTTACCGAATGGATAATTATTTTCGCTGTTGCCCTAATAGTTGCCATTTTGTTGAGAACATTCGTAATCAGTGACTATTACATCCCTAGTGGCTCGATGATACCAACTCTCCAAATAGGTGACAAAATTATTGTGAATAGACTCGCTTATGACTTTCACTCCGTTCATGTCGGTGATATTGTTGTTTTTCATAACCCCCCTGCCGATACCGGCGAACCGCCTGGTACGGACTTGGTCAAACGAGTTATCGGACTTCCCAACCAAACTATTTGGTCCTCTACGAACGGCACCATTTATGTCAACGGCAAGGTGTTAAACGAACCATGGCTCACTCCAGCCGCTAAGGCAGTATCGTTCCCGCGAATCTGCTCAGTTCCTTACAATGATATTTTGTATTCTACAAAACCTTACCAGGGACAGGCGAATTGTAAACCCTTACATCTTGGTTCCAACCAATATTTTATGATGGGCGACAACAGGGGCGATTCTAAAGACTCTCGATATTTTGGACCGGTTAGCGGGTCACTAATAATAGGCAAAGTTGATCTTATATGGTGGAGACACGGATCATTTATATTTAAGTGGTTATAGCTTAAAGTGAATCAAGCACTTCTTTATACGGCAACAGTGTTTATGATAATAACTGTCGGTCTAATAGTTATTATCATGCCGACTCAAATTGAGCGATTAAAAACGCAGACAGACAGCATTTTAGAGAATACGGAACGTCTGAAAAACTATGTTTTAAGTGTTGAAAGCAACAGAAAAGTTTTGAGGAAGCTTAAACGTAACTATTTTAAATCTTTTGTAACTTTCATTAGACACTTAGTTCATGTTTGATTGGCTAAAATAACATATGGAATTGCTATTTTAGCCAATCAAAAACATGTTTAATTTGGATCCCGAGAAAATATTAGTAATACTTGTAGTAGCGATTATTTTCGTTGGCCCTGAGAAACTGCCCGGATTGGCAAGAAAGGCTGGTAATTTCGCATCTAAATTAAATGATTATAAGGAAAAGTTTACTCAGGAATTAAAAAATGTAGCTCCAGACGTACCGTCCGAAGAGATTATAGGTCAGATTAATCAAATTAGATCAATTGTCAGACCGTCTCGTTATATTTCGTCTTACATTACCGGGAGCGCCATAAATAAGACCGCTTCACTTGAGAATACTTCTACAAATAACGAATTATTTGACGAGACAAACCAATCTGGAGCTGCAGGCGATACACGATTCAGATCATCGATAAACAGATTTGGTGAAGGCAATTTAATATGGTCCGTTGAAGATCCAAGATTAAATTGAAGATGTTCAAAAAAGCGACGATCAACAACGATCAAGAGTCTATGCCTTTGATGCAACACTTAGTTGAGCTTAGGTCACGCCTTATTAAGAGTGTCATCATATTCGTCATAGCAATCGGGATCACTAATGTCTGCTATAACTATATTTTGGATTTCGTAACTCACCCCTTATGTTCGGCTAATATTGACCACTGTAAGCTCATTCTGCTGTCCCCATTGGACGGACTCGCTGTCAGAATAAAAATAACCGCTTATTCTGCATTGCTTCTTAGTTTTCCGTTTATAAGTTATCAGCTAATGAAATTTATTGCTCCTGGTCTAACTAAAAAAGAAAGAAAATACCTATATCCTATTTATATCGCAATAGCCGTGTTTTTTTTATTGGGAGCCGGCATAGCCTATATAACTTACTCGCATGCATTGCAATGGTTAACGGCTGTTGCTGGTAATAACCTATATGCAAATTACACGGCCGATAAATATATAAGTCTATTGCTGGCGTTGATGTTAATCTTCGGAGTAACATTTGAGTTTCCGGTAGTTTTGGTGGGCCTTGAGCTTCTTAAAGTTGTAACTTACGTTCAGCTTAAAGACTTTAGGCGATATGCCATGATTCTAATAACGATAGCGGGAGGCGTATTAACTCCCAGTTCAGACCCATTTTCGATGTTTGCAATGATAATTCCACTCTACATATTTTATGAATTAGCGATAATTGTGGGAAGAATATTTGTCAGAAGTAGTCCTAAAGTGACTGATTCTTTAAGTTAAATATTATTTAGTATTTTTCTATTGAATTGTAAGAATACGTTATCCTTTACTATCTGCAATATTTTTAAGCAAAACGGTCATTAACGTCAAGATTTATAAATAATAACTATGAACAAATGAAATATCAATTAAAAGACTTCAGTTTTAAACTTGATAAGTTTCAAAGTGATGCAATAGCATTCATTAATGCTGGATTTTCTGTGCTTGTGTCGGCCGCAACAGGTTCGGGCAAAACGCTCATAGCCGAGTACGGAATTACAAAATATCTGAATTTGAACAAGTCGGTGATCTATACGGCTCCGATTAAAGCGCTATCAAATCAGAAATATGAAGAATTAGTAAATATATTTGGAGAGGATGAGGTTGGAATAATTACGGGCGATACAACCGTTAATCCCGACGCACATCTTGTGGTTATGACCACAGAGGTTTTAAGGAATCAACTATATTCCGAAAATGTCAACAAAAACTTAGGTCTTGTAATTCTAGACGAAATACATTTTATTAAGGATCGCTTTAGGGGAGGGACATGGGAAGAGATAATAATTAATTTGGACCACTCGGTTCCAATTGTTTGTTTGTCTGCGACAATTTCTAACGTGGCTGAAATGGGGAGGTGGATTTCGGCGGTGCACGGTGATACATTTATAATAAAGTCTTCTAATAGACCGGTGCCATTGAATTCCGGCCTGTATTACATATCGCCCGACGCTAACTATTCTTTAAAAACGATTAGTTTGGATTCTAATAAATCATACAAAAAAATCAGCAACCTTGAGCGATCACTATACCGATCAAACTCTACTCAAATTTTAAAGCCAAACCGATTTGAGGTAATTGACAATCTAAACGAAACCGAGCGACTTCCGGCAATCTATTTTATATTTTCTCGAAATGCATGCGATTTTGCAGTAAGCGATTACATAAAATACGGAGTTCCGCTTATCAGTAAATCGGACTCTAAACGGGTACAAAAATACACCGAATACGCCCTAAGTGCAATCTCCCACAGGGATCAGATGGCACTTCGTATAGACACTTTACTGAAGGGATTGGCAATGGGTGTGGCAAGCCATCACAGTGGAGTTGTACCTCCGGTCAAACAGATTATTGAATCTCTGTTTTTCAGAGGGTTAATAAAAGTTGTATTCGCAACCGAAACGCTGTCAACTGGCATAAATATGCCGGCACGAACCGTTGTAATTGATAGCTATTCCAAACGGGACGACTTCGGTATCAGACAGTTGGATCCATTTGAATTTACGCAAATGTCCGGAAGAGCGGGGAGAAGAGGGCTAGACGATTTAGGGTGGGTAATTCTCCCCGTAGATCACAAGACACCTCCGAGCACATTGTTTGAAATTGCAAAAAACAGCGAATATGTAGTAAATTCAAATTTTAAACCTACATACAATACGGTGCTCAATCTCCTCAATAGGTTTAGCGCCGAAAAAGCTCGTGCTTTTTTGAATAAAACGTTTGCCAAATACCGCGGTAATGCAAACCTAACTCGAGAGTTTAATCAACGCCAAAAAATATTAACATCGCTGGGATATATAAATAACTCATTTATTACCGAAAATGGATATGAGCTAAAAAGTATTTATTCTGAAAGCGATTTGTTGTTGCATCAATTCGTATTGAATTTTGGCTTGGGCAAGTTGGATCCACTATCTGTCTGTGCGATATTGGCGGCGTGTATATTTGAAAGACGTGGGGGAAACAGGAACTTTGCTAAAAAGGCTAAAGAACATTTTCACCAAACCCTAGCTGTTAATCCTGGAGTGGAGGAAAGCCTACTTTGTTTAGAAGAGACCTTTGAGGCTATTCAATCAATCGAATATGGATTTAACTTCCAGCCGACCAAAGAGCCGGATCCGATGTTTGTGGCGTCTGCAATCAACTGGGCCAAACAGGTACCGTTTGAGTATGTGGTGGAAAAAGGTTTTTTATCAGCAGGCGAGCTAATTAAAAATATTCGTACAATGATTGATTTGGCAAACCAGTTGGCTGCGGTCTTTAGTAACCGTACTAGCGGGGACGTATTTAAGGATCTCGTCAGCCTTTTGGATCGTGATATTATTACTGTCAGTGGTAATTTGATTAATAACACTAGTTCAATTTAAAAATTACCTAAAGTTTATATTTGTCATGTCAATATACGTCACAGAGAAATTTACACCGGCTGAAGCAATTATTCTTAAAAGATATTTCACAAATTTAGACAAACCGGTATTTGCACTTGTCAATCTTCCTGAGGTCGTAAAAGGTGCTCTTTTTGCTAGATATTCACGATCACCTAAGAGCCTCAGAAGGCTGTTCTTAGACGAATTTGTCGGCGATCTGGATCTCGAAGGCGACATTACCTTAGACGCCACAATAGGTTTAAAAAGAGCTGAGCAGCTATACGAAAAGGTATTTTTTGAGTATGGTGATGATTCGGTTGCACAGTTAGGTGGTGTACATTTAGCTTGTGAGCAGTCCTCTAACTTACTTACAAAAATCTTAGAATGGTCAAGATTGCAGGCGTATTTGGAACAATCTACAAGATACATCGCCTATGATACGCGTTTAACAAACGGACTTTATCGATATTACAGAGACAAACAGATATTAGATTCCAAACTTGGTGCAATTTTCGTAGGTCAGATGGATACTATCTTTGACAATTATTCGTCGATTCTGAAAAATATAATTGCATACCTAAATACTACGTACAGTAAGCCTAAAGGCGACTCAGATTTCGTCTGGAGGCAAGCTATTAGGGCAAAAGCGCTGGATACCACGAGAGGATTACTGCCAGCAGGTGCGTTATCTAATGTTGGTATTTACGGCACGGGCCAGTCGTTTGAGTTGCTAATTATGAAGTTGCGAGCATCACTTTTGCCTGAAGCCAACTACTACGCCAAAATGATAACTCACGAACTTAAAAAAGTAATTCCATCATTTTTAAGTAGGGTAGATCGAAAAGACCGAGGAGTGGCCTGGTCCAAATACTTCGTAGATAGCAATGCAAGAGTAAATTCACTGGTCAAAGAGGTATTATCGGTCGATTCTAAAACGGTCGCACACAATGCCAATTCAGAAAATATCGTAAAGTTGGTATCTTATGATAAGGACGGGCAGGATAAAATTATTGCCAATATTCTTTATGCGCACTCGAATATATCTTTAGACATACTTATAGAAAAGGCTAAGAAAATGCCTTTCGAGCAAAAAAAGGCGTTGTTCGAAACCTATGTGGGCGACCGACAAAATCGTAGACATAAGCCCGGCAGAGCATTTGAGTCTTGTAAATACGAGTTTGACATAGTTTCCGATTATGGTGCATTTAGGGATCTTCAGCGTCATCGTATGCTTACAATTGAGTGGCAAGATTTTTCGCCTAATCTTGGATACTCGGTTCCGAGTTTGATCGAACAGGCAAACCAAGGAGACCTTTACGAACGGACTTTTGATATCTCCAGATCTTTGTATCATAAGTTAGCTGATCATTTTGAGCAGCAAGCTCCATATAGCCTCTGTTTGGGCTTTAATGTACGATATCGAATGGAAATGAATGCTCGAGAGGCAATGCACTTGATAGAACTAAGATCTTCGCCTCAGGGTCATGCCAGTTATAGACAGGTTGCTCAAAAAATGCATGAACTCATTGCCGGTAAAGCAAAGCACGGTCTGGTGGCCGATTCAATGAAGTATGTAGATTACAGCGACAACGATTTTGAACGCTTGGATGCGTTACGGCGGTTAGAAAAAAAGAGCGTTATTTCTTAAAATTTGAACTTCGATTGTTTTTAAATATCTGTTTCTAGATCAACAAAATTTTTAAAAATCTACTTGCAAAATTTGTGTTAATGTAGTTAACTATTGATGTCCCTTCGGAAAATTTTATTAGTTTGATGATGGGGCTGTTGCGATGAGTAAACCGCTGGGACGACTGAGTAGATAACATCAAGGCAAAAGTTGGTGGCTCCAAAGGTCGTCCGGGTTTACTTTTAGTTATTTCTTAAAAAAACTACTGTAATATTTGCAATAATTCGGTTATAGTTTGCTATTATGCATGTAACAAAATTTTATTTTAAATAAACGACAGCTATAACATCATCTTATGTTCCAGAACTTACGATTAAGAATTGACTGTGAATTATGGGTGGTTATAATCTATTGTGTTGCAAATTGAAATAATGCGAGGAGTGTAATGCCAAAAAAGGATTCCGGCGAGTTCGAAGGAGAAGCCGATGATCTTGAGGATATCGAAGATATCGAGGATTTGACAGAGTTGGATGATCTTGAGGATATCGAAGATATCGAGGATTTGGAGGCCATAGAGGATATTGACGAGGATGAAGATGACATCGTCGATGACGAGGATCTCGACGACGATGAGGACGAGGAGGTTGATGAAGACGAATCAAGTGTTGAAGTTCTAATAAAGCAAAATCTTGATTATCGCGACCACCCCGATGAAGACGATGACGGGGAGTATTATTTCGACGACGATCCGATTGACGATATCGCTGACGTAATTCCCAAGCAAGATGATGAGTTTACTTGCAGTTCGTGTTTTCTAGTTAAAAAATTAAATCAGCTTGCTGATAAGAAAAAACAGATTTGTTTGGATTGTATATAGATCTGGTCCCATGTTTTGGCAATCGGCTGCTCGATTCAAAGCACGTATTTGCAAATTGGACAAATATCCTTTAACCTTATATTTATTGATTATTTACGACATTTCTTACCTATCTACAATTTAACAAAATGACAAAGAAAAATTCGGTTGAGAAGTTTATTGATTATGCAGTATTTGCGCCCATTGGTGCAATAAAACTAGCATCTGATGCTGTAGCCCATGCCAGTGAAGTAGGTAAAGCTACCTTTGACTCTAAAACGGCTATGGCTAGGGCGGTTGGCAAGATCGCAACCGAGTATGGTTCTAGACAAATTCACAGCCAATTTGCTTTAACATCGCGTCAATTTGTAGAAAAATATTTTAATCAAAACATAAACCTAAATCACTCAGGGCCTTACTCTGACAAGGGCGAAAACAATACTATGGCCACCAAAGATAAGGCGACTGTACCAGATTTAATTAATAATCGCATAGGTACCGACAAAGTCCAAAAATCGGTTGATTCAGATCAATTGGGTATCGCTAGTTACGACACCTTAGCTGCGTCACAGGTAATTTCGCGCCTTGATGGATTGCAGCAAGATCAGCTTCGGTTGATCTTTAGCTACGAACTAGACCATCGCAAACGACGAACCGTACTGGCCAAGTTAGAAGCCCTATTAACTTGACCATTAAAAATATCTTCAAATTCTTTATTTAGCCCTAGACTTCGAATATGTTATTAATTAACGAATTCTCCGAAGACTATAATATTGGTTTTTAAAGTGCACCCATAATGAAATATGACGATGATAAAGCCAACCTAAACGATGATACCGTTGCCAAAGACCTGTTAGGTTTTACAATATATAAAAGTATCGAGGAGATATCTGCCAAAGATTGGGCTATTATTACTGACTTAAAACTATCGGAAACGGCTAAACTGGACTCAAAACGGGGAGGACTCACCTTAAAAAGCTATCTGAGTTTTTGGCCTTCAAAAAGGCATCTATTTTTAATTGCAAAGGTTGATGCCAATGTTGTTGGATTTGTTGAATTTGTAAATGTCGAAAACGTCGTTTCAATACTGTTTATTATTGTAACCCCAAACTATCGCCGACAGCGAATAGCTACTAAAATGTACAGATATCTCGAGAATAATATAGACAAATTAGTACTTTCAGATCAATCAGGACAAAATGATTATTGCAAATTGAGGATTGAGTCTTACTCGTTGGCGGGCGATTTGGCTTCAAAATCGTTGTTCGAATCTATCGGTGCCAAAGGTGGTTTAATCATAATGTCAAAATTATTAGATTGATATTTATTTGTCCAAAAGTCAATCGAATATGTAATGTTTGAATGGGTATATCTCATTAACTTAATTATTTAATTATCAGTAGATAACTAAATGCAAAATTTAAATAAAATTTTGTTATGCTAACTTATTGAACATTTATTGACTAATGATCAAGGTGTTTTTTGACACTCTTGGGGGAGGGGGTATTTTAAGTCCCAACAAAGGAGCCAGTGAAGGGATAAAACCCGAGAATTTTTTTGCGCAAGCCACTGTAGCACCCGTAGCGTCAAATGGTATTTTCTCTACAGTTATTTTAGTTCTTAAAGAAGAACTAGCGATCATTTCAATTATTTCAATCCAGTGATCTGGCTCGACCTCGTCTCTCAATTTTTCATTAGTATAGTTAACAATCAATTCGAGCAATGTTGCTTCAATTTTTGCGGTTCTGTCAGGCGGGCTCGCCAACAATTCGAGAGCTTCTTTTATTTCACCGTTTTCTGCCTTATTTTTTAGATCCGTCTTCCATTGTTGAACTTGTTCTTCTACAACAGTTTTAACCAATGACTTTAGATTATTAACTTGTTCTTTAATGGATTCGTCCTTTGGATCACTTGAAGCTAGCAGTGATTTCAGCTCACGAACCGGACATCTTGAACCTGCAAGTAAAGCCGATGCGGCCCTGTCTTCCCACTGGACTCTTCGTATTTGTGGAAGAAGCTTTTCTGCAATAGAGATAAGACCCGTTTCGGTAACTTCAGGCATATTATTGGCCTTAGCTTCTTCGTTCTGCTTTTTAATCGCAGCCCTCACTGCTGGCAAACCACCTTTCACCAGAAATTCCGCAATCGGTTTTTCTTGAACTGACAAAGATTCCATTAAGGCATCGGTTTTATCCCAAGAAACCTTTAGATATGTGGGTCGTTTTCTCTCCGTTGACGCATTCTCGTTTTTGCTTCTTCTTCCGTCAAATTTTTTGTCAGATTTGTCGTGCTTTGGAAATGATCCTGATTTCGATTTTTTCTTATCAGCCGGGGTAAGCGTTACTTTGGGCATCTGCTTATCTTTTTTGATGCCTATTTCAATTGATTGGGAGTTTGATTCTTGCGTTTTCTTCTTACTGTCGATTACCGATACAATGTCTATACCGTCAAGGCTCTGTTCGATTTCCACTTTGAATGAATCTCCGACTTTAACCGAAGATCCTATAACTTGTTTAGACACAATGCCTTTTGGCTGTTTTGCGCCTAGTTTTCTCCAGGTAAAAGTATTCAAGTCTCTTATGCTGGTTATTTCAATATCAATTCGATATGCCATATTTTTTAATGCGTAGTTGTAACAGAATTGTTAGATGTTTTAATAATATTGGTTTTAATTTTAATATAAAATTTGGTGGTCTCAATTAAAAGTTGCCAAGATTCGTGTCAATGTTTAAATAATATTAAAATTGTTTAACTTCAATCGAATATTCATCGTTATAATTGTTATTTATTGAATAAATAAATTACGCAGTTTCGTACATTGCGATCTACAAATAACACATTTTTTAAAGGTAGTATCTTTAGATAGACGAATATCATATCGCGTTGTATTGTTTTATTCTAATATATAGTTTTAATATCGCTCGCTGATCTTTATCTCGGTAAAAATTAAAAAAAGCGTTTAGACCAATAAGAAAATTGACCAACTTAGATACCATTGTAGAAAAATCCTCAACACCCATAAAACTGTATTTAAAAACGCGTGGGTTCGTAGCGGCCATTATTCGCAAAACATCATCTTCATCCAAGAAGAAACTGTTCTTCTATACATTGTTTATTGTTTTGTGCGTAATTTTAATGATCTCTCGTCGACCTGCTTCGATATTCCATGCCAGATTTTATGCAGAAGATGGACAAGCATGGTACACGGATGCTTACAACTACAGTTTTTTAAGCAACATCTTTAGGCCAGACAGCGGCTATAGTGCTTTTACGCGTCCCAACAGCGGATATTTACTGACATTCCAACGACTATTGGCTCAAATTGATGTTTTGTTTCCGCTGCGGTTCGGACCGTTGTTTTTTAATATTTGTGCAATTGTAGTTCAAACGTTACCGTTATTGTATATATTGTCTTCGAGGATGGACGTCCTTTTACCTAAACAATGGCAACGAATAATCCTATGTGTGACATATGTAGCTTTGCCGAATAGTTTTGAAGTGAGTCTTATATTGACAAATTCCAATTGGAGACTTGCCTTGTTGGCAATATTTATAGTTATCGCCAAGCGCCCAGTAACTAGATGGCAAATAATGGCAGATATTGTCATTTTCGCTACCACATGTCTAACAGGTCCGTTTGCGATATTTCTGTTACCATTTGTACTGGCCAAATATCTTACGGAAAAAAACAGGTATCGTCTAAGTCTTTTAATGACTTCAGTAGCGTGTTCAATTCTTCAAATGTATTTTATTCGCAATTCTAATACCAAAATTCTTCCAAATGGTTTCATATATGCTGCGAAGGAGGTAATCTACGTATTCACGGGTCAAGTGATTATGGGCAGCTTGATTGGAATGCGCAATTATAGATACCTATACCGTGGAGTTTGGTTCACACAACCTTCGATTCGGGATGCTTGTTTACTGCTGGGAGCGATTTTATTTGGCTGGATTTTAATTAAGTCAAACTTTGCATTGCGTGCTATGATTTTGTACGGTACCTTAATTATGCTCGGCGGCATTATATCAATCCGTCCTGGGGAAACTACGAGCATGACGTTAATGATTGGTCCAGGAGATAGTGTCCGCTATGAATTCATATTAATATTCAGTCTATTTACGGGACTTTTGTGGATCATTTTTGTCGGAAACAACAATATTATGAAACTGCTTGCCATTTTTTTACTATTTGTTGCAACCTTTGTGGCTGTACCGAGCGATTGGCTTTTCCCAAATTTTTCAGGCTATCATTTTAACTATTACGTTAATGTTTTTAATAAGGCAAAAAAGGGTACGGTTGTCAAAATTCCGATTTTTCCTAATCCCTGGAAAATGATTTTAATAAAACATTAGGAAAGCTAATAGATTTACGGTAGAACGAAATTGAAAAATACTGGCATTAATTTTTGTTTTAATTATAAAATACTTAAAATTTCATAAAACATAAGGAATCCGGCAAATTTATTAGCTAAAGTATCTATTAATATTGAAAATACGTTAGGGAATGAAGATACATGAGCGATATCTATAGTGAAAATCCGTTTGACAGTCCCAAAGACGCAGAGACTGAATCGAATCAAAAAGATATAGTTGAAAATTCCAGCGAAGGCTTAAATGGTCCGTCGCAAGGTTTGGATTATAGGGGAGCGGCAGATTCATCGTTGACTGAAGAAATAAAGTCCTTTGATTATGGTGACAATAATAGGATTCAAACTGAAGACGGAATCAATGATGGTGCTACCAGTATAGATGTCGATGGAAGTAATTCGCGGAAGTCTATTAAAAATAAACGCCTGTTCAACCACAACAAACCTAAATTATTTGCTCTTTTAATTATAAGCTGTGCGTTAATTGGCGCACTCGTGGGTTCGGCAGTCACCTATATAATTGGGGTGCAAAAAACGATCATTGTCAAACAATTTTCTCCGAATATAAGTACCATTTCTCAACCGACTCAACAGCAAGTACAACAGATATTAAAAAAAATACTGCCCGCAGTTGTGTCTATTAGCGTAAGCCAGGCAAACGGGAACTCCGATCAGGGAACTGGGGTGGTAATCACCACCAGTGGTCAGGTAATTACCAATAACCACGTGATAGCGGGTGCTACATCGATTACCGTAACATTTGCAAACAATAATGTTACCAAAAAGGCTGTTTTAATAAATACAGATCCTACAGACGATGTTGCTTTGCTGCAAATTCAAAATGTTTCTAATCTTCCGACTATAAATTTTTCAAGATCAAACAGTCTCCAGGTAGGAGAATGGGTGCTGGCAATTGGAAATGCTTTGGCCCTTCAGGGCGGGCCGACCGTAACCGAAGGCATAATTTCAGCCGTAGGCAGGACTGTTCCTGCCGGCGATCCAACAACTGGACTGACCGAAACCCTTACAAACATGATTCAGACGGATGCTCCGATAAACCCGGGTAATTCGGGCGGACCGCTTGTGGATTTTAACGGAAATGTCGTTGGAATTAACACGGCGGCGGCGTCGTCGTCCTCAGCCAATGCTCCAGCTCAAAATATCGGATTTGCGATACCCGCGTCAAAGATATTGTCTCTTATACCCGTTTTGAGAACTTCCTCAGTCACAAATAGCACCCATGGTTATCTGGGAATCACCGTTGGGGATCTTACAAGCGTTGCAAGATCCTATTATGGAATCGGGCCTTTGCCGGCATCCGGTGCAGTTGTCGAAAGCGTTGTAAACAATTCACCAGCATCACAGGTTGGCCTACAACCTGGTGACGTCATAGTTAAGATAAATTCCACGCCGATTGGCTCTGCCCAGGCATTGGTTAACGCAGTGAATTCGATGAATCCTGGTACTACCGTTGTGCTTTTTGTATATAGCGGCGGATACGAATACAACATTCAGCTAACGCTGGGCACAAGTTGATATTAGGTGGAATCGACGTCGTGTTTTAACCGCCGAGAATATATCTTATGTCAAGTAAAAAATAACACTACTATAATTCTTTAAATTGAACACTCAATGCTAAACTTTACGTATGGCTATTAAAAGATGGGAAATACCTGAATTTGAAACTATTAAAGCTCACCGGCGTTATGTCAAAGAACATTTAGCAGCTTCATGCGTTGCCCTGGGAGAATTGGGCTTTGATAACGGCGTTTCTGGCTTATTGTCCGTCAGAGATCCAGAATTTTTGGATCATTTTTGGTTAAGTCCATATGGTGTTTCTTTTGGTGATGTTTCGGTGTCTAAGTTGGTTGAAGTTGACACTAACGGAGTCACTCTTTCTGGAGATTATCCAATAAACGATGATGAATTTGTAATACACAGCGCCGTTTATTCACTCAGAACCGATGTCATGTCTATTGTGCATGCACATACGATGTATGCTGAGGCATATTCGTCTTTAGGCGTGTTACTTGATCCAATTACTTATGAAGCCTGCGCTTTCTATAAAGATCATTCTATCTATACAGATTTCGAATTGTCCTTTGGTTCTGTGGAAGAAGCTAAGAATATAGCATATACGCTTGGGGAAAATAAGGCTTGTATTTTGCAGAATCATGGTTTAATGACTGTAGGTCAAACCATAGATGAGGCCGTGTGGTGGTTAATTTCTATGGAACGGTCTTGTAAGGCTCAGATTTTGGCGGACAGCTGCGGTAAACCGCTTCGGATTGCGAACGATATTGCCGAAGCCCGAGCCGAAAAGGTTGGCAGCTCGTTCTCTGGGTGGTTAAACTTTCAGCCGTTATACTCAAAAGCAGTATCTACATTCCCTTTTTTATTGAAATAAATAATTAACTCAGGTTCTTCTGATATTATTAACTATCGGTACGAGTTTAAAGAAAGGCTAAAGAAGTGACTAACTATCCATATGACCCTAATGCACAAGATCCTAATAATCCCCAACAACAACCCGATCCGTACGGACAACAACCTCCAGGTTCACCGTACGGCAATCCTGGTCAGAACCAGCAATTTCCAACTATGCCTCCGCCTTACAATAATCCACAGCAAGGATATCCACAAACTCCTCAGGCTAATCCGTATCAACAGAATCCCTATCAAGGGCAACCTGACCCGAATGTTCCCGGTGGAGGATCCTATTACGCACCACCCCAACCAAATGCAGCCAACTACGGTTACGGGCAAAACCCTCAGAGCGGATCTTCAGGGGCTAGTTTATGGGGCAAGCGCATAGTTGCAATTATTTTAGACGCATTAATTTTGATAATCCCTAACTATATTGTTTATGCAATTTTAGCTGGTTTATTTCTTTCGAATAATAATTCAGTTACATATAGTTCGACAAACCACGGATTTACTGTAAGTTCAAATAGTGGCTTTTATGCTGCCGCTTTTATAATTTATTTGATTGTAATAGCATTAGATTGCTTATATTTCGGTTTTCTAGATTCATCTACTCAAGGTACAATAGGTAAACGTGTAATGAAAATACGGGTGATCAAGAGCGGCACGAATCAACAGCCTTCGTTCCAAACGTGCTATTTAAGAATGGCAATGATGTATGGTCTTTTTGCTTTTGGCTCTTTTCCATTTTTTCTGCTCAAAATCATTGCGCTTGCTGGAATAGTTGATATCTTAATGCCATTGTGGGCTAATGGCGGTTTGGCATTGCACGATTCGGTAACCAAAACTCAAATTGTTTACTACGGACCGTAAAGTGCGACTGTAAAAATTAATGATTTGCCTTAATGAATAAAAACTAACTGGTTTCATATTGGTGTCATATTTCGTACTGTGTTGTTAAGTACTTGAAACTCCGACTATATTTACAGTATTATTTTTAATAAATAATAATTTTTAGAAGGCACAGGAATATGACTGAATGGAATTTTGCGGACGTTTTTGAAGCTATTGCATACACTATACCCGATCTCCCCGCTTTAGCTACGACAGGAGACATTAGATCATGGGCAACTTTCAATACAAATGCCTCAAGAATTGCAAACTGGTTAATAGATATCGGAGTGGATCGCCAAAACGGTTTTGCTCAATATCTTTATAACTGTCCAGAGTTTACGGAATCTCTTTTTGCCGGGTTTAAGGCTTCGGTTTGTCCTGTTAATACAAATTACAGATACGTGGAAGATGAACTAATTTATCTGTGGGATAATGCAGATGTAAGTGCCGTTATATTCCACGGATGTTTTGTGCCGAAGATTGAAAGCATAAGAGATAAACTGCCCAAAATCAAAGGCTGGCTATTCGTTGATGACGGCACTCAAGACTGTCCGATTTGGGCTACGAATTACTCCGAATTAAGTATTCTATATTCGTCTGATTTTCAGCCGAAATATGAACGATCTTCTAATGACTTGTATCTGCTTTATACCGGTGGAACTACCGGCATGCCTAAAGGCGTTATGTGGCGACAAGACGATCTATTTTCATTGTTGAACGCTTCAAACTTCATAAAATGGCCCGGAGAGGGTTCAACGGACGTTGTTAACGAAGTCATTAAAGGTAAAGGAATCGTTCATCTGTCAGGTTCTCCTTTGATGCACGGAACAGGTGCATTTACGGCATTTGCAGCTTTGCTCGGAGGGGGCACGGTAGTTACTTTAAAGAAAAGAAGTTTCGACCCAACTGAACTTCTGGATCTAGTTGACGAATTTGAAGTTCAAACCCTATCAATTGTCGGAGATGCATTTGCCAAACCCATTTTAAGAACATTGGACGAAAATTCCGGTAGATGGTCTTTAAATACTCTTTTTGCGGTGTTATCGTCGGGTGTTATGTGGTCGGCGAATGTCAAAGAGGGTTTGCTTCGTCACAAATCGACTCTTTTGTTGGCAGATATATTTTCATCCTCTGAAGCCATCGGAATGGGCGCTAGCGTTACGACCTCTAATTCGATTACAGATACTGCGAAGTTTGTATTGGGACCTGAGGCAAAAGTTATCGACGAAAATAATAATGAAATTCCTAGAGGTTCTAATCAAGCCGGAAGACTTGCCTTAAGGGGACGTACACCTATTGGATATTATAAAGACATAGATAAGACGAATAAGACTTTTCCTCTAATCAATGGCGAACGTTATTCGGTTCCAGGTGACTATGCGACCGTAGACGAAGACGGAACGATTCACCTGCTGGGACGCGGATCTGTTTGCATCAATACCGGAGGTGAAAAAGTTTTTCCCGAAGAGGTCGAAGAGCTCATTAAGGAGTCTGCGGGTGTTTTGGATGCTGTAGTAGTAGGTCTCCAGGATGATAAATTCGGAGAAACGGTCAACGCTCTAGTTCAATGTGCTCCTGGAGTTCAAATCAATTCGGATTCGATTCGAGAAGATCTTAAAACCAGATTAGCGGCTTATAAAATCCCGAAGCATCTCATTTTTGTGGATTCCATTGGCAGAAGCGCAGCCGGAAAAGTTGATTACGCTGTATGCAAACAAAGATTGGCTGATGCGGTTAAATCCTTAAGTGTCTCCTAAAACTTGTTCCAACCTAAGAAATATTTTCCGCTCGGCGTAACCGAAGACGAACAAGCCAGAGACTGTGAATTAGTTACCGAATACCACTCCCCTATTCCTGCGCCAAAAATCGCACTGGGAGTATGGTTATCTACAAAATAAGCACAACCTTTGCTGGTCAGTACCGCTACTTGAATCCAATAGTATTTACCCTGACTGCTTACATTGATCGACCAAAGGTTAGTCGATCGTGTCTGGTAAAGCGTAAAACCATTCGGATTAGGTACAGTAATTCCATACAAAGATGAGTTTTTTAAAATGTACTCGCTAAAGGGTATGATCAGATGTTGGCTCGTTGTTGAGTATAGCGAACTGTTGTCAAATTCACTGTTTAAGTATTTATACTGAATCGAATTAGTCGACTGCCTTTGAACGGAACTATAACCCGACATCAAAACTATTCCTACCCCTACCAACATTGAAGCAAATATCACAAAAACTACTTTTAATATATTGCTGGTTTTTTTGTTGAATTGTTTCTGATTTGCAGAATTTTCATCGACCGGAAGCGGTAAGTCAAATTCATTATAATAAATCGAACCGCTGTGAAATTGTTGAATTTGTTGGTTGCGATATAAATCACCATCATGTGATGTCGGCAACGTCAAGTCTCTGTTCAATTCAGAATAATAAACGCCCGATTCGTTTGCAAATCGCGAATCTAAACTATTTAAAACTTCGTTATCGTCCGAATTTCTCCCAAAGAGACTTTTTGAGTTTTTAAATCTCACATACTAACAATCGGCATGATGCATAAAAAACTAAAACAGAAGTCAGTACTGTTTTTATACAAAAAGAAATTATGTGAAAAGAAATAAAAAGAGTAAAAATTTTAAAATTTGAAAATAAATAACTCGGCGATATTAAAAACCGTTGCTGGAAATTATTGTTTAATTACGTAGTTTATTAGCGCCGTTTGCGCGGACAAAATCATTTACTTTCCAATAAGCATCAATCGACTCCCCTGCATCGCCCCAAAAACCCTCCAGAATGTCATAAGCCATCATATCTTTGTCTATGAAATGATTATTTACGTCAGTAATTTCTAATTCTCCCCTGCCCGATGGCTCTAAGGTTTTAATTATCTCAAAGACAGAAGCTTCATACATATAGATACCCGTTACTCCGTAATCCGAAGGCGGATTTTCTGGTTTTTCTATTATGTGTACGACCTTACCGTTATTCAATTCAGGAACTCCCAAATGCCTTAAATGCTCAGGCTCTTCCGCTTTGGTCAAAATTATTCTGGCTCCTACGGGATTTTTTGTAAAGTTTTCCACGGCTTCTTTGATGCTATATTCAACGATATTGTCTGCCAGCATAACAAGTACCGGATCATCGCCGACGAATCTCTCGGCAAGTCCGAGTGCCTCCGCAATTCCTCCCGGCTTATCCTGATAGGCGTAAAGAAGCCTCTCTAATCCATGCGCATGACCGTTCCCCAACAGCCTCAAAAATTCTCCGGCATGAGTTCCGCCAGTAACCAACATCAATTCGTCAATCCCCGCTAGAACTAATGCCTCGATGGCCCATGAGATCATCGGACGATCATTTACAGGCAATAAATGCTTATTTGTTATTTCTGTTAGTGGCTTAAGTCTGGACCCGGTCCCGCCGGCTAAAATAACGCCTTTCATAACTGTACCTTTCAACCTTTTATCACGAATATGCCTAACTAAACGTCCAAGAATCTTCTTACGGCAACGAAAGACCCGATACCACCGACTATTGCTCCGGAAACTATCAATATTACACCTATAATAATCGCCTCATGTGAAGTTGCAACAGTTGCGCTTAATAACGAAGGTTGGCCGGAAGTCCCCAATTTTTCGGTATTCTTGACCAAGTTACCCATAACACTTCTGAGAGCAAACACTAAAAGCGATGCTATTACAGCACCGATCAGACCCTCTATCATGCCTTCAAGCATAAAAGGTATCCGAATAAACCAGTTAGTCGCTCCCACTAGTTTCATCACTGCAACTTCTCTGCGGCGAGAAAATATTGCCATTCTTATTGTCACAAAAATTAATACAAGCGATGCCACAACCATTAATAGTGCCATCCCCAACATAATCAATTGCAATATAGAGGTAATTTTCTCCATTGTTTTAATTTCTTGCCCGGGATAAACCACTGTATAAACTCCCGGTTGATGGCTATACTGATTATAAACTTGCACCGCATCGTTTGGATTTGATAAAACACAATTAAAGATAGTCGGTGTAGTTTGAACGGTAAAGGCTGAAACAACAACAGGTTGATTGGAATACAGTCTTTTAAGTAAGTTGTAAGAATCAGAATGATTCAAATAATTACAGCTTTGAATTAAAGAAGATTCCTTTAATTGTGTAGAAACACCGTTGACTTCCGAATTACTTGCATTGGCATTCATCCACAGTGAAACTCCGACACCGTGTGACCATTCAACTGTCGCATTAGCAACTCCCTGTTTTACTAACAGCGCCGCACCGACCAAAGACAAAGAAACTATAACTGTCAAAATGGCGGCCAACGCATATTGGAAATTCCGCCAAAGATTAATAAATGTGTCCCTAAGGGCTCTTGAAATACTAAATGACATAATCCCAGTTAGTCTAAATCGTCTGTGTCTTCATCAAAACCGGCAATGATGCTCTTTATTGGGGTAGAGTTCCGTCTAAGTCGCTTTCGACCTTTTATTAATTCGTTTTCAGAGGTGCCGACAGAAATTGCACGCACGGCTCCAGTAAGTCTTTCTTCAATTGTATCGGGTTCTTCCATGCCATATATTCCTCGCTGTTGATCCCTAACCAACGACCCTTTATCCAGCTGAATCACTCGCCTTCTCATCATGTTTACTATTCCAACGTCATGTGTCGCCATGATGATCGTAGTTTCCGTTCGGTTAATCTTATCTAAAATTCGCATAATACCTTGAGAAGTTGCGGGATCAAGATTACCGGTAGGCTCATCAGCAAGTAGTATTAAGGGTCTGTTCACAAATGCTCGTGCGATTGCAACGCGCTGTTGTTCTCCACCGGATAACTCATTAGGCAGTCGATTTGCTTTATTCCCCAAACCAACGATTTCTAGTGACTGACTGACTTTTGATTCGATTACATGCTTGCTTCTACCGATTACCTCAAGGGCAAAAGCAACATTTTGATGAACGGTTTTGTTCGGTAACAGACGAAAATCCTGAAAGACACAACCTAAATTACGGCGATAGTATGGTACCTTAAAGGAACCCATAGAACTTAGTTCTTTCCCGCCAACCCAGATACGTCCGCTGTCGGGTTTCTCTTCGCGAAGTAAAAGTTTCAAAAAGGTAGTTTTGCCCGATCCCGAAGGACCCACTAAAAATACAAACTCGCCTTTTGTAATTTCTAAAGAAAGCTCGTTTAATGCTTTGTTTCGGTTGGTTTTATAAGATTTTGAAACTTTGTCGAATTTGATCATTACGAACTGTCAATATACTGTCTAGATGCGAATTAATTTAAGATAGAAACGAAAATACCGCAATTTTCCTTGCAGTGGCTCAATATAAATATATCGATAAACAAAATTGCGAATACCTTCGTTAGAAGCAGTTTTTCTGATTCTAAATTAGCAAAAACCTGTAAAAGTATTTACTTGCCACTATAAAGCCTAGCAAACCTAAAACTTGTATTGTTGTTTTTTGATAATTGTAATTAAAATCTATCCGATTGCGCATAAAGCAAAACTTCATAGTTCCGTCACATCTGTTGTCAACTAAGTGCCTTCATTAAGTCCTTCCTTAATTTAGCTTTAAATATCGCATTGCAGCAAATATTCAAACTAATCATTACCCCCCAGATAACCGTTTTAAAATGTCAAGTCTAAATTATTTTCGTTCCTACACTATTTTCTAAATATTAAGCTCAAGTTAAACTGCTATATTTATCAAGTACTTTTAGATTAGACTGTAGTTGAAAGCTATATAATGAAAATAGCTACTGGTTAAAACAAGTTAGAAACAACCCGAAAACGACGGGTTGGTATTGAAGGATTTCAATTTTGATAATATAAGTCGGCTTGGTTTTTTTATCGAAATTAATATATTAAAGGGAAAATATCCTTATTTATATAAACATGGTAAAGGTAAGATACTATGAGTGACTTTGATATGATGGCGGCTTTTAATCGCAAATCTAGCGAGGACATCGGTTCTTTTATGGAGTCGTTGGCCATTAAATTGGGCGACATCGTCCCGGGAGTAAATATTAAACGAGTCAAGGATTCTTTTCTTTCTAAGAATACGCACATAGAGTCGATAACGATTCCATTTAAAGACTGTAAATATGTTTTGGAAAATTCAAATAAAATTGCGGTCGGCAAGTGCTTAAAAGAATCGGGAGGAATAGTTATTAAGACAGAAACCTTGAGCGTGGATGTTTGGATAGCTAATTTAATGAAAGAACTTGAACAATCTACAGGCAGCAACACAAGTGCTGCCGAAACATTACACAATTTTTTAATGGAATAATTATATGCTCGATAGATTTAAAAAAGCAATTGAAGATTTGGGAGATGCGGCAAAGGCAATCAGTCATACCGTCGGATCCCAAATATCTCCGGGGCAATTGGACGAAGCCGAAGTCGCATTACAAAATGAATGGCTTGCGGTATTGCCTCAAAGCCGGCTTCCCAAACAGGTGGAACAGAGACTTGTCGATACTGGAGCCAAAAGACTTCCGTGGATAAGCACCCAGAAACCAATTGAATTGACATTAGCTCAAAGCCATGGTTTAAGACCGCTCGGTATGGTTAACGGAACTTGCTGGTATCATTACGGCTATTCATGGACCGACGGCCACAAAATGGCTTGGGATACAGCGTTATATAGGCTCATCTACGAAGCCCAACTAATGAAAGCTCACGCAGTAGTAGACATTAAGTTTTCAAATAAAGCTCTTGGGCAAGGCAGTTCAGAGATGGATTATATGGTAACGGGCACCGCCTTGAGCCTAAACAGTTCCACTGTACCCAAAGTTCCGGTATTAACCACCGTGTCGGCGATGGAATTTGTTAGATTGCTTGAAGTCAATCTTGTTCCTATTGGAATCGCTATCGGTGCGGCATACGATTATATGTATTATGGTTTCGGTGGCGGAATGAACACAGGTTTCGGAAATCAAAACTACAATCAGTGGAACACATTAGGAGGCGGCAATGTTTTTGGTCAGGGGGGTATCTTAAACCAAGGCGGTATTTTGAATCAGGGCGGCATGTTTGGTTCGTATTATAATCAAGAGGTTGTACCCCTTTCCAATCTTGCCAACAAAGTTAAAAATAGTGCTATTTCTCAACTTAAAATGGCTGCCATGCAACAAAAAGGCAATTATGTATTGGGTAACGACGGTATTTTTCAGATTATGCCCTTTGACGGGCAAGCGATGGGTCAAAGCGGCGTTTTGGCAAGACAGATTACGATGGGTACCGTACTTCAGGATACAAACAAGTCAAAGAATCAATCAAACACAAAACGCAACGGAAATATTCTTGGGATTAAAGCAGTTCTTGACTTGTCCGATACAAGTTCATTAATTCAAATAAACGTATAAATCAACTTAAGCAAAGGAGTCATTATGACAGATCAAAGCGGTGACAACGTATTACCCGAAGGGGCATTAGATAGACTGAAAGGCACCGTAACTGGCGATCATCGAGGTATATTTACCTCCGATTTAAGCGTTAACGAGTTTTTGCTGGTAAGAGAAGCGGGATTCGAACCTGTTGCTCTGGTTATGGGATCCTGTATTTACCATGTAGGCATTCAATATGGAAAATGGAGCCAAAATCAGGAGATGGACGTATTGTCGCAGGCTATGTATTCAGCACGCGAAGCCGCGATGTCCAGGATGCGACAGGAAGCAGCAGACGTCAAAGCAGATGGAATCGTGGGTGTTAGATTAGAAGTCAAATTGCTGCCATGGGACACTAATCTTTTGGAATTCATAGCAATCGGCACCGCAATAGTGCATTCAAGCGGATCGCAAGCTTTTAAGGGACCAAACGGGCAACCGTTTACGTCAGATTTGTCGGGTCAAGATTTCTGGACTCTATTGCAAAGCGGTCACCGACCTTTAGAAATGGTTATGGGATCATGCGTGTATCACATTGCACATCAAGGCACCATGCGATCTTTGGGTAACATCGGTAAGAATACTGAAATAGCTATTTTTAGCCAAGCTCTATATTCCGCCAGAGAATTAGCCATGGATAGGATGCAAAAAGAGGCAATGTCCGTCAACGCAGAAGGAGTAACTGGAGTAGTTGTTCATGAAAAAAACTACAATTGGGACTCTCACGTAATAGAGTTTTTTGCAATCGGCACCGCCGTAGTTCCGATTAACGATGAATCTATCTCACCCGAGTTGGCAAAGCCCCAGGTAGTATTGTCGGTAAACGGTTAAAGCAATTCAGTGTCAACGTCGCACATATTAAGTTGACAGTTTTAGTTAACTTTTGACAGCGTATTCAACTAGCCAAAATTCGATTAATTTATCAATTGGCTTTGAACAATTTTAATAGTATTATAGTAGATATGGATTCTAAAATGACACATCAACAAGAGTGCGAACAGCAGAACCCTTCAAGTATTGCCGAACTTTTTGTTTTTGAATTAAAGAAATTACTTCCGCCTGATCAGATAGCTAAGTTAGATACCTATGATTTAAGTAACTTACATGTCGCCAAAGATTACAAAATTGGTTATCTATGTGCGAAATGGGCAATTGACACAACTGCCGATCAAAAACACGGAGAATTCAAACATTTAACAGCTAAACTCGAAAAGTTATTACAAACAGTAAAAGAAGTTGAATGGGAAGTGCATTTCGTAGCAATTCCAAAGAGTGTAGAAATGACAGGGTTAAATGAAGCGCTTACAGTAATCAAACAGATAGGGAAGTCTAAAGGGTGGCAAGAATCAGATTGGGAAAGTCTTCTAAAGCAGATCATTGCAGAATCCGACGAACAATCTAAACAGTAGTAGCTTTATTTGAAAGCTACTACCTGCTGATATGTAGGTCTGTTCTGCCAATCCATATTGGGTACTGAAATCGCACCGATATCCTGGAAAGTTATTTCATCCATAACGGGGATTGTTTTGTGAGCCGCAGCCGACACGGTATCTTCCGTCCAGGATGATACATTCGAATTACCATTGGCGGCAATGAGTGCTTTCTCGGTAACAGCAAAAGCGTCGTTAACGGCAACTTTACAATTCGACAAACCGCCATTAATACAGACATGATCTAATAATGCCGCTGGATATGGCTGGGCTACTGTCTTGTTTTCATATTGCATTAAAAGCTTTTGTGTGAATCCTTCAAATCCGCCGTCGTAAGCACTTCCCAGAGAACCAGGTTGATTTACAAACGATTGCGGAAATCCGCTAAATCCTGTAGGGAAGGTACCATCTTTGTAGTTAACACCTTGTCCTCCCAATAGAGAGTTAAATAAATAATAATCGAGATAATTAAAAAACTCATCCCCTATTGCTATTGCCGATGCGTTTTGATATTGAAGTGCGCTTGAGTTTACCCGAATGCGGTGCCCGCCGTCGTTATACCAAGTTTGTAATGCCACCAACATTTGAGACTGAGTATTGTCTGCTGGCGCAATTAGTGGCAATGCATAAGGCAACACGGTAACGGCATCCAAATCAGTTGTGGCGGCCGACTCCATGGCTTTTACCATATCGGCCGGTGTTAATTTATTATTATGCAACTTCAATTGGGCATTTAAAGCATATTGAAGTAAGAGTGATCTATATACCGGACCATAAGCCACATTCCCGTCATTTGCTGAAAACTCCGGAGCTGGCTTATTGTTCCACGAAATCAATTCCCCGCTTGGTGGATCAATAGCATGCGGGTGAGCACTAAAGCCCAAATACCCGGTCCACATTGTTTTTGAACTTGTTCCCCATATTGGTAAGTTCGGATTGACATCACTAGGCCTTATGGGATCCAATCCACTTTCATAAAAAGCGATATTACTTCTTCCGGCATACAACCAGTTAAATGTAAAATCTATATTAGATGCACTTTTTTCAAATGTCTGTGCGTTGTAAGTTAGAGACGGCATTCCAATTTCCAAAAAGCCAATTGCGGAATTCCCGTCGTTCATATAAGTACTTCGGGCTTGAACCACTGCTACGGGTTTACCGTTATTTGCCGTCGTGAAGCCCTGTACAATACCCTGTTTGGTCAAATAGATATTATGAACTATTTCGGTTGAAGATCCAGATGCTGCAACGGAAGCTTTGGCATATTCACTTTGTACGTCATTTTGCATTGGGATACATTTATTATTAAACATATAGTAGTGCGATTCAAAAGCAACCGTCCCACCGTTAGGGTTACAAAGAAGATCTACGTAAACATCGATATTGTCGGCACCAGCGGACGTGGCGGACCACGCAAAGTGCTGTCCTCTCCCCATTGCAACAACGAATGAAGCACCGATTATCCCAACGCCTGCGGCTTCATAATCCGGAGCATGAAGATCTTCCTGAATAAATATTTCGGGTTCAAAGTAACTTACTTGAGGTCCGAATACCGCCAGCGGGTGGCCGGATTTGGAGTATTTAGATCCGACAACTAGTGCGTTTGAATCAGTCGGCGGAAATTTAATCGCAGCCGTTATCTGACCAATTTCATATTTGACCGCGTCAGAAACTAAACTTATATGCGAATTAGCATTTGGGAGCAAGGCTGAAGGGGCGGATCCTTGATTAGATATGCTGATACCCGAACCGGATCCTCCTCCGCATCCTTGTACTGAACCTGTTATTTGACCGACAAGAGGCTGACTGGGATTATCTAAGTTAGCGGTCAATGCAGGATTTATTTTTCCGGGAATCATGTACGGGTAAGGCTGATTTATTGTTGTAGGTGCACCCGGATCATTCTGTTCTTTTAAGGCGGTAAAAATTGAACTTGCCTGTGACCCAAATTGTGCAGTTAGGTTATTAAGGAGACTTTCTGTTCCGACACTTCCGCCTCCCCCGTTGCCTAACCTATCGCCGATTAGTGCAGCGATATATAACATTCCATCAATCGACCATGGCTGTGGTTTTTGTCCGAGAGCAGTATAGATAGCGGGCATCATAGAAGAGTTTTTGTCAGCCTGTATGATATACTCATTTATTCCGGCGGCGTAACTCTTAGTCATGGATATTACATCTTGACCAACCTTTCCGAAATTGTGTCCCATATTATATTCCATTTGATTTAGCTGAGCTTGGCTATATGCGGCATCACTTAATTGAGATTTATCCATAGCTTCATATCCGCACGACGGCCCTAAAAATCCCGCAAGAGTGCCGGCTCCATAATGGCGCATTACATCCATAGAAAATAGCCTTTCGGTGGCGGCGGCAAAACCGGCACCGTAAGCCATATTTTGTAACGTTGTTCCATAGATATGTGGAATACCGACCTTATCCCATTCTATTTTTACTCCAACTTTAGGATTCGGAATTACCGTTTTTACAATGTCGGCTTTTGACACACCCAAGGTTTCCGGGAAGTAATATGACGTAAGGCTCTTAGTTGTTATGGAGTTTTGGGCATATAATAGGTTGGCATATGGGGCAAGTTCATTAATTGTATTAGGAGGAAGGGTTCCTGCTTTCAAGTAGGCCTTAAGTTGACTAAGATTAACTTGTCCGTTGGTTCCTGGTGGATTTATGGCCAAAACATCAGTGCTTAAATCAGTTATGTCAGTTGTTGTAGACTTACCGTCTTGACTGGATTGATTAATTATGACAATAGATACTGAAGCTATAACTAAAATAATCACGATAGCTAGAATCGATATTCTAACACTATTGATTTTTGCCACAGCAAAACCTACCTTTCTATCTTTTATACTTGCGTGAAACAAAATCTTCTCGCAAAAGAAGTACAAAATCTAAATACCAAAAAGCCTGATAAATCAATTTACCAAGAAACGCTCAAATATTTCAAGTTCGAAAGAAAACTAATTGAAGCAATACCGAGGCATTGGATATTTACGGCGATAGCTATTGAAATATTCCCACTGCCCAGGCACAAACTAACGAATTAGAATACCTTAGCTAAGTATCCCAAATCAATTACCAGATGACATCCAGCCAACGCTCAAATCATAGCGCCAAAGCGTTCGAGTAGAAGTTAAGTATACTTATGCCTGCGTGAACTCGACCAGTTCATCATCGAATAACGGTAATTTAGAACCATAAGTTTTGGATTTAAAAAGTTTTATGTCAGCCTGAACCCCATGTATTAACTGCTCTAAAGGTAAAATATTCAATACCCCTTGCCCGCCTCTTACCAAATCAATTATTTCGTCATCCCTAAATGCTAAAACTGCCCCAGTACCCGTAACTACAACGTTGCATCTGATTAAATCACCGATAGCCACTTTTGCCAAACAGTCCACTGCCCTTCTGGCATTTTGTAGAGATATACCGCCGTCAAGCATCTGTTTTAATACTTTAAGATTAATTAAGTCTTGAAATGAGTAAAGCCTTCTGGTGCCCGTACCGTGAGCCTGCTCAACGGACGGCACAAGTAGGCTCGTTCTGGCCCAGTAATCGAGTTGCCTATACGTGATTCCTACGATACCGCAAGCCTGTTTTCCGGTAAAACCTTCAACCATTTTCTTACCTTTTTTCAATTAAATACATCATTGTAATTACTTTTGTTAATATAATTTTACATTCGCTAAGGTGGATTTACAAGGTTTAGTTAGAATTAAATAGCTTTCCAAAATAACCCAATTGGCACCAGCTTTATTGGTGACAGCGTGATAAGTAATATAGTTGCGTCTAAAGCGCCAAGAGGGCGCAGAAATCATAAAAAGTCGTCAGGATTAACGTTGTTTAGAAATTCGGTAAATTCGTCGAGAACTTGATCTGGATCTTCATCACCATCGTCATCGGAGCCTAAATTAACTTCGATTCCTTCTTGGTTCATAAGTTCCTCGCTTACGTAGATAGGCGAATCCGTTCGCAAACCAATGGCAATGGCATCTGATGGTCTCGCGGATATTGTAATCTCACTTTCTTGTGAATTCTTAACATGAAGTTCCGCAAAATAAATACGGTCTTTTAATTCGGTTATAAGTACGTAACTTAAACTTGAATTCAAAAATTCCAACATATTTTTAAACAAATCATGGGTCAGTGGTCTGGGTGGTTCAATATTATTTACTGAAAGATTTATAGCTGAAGCTTCCATTTCGCCGATGAAGATCGGAAGAGTTCGATTCTTACCTTCCACTTCCTGCAACAAGACGACCGGAGTATTTGAACTTATGTCAATCCTCACTGCTTGAATCGTAACTTCAATCATACTATTTAATATAGTCTGAATTTATTGACACTGCTAGGCTAATAAAGAACTTAACCTTTAAGTTCTTTACGCAAGTCGCGTCGCAATAGTTCTTGATGGAGCCTAGCCCCTGTGCGCATCAAAACTTGGCCGAGCTCGCGGGCCTCGTATTTTGAATCTGGATTTTTCCTCTTTAGAATTGGTCTCAGCGCCTGTAGGTAAAGAGCAGACTCTCGCTGAGCGGCATTTAGAAGAACTTTGATGTGACGCAATTCAAATCCGTACTTTTGATAAGCAAGCAACGTGTTCGCAATTTCGTAGCATTCCCGTCCGAAGGTTTTCACGCCCGCTATATCGTCGGGTTCAATGAATCCCATATCTATCATTTCGGTTACTAATTCTGGTTTGCATCCTAAAACGTTCGCAAATTCTTCAATCTCTGAAGTTGAGTCAAATTGATTTTCTCCCGATTCGTATTCGGTAAAATAAGAAGACGAATCCGCATCTAAGTTTGTTGCATGAATCGCTGCGTTAGTATTGCCATTGTTGGAAGACCGATCATCATTAATGCCACCAGAAGAGTGTCCACTATCTACATGATTAAAACGTTGTTCAGCTGGGTTTTGAAGATTTTGTTTGGTTTCATGCAACAGCTCGGGTACTGATGTTGAGTTATTGTCGAAGGATTGCTGAGCAACCCAAAGTTCGTCTTCGCTCAAAACATAGTTTGTGGTTCCAGATTCATTAAGTGACTGGTCTAAGTTTGAAGTTGCACGATTTAAGTATTCCATTTCAGCTTCCGTCTGCGAATTATCATCAAATTCGACGACTCTAATGTCATCATCATTGATCTCTTCCTGTAATTCAAAAGAAGTTGTAACCGAAGGTATATTAACTTCGGAATTTTTTCCAGTTGCGGTTATTTCATTATAAATCGAATTGAGAGCCTTTTCGATTTCGCTCTGTTCCATGTAATCGGCCGGCTTAAGCGGTAGATGTGAAGCCTGCGTACCCAAAGGTCTCTTTTTTGGCTTCCTGGAAGTCTTCTTAAGTTCTGCTATCTTAGCTAACGGAGTCGGTTCTCTATTTAACTCAATGTCCTTGAGCTTTTGCTTAATTACCTTAAGTGGCAAAAAATGGTCTCGCTGTTGCTCTAAAATCCATTTAAGTCTTTCAATGTCTTTTTTATAGAATTTTCGAAATCCCGAATATGTTCTTTGGGGTTCTATGAGACCCTGAGACTCCAGAAACCTGATCTTTGAAATAGAAAGATCTTCAAACTCAGGCAATAATATTTCGAGTACTTCGCCAATCCCAAAAAACTCATCATCGCTGACAGAGTCCTCAGTCACTAGCGGGTTGCCTCCCAAAACCGGAATTTGAATTTTCCGATCTGAATTGTGTCGGCATTTCTAAGTTCAGCCTCCTCAACTCTCTCGCGATTTAAATAGGTACCGTTTAAGGAATTTACGTCTTTAACCCAATAGGTCTCATTTTTCTTAAAAAACTCAGCATGCCTTCTTGACACCGTTACGTCATCCAAAAAAATATCACTTTCGGGATGTCGTCCGACCTTTAGGGTCATATCGTCCAAAATATACTTATCGCTAGCGTCATGTCCTAAGTTAATAGACAAGAATGCAAAATTCTCTTCGAGATCTTGTTGATCGTTCTCTTCGGATTCAATCTCGGTATCTACACTAACGACCGGTATTGATGCCGTCTTTATTTCAACCGAATCAGCAATATAGTTTCCGCATGAAGAACAATAATTGGCGTTCTTTTCATTTCTATGTCCACAACTTGAACAAAACACTTGTCAATCCCTCCATGATATAGATAGCGACCAATCCCTAAAACAATAGTTTAACAACTTATTTACAATAAATCTAGACTAATTTTGAACATGTCAAATTTCTAAACCTAAAGTAGAGCTTTTAACTTGACGTTAAAGTGGAGTAGTCCTCAGCCGATAAAAGTACTTCAAGATCGGCGGCGTTTTGAATAGTAATTTTACATATCCAACCTTCGAATCGTCGATTTCACCATTATGATTATCTTGTTGATCAAAGTCAGCCATCTCTTTACCTATGCTTTAA
>DAHXLF010000110.1 GCA_027371755.1 Acidimicrobiales bacterium
GCAAAGAAGATTACGCCCGTAAGATACAAAGTCGCTCTTATTCACATGAGAAGATTGATGCCTGGGATATCCGAAGATGAATTACCCAAATATGTTGAGGAATCGTTTCGGTCGTACGTCCGATACTGGATAGAATCCAGCCAAGCGTTTCGTTGGCCATTTTCAAAATTAGATGCGAGTGTTGCATGCCCTAATTTGGATCAATTTAACGAGACCTTTAAGAAATTCTCGAATGTTATAGTAGTAATGCCCCATATGGGCAATTGGGACGTAGGGGCGACTTGGTTCGTAAAAAGAGGCTATACGATTACAACCGTCGCTGAAAAATTGGAGCCTCCGCAGTTGTTTGATTTCTTTGTCAAGGTTAGGGAGAACAACGGAATTAGAGTTATCGGTTTAGACAAAGATGCGACTGCGAAATTAGTCAAAGAGATCAAATCTAAAAGAATGATCGGATTGTTGTCGGATAGAGATATTCAAAAAAATGGTATTGAAGTTGTGTTTTTTGGTGAAAAAACTACATTGCCCATGGGTCCTGCAGTGCTGTCACTGAGAACAGGAATTCCGATAGTAATTGCAGCTGTATATTCAAGCTACACACAAAATAATTCGAGATTTACTGTTGATCTTTCGCCGGCGATAGAGTTTGAGCCGTCGAAGAATTTTCGCGAGGACATAAAAAATTTGACACAATTAATTGCCGATAATTTGGAAAAAGCTATCAAAGTGGCTCCGACGGAATGGCATGTATTCCAGCCAAATTGGCCAATAGATGAGGTAAAACTAGCGGCAAAATAAATTAAGATCATCTAATGGAGCCAGATACGCCAATCGGTATGCTATATGTCACTTGAACTTAGAGGCGGACTTACCTACAGGCTTCATAAAGCAGTTTTAATCTATAAGTTCTAAGAGATTAATCAAATGTAATGCTAAAAGATCTAAAAATTGAAAAGGTACGTTAATTTAGCGTAATTTGACTAAAATTTAACTGATGAACAATATTGGCGATGCCATTCATGAATGCGAGTTTTGCGGTTTGCATTATTATGATGAAAAATTGGCTCGATTGTGTTTGAAATGGTGCACTAAAAACAACAGTTGCAATCTTAGAATAACTGAAAAGTCAGTCGAAAGAAAGAATTGTAAAAAATACGATTACAGGTCAAACAACAATAACCGAAATTGTGTTGCCAATATTGTTGATGACGAAAGTGAACCTGAAAAAAACTTTATTACAAAATGCAATTTATCACCATAAAGTTTGTGCTTAGCTTCAACTGATAAAGTAACTTTCTATGGGTGGCGTGATTTAAAAAGGCAAAATGTTGAATTGTAATTGCGTCAGTTCAAATAAACCTGCGTTTAATTTAGAGTTGCCCTCGTTCATGTCAGATAAATTCCGGTAATCAGCAGCCTTTGATGGATATGAATCATTGAAAAAACACGCTTGTGAAGCTTTCATGAATTTAGCGCTCTAAAAGAGAATAAAGTCAATAAAGAAATAAACCCGCCATCAATATGGCGAATCAAATTATAGAAATGCTTCTTTGCGGATGGTTATCGTAACTAAAGGCGAGCCCTTTGCAACAAGGAGATTCCCTGAGCTACGATACTATTTTTGTTCTTGCGAAATAAATTTAGATTGCGATACGGAAATAAATATTGCCTCAGCGGTAGCGATGATATTATCACCGTGCAAAGCTTTTGCCGAGACATAAATCTTTCTACCCTCAATGCGATCACATTGCGCCCTAAATTCAAGGGGTTCGTTTACGGGCGTAGGGGCCAAATAACTAATCGTGAGCCTTCCCGTAAAAGCCGGAGTTTCTATTATATTTAGTATCATCCCCATTACGTCATCAAACAATGCCGCAACTATACCTCCATGCGCCCGATTGGGAGCTCCCTCGAAGGCTGCTCCCAGGGTGACATCTATGACGGCGTCATCCTTATCTCGATATCCCGAAGCTGCAATTCCCATAGGATTTTCCAACCCTGAGACAACACAATCCGGGAAATGATCGATGCTTTCTTGGTCTTTCGGCGCTCTTGCAAAGGCTGCTCGTTTCATGGCTGCTATTGCCCGTACCCTTTTTTCGCCTTTGTTTATAATGGGTAAAAGTTTATCAATAGTTGTATGAATGTTCGTCAATAAGGTTTCGTCTATTTCATGTGACACAAAAGCATGTCCTAGTCTTCGTAATGCACCTGCGGCCATACTTCTCGGCTCGTCTGCCTTAAGTATTTGACCTGAAGTTGAATTTGAAATATTATCGTTATCTTCCATCAGCTTGAATTCCTTATGTTTAATTGTTATTTTGTTATCGGTTATTTTGTTTATGCACTTTTATTTATTGGATTGCCCTCTAGCCTTTAAGTTTGGTTGTAGCTAGTGACTCAATGATTATAAAAAAAGTTGCATAGTGAAGATTGGTATTGAAGTGAAGTTTGGCATACAAGTTCTGCTTGTCTCCAAGGAGTTTAAGATTCAAATACTGCCACTGAAATCGCATTTTTTGACTGTTGAACAATGCGGTTTGAATAGCAAAAGGGTAATTTGGAAAAGTGACCGCAAACTGCATTTGGCGAGATCGTTGTGCCAAGTGTCTTGGCATCTTGGTGGGGCTTACCAAAAAATCCTTTACCACGAAACTCATTTGGAAAAAGTATTGCGGCCTTAGCTTTATTTGACCCTAATACATCAGCAAAGTCGTTAGAGGCAGAAACGGGATCGTCTAACAAGAATTGCACAGTTGAACCTATTTCTATTGTAGATTCGACAATTAAGGAACCAATGTCTTGTTTGACTCCGATAATGTCGAGCGGAATAAAATCATCGGGCCTAAAGGTCAATTTCGAATCATTTATGACTTTTCCAAGTTTTAACATTCCATTATTAACTAGTCGTATTTGGTTTTTTGAAAACTTCGTCGTAGCCAATCGAATCAGATAGTCAAGCGGATTTTTATTACCTAGGGAAATTATTTCTGCTTCCTCTGCGCCGGTAACGGTAAAGGGTTCACCTACCGGCGAAAAAGAATAACTATATACTGGCTTTACTACGGATTGTTGACCAAAGAGTACTGCTATGGCCGTCACAAGTTTCATATTGTCTCCTGTGAATAGACGTTGATCTTGTGGGCCTGTTCCATACATCAAAGAACCTATAACGGGCACATCGCTAAAGTATTCCTCATGCCATTGCATATAAGATCTTATGTCAAATCTAAAAGGATTTGCAATTAATATCATAAAACTGGGAGTTTGCCCGAGCGCATCGCCCCAAGTCGTTGAATAAGAAGACCACTCTTGTTTGTCGGTTTCAGATTTTAGATTTAAAGTACTAAAAAACGAAAGATCTAGCATAATGGCATCTTCACAATTTAGAGCCATTGATGAAATTCCTGGGCCTATCTCGACTTCTTGGTTAATGCCAATAATACCTTCTGAAATACAGGTAAAAGATGAAAACGGGTCGATCAGATCGTACAGAGTCTTATTTATTTCAGAAATATCGTTTTCGTACGCCGGCGTTATAAAATTTAACAGTATGTTCGGCTGCGACGACGATGATTCTAAAATCTGTCCGGCAATTTCACCTACTGCTTGTGCGGCTTCCGGGTGTTGAGTTAGCGCTGATGTTACTTTCAATTTATTCCTAAACTTATTAAATAATTCATTTGACGAATCCAATAATAGTATTTTATCGATTTTTAAGCCAATTAATAATTGTTTTCACATATAAATTATCGTCTTAAGTAGTTGTATTATAAATGAATTTGACCGAATATGCCAATTGTGAAGCGTTTGCCCATTAAATTTAGCCGTAAATGTTAAATTTATCTCGCAGCGGGCGGTTCATGGGCAATCTGCAATAGTAAAATGTCTGTTGCCGTGCGTAATGTTCTAATGTAACGCTTAAAAAGTGAAGCCGAAATAAAATAAGCCAAATTTCAAAAAGATCAGTGCTGTCTACTAACTGAAATATCAAAAGAGTTGTATTCTAACTTAAAAATAATTTTGTCGAGATCTTAATGATTTATGAATTTACTCTATTAAAAACCAACACTGATAATCTGTTTTAGGGATTCGTGTTTATAAATATTTGTTTTGCATTCATAGTTGATGTCTTTCATTTCAGAAATGATCTATGATCTTTTCTGAAATGGAGTTTGTATCTAAAATTGACGTTTGAGTTCGTCTGTATTAAAAGGTAACTTAAAAAGCCCAACAGCCAATATATAAAAAATAGTGCCCGGTAGCGTTTTATATTTATCAAATTTACACGATTCGCTAATTTAAATTCAAGGGAATACGCGTTAAGTTTATTAACAAAGAAATAAATGCTATTTTAAATTATAATTACGGTCGAAGTTAGCATTGCGACTTAATGCTAATTGTGGTCAGTATTTATTTGTTGTCAGCTTTCTGATTTACGTATTAGTATATGTTGATCAGTAATTGTATTTAATATTAATATTTAATTCAGAAATTTTAATTTAATACGATAGTCATTAATTTAGGAAAATGAACATTAAACTTAAACAGTTAAAGAATGATTTGGTTGAATCGCTAAGCATTAACAGAAGAGCCGTTCTTACGGTTGTGGTTGGGTTTGTTCCTGTATTTGTTATTTTTACCGTTGCACTAATTTATAATTTAAGTCACCACTGGTTTCCTGTTGCCGACAATGCAACTATAGCATGGCGAACTTCAGCAGTGTTTTCAAAAAATATTCCGTTGGTCGGTCAATATACGCAGGCAAGTATTAACAATATTCCGACTTTTGACTTGGGCCCACTTCAATATTATTTGTTGGCGCCGTTTGAATTGATAAGCGGTGGTCAAGGAATATTGATTGGCAGTTATTTTTGGGCATTGATTGCATTACTAATTTCACTGTACGCCGGATGGCGAGTAGGTAAGATTCCTATGGTGGCTGCTACTAGTTTTTGTTGGATTTTATTTTGTACTGAGATTCCATCGTTTCCTTCTGATACTACCGTTAACCCACATTTTGGTTTTCCGTTCCTTCTGCTAACGATTTCTATTGGCATTGCATCAGTGGTTGATAGCTATAGATGGATAACTGTACTTGTGGTTTCAACTTCCGTTGCCACACAGGCGCATATGATGTACGCATTTAATACTGTTTTGATCTTTTTAGTTGCATATTTAATGATAATTGTTAGATTGAAGGGAAAGGGTATTATAAAAAAATCTTTATTGCCTGCAACTGTTGGTATATTGTGCTGGTTACCTCCATTAATACAACAGTTTTCAACTTCTCAAGGGAATATTACAAATCTATTAAATTCTAATAGGGGGGATGCAGTTATAGGTTATCCAAAATCACTTAGTATTATCGGTAAATTTGTAGGATATGATCCTGTTTTTACAAAGTATCATCCTCATTTTTTGCAGGTCAAACCCGGCGATAATGTCATTTCTGTGGAGAACTATTTCATGCGTTCAGATATGTGGTTTACCGGATTAATACTTTTGGTATTTACAATTTTGGTGCTGGTTTATGCTCGAAAGAAAAAATTATTGATTTTAAAAGCTATCGCATTTTTTACCTTGGCGCTTGAACTGGGCAACCTAGTTTCTTTCGCTAATATAGGCTCTTCCTACTCCAAAGTTGAAACAGTTACTTATGTTGACGCAATCCTCTGGCCGACCAGTGTTATGTTTTGGGCCATGATTATTGTGTTGGGTTATGAATTGAGTTTAAGAATTGGCAAATCGCATTCCCAGCTGCTTAAAAAGAGAGTTTCTATCGTTTTTGTTGTTATTACTGTTATCGGCGGGTTTTTGTTTGCTTTGATGTCAGTTTTTTATCAAGGCAATATACTTGCCAATAATAGTTCGTATCAAACAGACTTTATTGCTTGGCAAAATACACAAGCAACAGGAAATACCCTAATAAGTAATTATCGTAATATTAAATCTTTAGATGGATTAATCGGCGTTGATGGTTTATCGCCTACACAAAATTTTGACGTATTGTATTCACTGACATTTTTTCTGTATATTCATGGCGATACTCAAGTATCATTGCCATCTATGTTTTCGTCGGGCACTGGACCCATTGCAGCTTATAAACCTGGGACTCCCGAAATATCAATTCATTATGGTATTCATCATCTGCAGGTTTGCATCCATCAATACAATCAATTTTATAAAAATTTTAATTCCACGGGTAGTTGTAGAGAGTTCCCGATAAAATTTTGTGTAGGCGAT
>DAHXLF010000111.1 GCA_027371755.1 Acidimicrobiales bacterium
GAAGTACTCCTCTTCGATCACGTTGCCCACTTCTTCGTAGCCCTTGATTGGATCTAATTTTTCAATGACTTTAAAGACAAGTTCATCTGGTGCGGACGCTCCAGCGGTTAACCCAACTACGCCGGATAGGTTGTCGGGAACTTCGGAATCTGAGTTTACGCGTATTACCTGTTTTGCCCCGCGAGCCTTGGCAACTTTCGTCAGAGCGACCGTATTTGAAGAATTTGCGGAGCCGACCACGATGACGGTATCTGCCATATGAGAAATTTGAGCAAGCGCATCCTGTCTGTTCGTAGTGGCAAAGCATAAGTCGCCCCTGTTGGGCATCCACAGGTCGGGGTGTTTTATAATTGCTTTATCCAGTATGTCTTTCCATTCGTCTTGACTGAGAGTAGTTTGAGCCAACAGTGCTGTCGGTGCAAAGTCGGCCACCGGTATCTTTTCAAGGTCATCAGGTGTCTCAACCAAATATACAGAGTCGGGTGCAACCGCCATAGTTCCGACAGCTTCTTCGTGACCGCTATGGCCGACGTAAATTATATTAAATCCCTTTTTAGAGCGAATTTTTACTTCGTGATGGACCTTAGTGACCAGTGGGCAGACCGCATTAATAACTACTCTGTAATTTGTTCTTGCCGTTTCTTCAACGTCAGGAGCCGTACCGTGAGCACTTAACATTAAAGGCGCAAAAGCGGGTACCATCATTACGTCATCAACAAAGATTACACCGTTTTTTTTGAAAATTTCGACTACGTAGTGGTTGTGAACGATTTCGTGATAACAATATACTGGTGGTGGAAATATCTTAACCATCCATGCTAACGCCTTTATGGCTTTTTCTACTCCGGCACAAAATCCTCTGGGGGTCGCAAGAAGTACTTTATCTACACTCATTTATCTATTTTTACAGTTTCCGTTTAAGCCGTTTAACCAAGTTAACACAGTTTTAAGAAAGTTGATATTTTTGCCTATCTTGGATTACCCAATTCGGCATAAGAAACTTCATTAAAACAATTTATATTGAGTAGTTTAATAAAAATCATCCGGCTAATCAGCTAATTTTCAAATCATTCGGTAACAATCAGGCTAGTTGCCACATCTAGTATTTTATCATTTCTATGCTACTTTAACTTTATCTCCCTCACTGACACTGACGAAAATCATACGTGCCATAATTATTTAGGGAGTCGCCTAACAATTAATAAAAACAACAAAGATCCAAAACCGTTCAAATGGACTCAGAGTGCCGAGGTTATCTTAGAAAAAGTCAAACATGGAAGAGTTGCATTGCAGAACACCAGTATCAATACTGGGACACTACACTAGCCGTAGAACTATATATTCCTAATGACCCGGAAAGTCCCGCTAGCTTTAGAACCGACCATTGTCTATGATTCGAAAACTCGCATAATTGACCCACGGATTGGTGCGAAGAGCCTTAAAATACATGAAGATACCATTTTAAACTATTTTCTAAATAGATCAACCAATGCCTCCGCTGAATCCTTTATTTTTAGAGTCCTCATGAATTTGACATTCACTAATTTATGTGAAATGATTGATTTGAGTACTATGTTATTTGATATTTGATATTTGATTCTACCCAATAGGTAAACGAAATCCAAATTTATACCAGAAAAATCGACTCTATAAACTTGGTGGTTCATAAGTTCCAATTGTTGGATTGTCCGTAGTACATTCTACACTATAACCAGCTGAGACATAAGTACCAAGAGTTACTTGCCCTGAAAGACCCGGATAATAAAAAGTAACCGCATATCGCAATTTGTAATTGGCACTAGCTAAAGAGTAACACGTTCCATAAACACTTGCAAAAACAGAGCCACTGTTTAAACCTTGAAATGTTTGTGGTGGCGCCCAATCTCCGTAAGTCGGACTCGCATTATTGCTGTTTAATACCATATATGGATTACCACTTATATCTTGGTATGTATTAGAGCTAAGTGATCCCGTAGTTACCCTTAAATCTCCTCCCATGTGAATATCATTGGCTGTACCATTACAACTCAATTGACTACCTGCAGTTACTAAATATAGCCCTAACCCATAGCTAAAATATTGATGTGGGTAATCTGATAAAATTATGCTACAGCTGCTAGCAGAACTACTACCTGAACCTCCACCAAAGAATACACATGATGACAATAAATTTGCGCACAATAAACAATTTATAACCACCAAGAATTGTTTTGCTACTCTATTACGATTTTTCATTTTTTTTACCTATTAATAATTAGCCGTTTGGATGATAGATTGTTGAGGTCCCTCAACAAAATGAAATACTGTAGTAAATGAATTGGTTGTATATCCTGAAACCATTATACATTTTAAATTTATAACAACGGTATTTGTTTGTTGGTGGTTTGCTGGCAAACAGTTATACTGGATTATGAATGAATATCCAAAACCTGAGTTTTGGTTTTGATTTGATATATCGACTTGTCCGACTGAAATTGGATTGATTTTACTTGTCGGTGTAACTAAATTAAAACCCGGTGCTGGGTACATCCACAACTTAGTAGATTTTATAAATTCAAATGTTGTTGGGAAGTTCTGTGGAACAACTGGTGTTATTCCGTTATAGTTGATTCCAGCCAATGGCGTTACACCAACTTGACTTAAATTAAGATGATCTACGTTTGCTACATATTGCCTAATATAGTTAACATAGTTTGTCGTTGCAGCGTTCATCCCAGCCGGTAACCATAGATTGCCATCCCATAGATATTCATCTTCACCCAAACCGGTTGATAGTTGTCCGCCAAAAAGTAGAGTTGAAAATGACGTTCTATTGGAACTAGCTCCAGCTTTTAATTCAAGATTAGTTATCTTGGGAAGTGATGAGATTGCCATTGATCCAAAAGCTAAAGCCGGAGGAGAAACAATTGGATGTTGTTGTATCCAATTGGTTCCAGTAAATATCCAAGTATCATCATATGAATTAGTTAATGATAACTCGCTACCAGGTTTCAGTCCTCCAAATAACAGATCATAATATCTGTTATGATTTTGGTTAGGTAAAACTGTTTGTTGGGTAGAATTGCCAATTGCAACAGGTGCAGGGCAAAATACCGCACCTGCTCTAGCGGGTGGACTAGTTTTAGTTTGAACTAATTTCCAACTAATACCGTTGTACAGCCAGGTATCATTTGTCAATTCAGGTGATGTTAACGAATTCGTTAGACCTCCAAATAATATAGCTTGCCGATCCATTGAAGATATTGTAGAATTTGAATTTTCTGGTGCTACGCTAAAAGATGCACCGGCTAAAGGTGGTGGTGATATTACAGGATTTTGTTTTATCCAGTTAACTCCGTTAAACTCCCATGTATCATCTAAAATTGTTTGATTTTTACCAAGACCTCCAAACAGTACCAAGATCCAATGTCCTTTAAAAAATACTTCACTCAAGGATCCAAAGTCTCTTGCTGGTGGAGAGTTTAAAGTAGTAACTTGCTTCCAATTATTATTACTCCAAATCCATGTGTCATTTAGTAAAGTACCATTTGAGCTCATTCCACCAAATAGCACGGTGCCACCTTTATTTAGATTGCTCTTTTGAGCGGAATTAAGACCTTGTAGATTCAAATTTCCGTCTTGTCGAAATTCGGTTATAGCGGCAAAGGCTCTTGCCGGTGGAGAGCTTAAGGGGTGAAGAAGTGTCCAATTTGATCCACAGTAAGACCACGTGTCTTTTAATATCCCTATAGAGTTAACTTGACCGATAGAAGATGCTCCACCAAATAATATGTCACATGATGAACTTGGATCATAGGCCATAGCAGCACCAGCTCGAGGAGTTGGCAATCCAGTAGATTTCTGGGTATTTTCATTTGAGGGTTTAAACAAGTTACCGGAGTCGTTTACCATTAACGCCAGTTTATTGAATTTTATAATTGAATTTATATTATTTTTATTAATCGCGACTAATATCCCGAAAGAGATCACAATTAGACTAGAAACTAAAATAAGTCCTAATTTAATTTTCCTTTTCATATTTTATGCATCGGTATTTTGCTATATAACTTAAGCCTAAAGAGGTTCGCACAATAGAGTGACAACGGATTGATAATATGTAATAATTATTATTATGATGTTTTTTATATTTCCGCTATTTGTGCTTAGCCTCTGCAATGCAACATTTACTGGTGCAAAGCGTGACTTTGAAGCAATGAAGGATAGACGTAAGCAAGCCTGTAAACTATTTCGAAGTAATAAGTCTCAAGCAGACATTGCTCGTGAACTCGGAGTATCACGTCAGTCTGTGAGTAGATGGTATAGCGCTTGGAGTGAAGGAGGGGCAAGAGCACTTGACGGTAAAGGTCGTGCTGGTAGGCTTCCATCTCTAGATGCAAAACAGTTAAAAGTTGTTGAATTTTCAATTTTGAAAGGTCCCCTTAGTCATGGATACCCAACAGATATGTGGACACTTCAGCGCATCGCAGAGGTAATTGAAAAACAAACCGGTATCCTCTACCATCCGGGACATGTTTGGAAGATTTTGCATAATCTTGGATTCTCACGTCAGCGTCCTGCACGGCGTGCAATCGAACGTGATGATAAGGCAATCCTTGATTGGATCAAGAAAGATTGGCCAAGGGTAAAAAAAACGCCAAACGCAGGAAAGCATGGATCTGCTTCCAAGACGAGTCAGGGTTCAGTCTCCTCCCTTCCGTAAGAGCTACATGGGCAAAAAAGGGTAAGACTCCGATTCTCAAACATCACTTCAACTGGAAGCGATTATCAATGTCAGCTGCGGTTGGATATTGTCCTAATGGAAATAATGCATGGCTGGTCTTCAACATGGTCCCAGGGGCTTACAATGATGTTACACTCATTGAATTTTTAGAAGATCTTCACACTCATATTGGCAAAGACAAGCTCACCTTGATATGGGATGGGCTACCGTCTCATCGGTCTAAGACAATGAGGGAATGGATAAACAAACAGCGTAACTGGCTGGTAGTTGAGCGGTTACCAGCCTATGGTCACGATCTAAACCCAGTAGAACTCATCTGGGGCAACTTAAAATCAAGGGAACTTGCAAACTTGTGCCCTGACACAATTGATGAAGCAAGTAAATTTGCAACCAATGGACTCGATCGCATCGGATCGGACGCCGAACTATCATTTGCTTTTCTTCGCCATTGTGGGCTTAAACTTTGACAAAAATGTCACTCTATTATGCGAACCTCTTTAAATCCACCCAAATATTATCGATATCTCAAATTTAGCAAAAGTTTGGCTACTCAGGTATAAGAAATAGGGTTGAACATTTGTAGTTTGAAATTTGGGCATGAAATATTAAAGATTTGATTTTTATTTGTAATGAAGGCTGCTTGCTAATGAAGGGGCTGCCTTAAACAATAAGATGTTTATGTCTTTACGCTAAGTAGCAGAAGAGCAGTTAAAGTATTGACCCATTGTTTTTCATATGGCCATTTGCTTGGAAAATGTAGAATTAATTTCCTTGCTTTTCTTGTAATTCTACCGGCTATATTAATAAACTTTCGTCTAAAGGTCTTAGCGGTAATTCTTGTATTGTCAGATATTTTATCTATCCATATCATGATGTTATAAGCAATTGATGCAATTAGTAGCCATGCGCTGTTTGCATTAAAGTCACCAGATGGCATATGACTAAGTCCTACATTTTCTTTGAAATCTTTAATATTGAGTTCTACTACAGCATAATCTAAAGTGAAATGCATCTAAATCTACTTTGTCACCTTCTAAGTCTGTAACAAAAGCATGGTATTGATAGTTTGGAAATAGATCAGCTTGTTCACCTGTAATTTTGGTTCTTCTAACTATCAGTCCATGGTTATCACCATATGTAGTTTCTCCTACTTGAGCTTGTCCATTTATCGTATAGTCAATTTCAACGAAGTTTTCTTCATCTATAGATTCAATTGCCCATTTTCAGATCAGTTTCGACATCTACTTGAATTTGAGATACAATTAAAGTCACAAAGTCCTATCAAGAATTTGTATAGCCCTCCCTAAAG
>DAHXLF010000112.1 GCA_027371755.1 Acidimicrobiales bacterium
AGGTTTTAACATCTATTCTTTGGCAGTAGCGCCGACGGATGACAGCAAGTTAAGCAGGGTCACTATTGTCGTAGACGTTGAGACCAGTCTGCTAAACCAAGTCGTCAATCAACTTAACAAATTAATAAACGTCGTTGAGATCCAAGAGCTAAGCCCCTTAGACGCAGTTGAGAGAGAGTTACTTTTAGCAACCGTACAGTGCTCTACGGGGAAAAGGTCTGAAATAATTCAAATAGTTACGGCTTTAGGCGGTGAGATTGTGGATGCCGACATATCCTCTTTAACCATAGAGATGTCGTCGACTCCGGAAAAATTAGATACCCTTGAAGAATTACTCAACTCGTATGGGATCTTAAAAATTCAACGGACGGGAAGAGTGGCTCTTCCAAGGCTGGGATATCTAGCCGAAACCGTGGCCGACTCAGAGTTAAGATTAGCCTAAACCATAGATATAAGTTCGTAAATATACCAACACAAAAATAAAGAGAGCCCGGCATTGGTTAAAGTTGTCGGGTTCTCTTTATTAAAAAATATAAGATTACAGAATGTAGACAAGCCAAAAAGACAGCCCGGCAGTTCACATACCTTTATTATATCGAACATATGTTCGATATAATAAAGGTATGTCTTTTTCTTTATTAAACGCTTCCTTAAAGCCTCACCCGTCTTATTCAAAGCCGTTAAAGCCTTTTCATCCTCAAAATCCCTTCTCTTTTCATAAAGAAGTGTTTTTTGGGGCACTTCCCTATGGAAAGATTATTGGTTTTTCTGGTGCTCCATATCTCGGATCAACTTCATTAGCATATCTGTTCTTATCGGAACTAACCAGATCCAATATTAAAGTTATCTACCTCTCCCCTACTGACTTCGGCTATTTAAGCGCCTACGAATTGGGAATGAATTTTAACAATCTAATCGTGATCGACTGCCCCAAAGAAAAACTACACCATGTTTTTTCAATACTCATAAAGGGATCATGCATAGTTGCAATCAACTCGTCTTGTCTAATGGCCTTTAAAAACTTTAAAACAATTACCGCAAAACTTCAGGCCTTTAAAACAATGTTGATAGTTATAGATTCTTTTGATTTAAGCATCCATTCCAACTTAAATACATACCAACATTTTGATTATAAGATTTCTGCGATTAAAAACACTTTTATAACTGCAGACACTCTTGAGTCTATAAACCAAATAGACGCAGGTCGTATCCTGCAAAGGCGATTGGATTTTAATATTTCAGGCAGAAGAGCATATCACCCGGCAGAATTTTCCCTCATATTGCCACAAATACCACCGGCTATTCAAAACACCCGATTTGACGACTTTGGGACTTTTGTGCAACATAAAAACATCAGCTAAAACAAAACTTTAACTTAGCTAGACACAGATACTGACCGCAAAACAATAGAAAGGTAGAATGGAAGAAAACTTTAACACCCGAATCTTATATCTGATTTCGCCAGGTTGGCCTAAAGATGATGCAGCTGGATTTGTTACGACCACAGAGGCTTTGGAGCAGTTTTCCTATAAGGTGACAATGGTGGAACCCGGTGAAGCTGCAATGCTGTCATCTTCGGCGGCAAATTACTTTAAATCTGAATTTAACTTAATAAAGCAAGTTGCCAAAAGCATTACAGACATAACTCAAAGACCCGTTAACATCGGAATCGGCAACGGATTGTTTGTCGCACGAATTGCCGCATTACACAATGCGGTTATACCCCAAGACAAGACCGGAGAATTTTTAGCTGGCCTATCGATAAAATATCTGCCCGACAAGGAGGTGACCAATTTTTTATTAAGAATGGGAATCAAGACGCTCTCGGAGTTTACTGCCATAGAAGACAGCTTGGTTACGGAAAGACTTGGACTAATCGGCAAATGGTGTCACGATTTAGCAAAAGGCAAAGCGCATAATTTAAACTTTGAAAATAAAAAACCCGTATTCAGTAACTATACAATTTTTGACCCGCCCAGTTCTAGTTATGAGCAGATTCTGTTTCAAGCGAAGCAATTAAGTGAATCCTTTATAAATTCAATTACCGAAAAGGGCTTAGTGAGCACATCAATACAGTTAAAGGTTTTTTTTGAGAATTTGCAAACATTTGAAAAACTTTGGTACTCAAGCTCACCTTTTAATAAAAAGAATCTGGTAGACAGGCTCAGATGGTTTCTGGATATCCTGCAACCCGAAAGCGCAGTAGAACGTATTGAATTTACCGCCAAAGATCTGGTATTCAACGGACACTTTCAAGACAACTTTTCATTCATAACGACAAAGGAAAATCCCACTTTAGACAGAGCACTGGAGCATATTGAAGTTATCTTAGGCCAAGATTATATATATAAGTCTTCCTTGCAACCCAGAAGACGCCCTAACTGCTTTGTTGAAAAGATACCTTACTATTCAAAAAAACAACTTCCATATTTAAAAGTTGATAACGAAATAGGCCTGCTTGAAACGTTTAACCCAAATACCAAGAAAAACTTTACAGAAAAGAGTTTTGACGACACCTGGATTCAAAATAATACCTATAAACTTATCGATGATTTCTCTGAGCCATGGCCTTCGGATATGCCATCATTCTATCCGAGTATATTTTATGAAAACCCTATCAAAATAGATATAATCGGTAAAAATGAACTTAAGATATCCGTAAGCTCCAAAGCCATTACATCAGACATTCCTAATCTGATTGTGGGCACTCGCTTTAAAAAGAAAATTGCGACAAGTTTCGGACCGTGGCCCGTTTCTGAATACTGGTGGGACGAATCCAAATTCAGACGCCTTGCATATATGCAACTAATCACCGAAGATGAGACTGCGGTGCTCGTATACTCATTAAAACAGCAGTGGTATCTGGCAGGTATTTACGACTGACTTAAGATGTACGCAGAACTTCACTGTCATAGTTACTATAGCTTCTTGGATGGAGTATCCAGTCCCGAAGATCTCGTAAAAAGAGCGTCAGAGGTTCGGCTTTCAGCTCTTGGGCTAACCGACCACAATGGTTTTTACGGGTTTGTCAAATTTAATCAGGCTGCCAAGGAATACGGTTTGCGGGCTATATTCGGAGCGGAGCTATCACTGGAATCCACTAAAAAACGCAGTAATTCGATTAATCCGACGGGAGAACACTTAATAATTTTGACCAAAAATATACAGGGATATAAATCGCTCGCCCACGCTATTTCAGTGGCTCAACTAAACGGCGAAAAGGATAACCCTAAATTCAGTCTCGAATCGCTTTCTAACGTGTGCAACAATAACTGGTTTATACTCACCGGCTGCAGAAAAGGTCCTTTAAATAACGCTTTAATGTCCAAAGGCGCAAATGCAGCCAAAGTAAGACTTGAAGAGCTTATTGAATTATTTGGTAAAGATAATATTGCAGTCGAGTTGTGGAATCATAATGATCCGATTGATATTGAAAGAAATGATGTATTCGCAAAACTTGCGGTTCAACATGACATCAGGTATGTAGCAACAAATAACGTTCACTATTCAACTCAAAAGGAATTCTATCTATCAAACACAGTGGCCGCAATCAGGGCAAATAAAACTTTAGAGGATGCCTACAGATGGCTTCCAGTATCGGGAGCTGCTTACATTAAAGGGTACTCTGAGCAAAAAACAAACTTTGCAAGATGGCCGGGAGCTATAGAAACGACTACTGACATTGCCGCCGAATCTGCTTTTGATTTAAATATGGTTGCCCCAAAACTCCCAACCTTTAACACGAATAACGGGATGTCAGAAATACAATTTCTAAAAGATGTCGTATATAAAAAAGCAGTATTTAAATACGGAACAAGGTCTTGTCAAACAGTAAAGGGTGCTTATGAACAATTGGATTATGAACTGAATATCATTGAAGAACTTGGATATGCCGGATACTTTCTCATAGTATATGACATAGTAAATTTCTGTAAATCCAACGACATATTATGCCAGGGACGAGGATCTGCGGCAAATTCGACTGTATGTTATGTACTGGAGATCACAAACGTAGATGCCGTATCTCTCAAACTACTGTTTGAAAGATTCTTATCCAAGGCAAGAGAAGGACCCCCAGACATCGACATAGACATAGAATCTCACAGACGAGACGAAGTTATAAATTATATATACGAAACATATTCACGATTTAATGCGGCTCAAGTGGCAAATGTCGTTACTTACCGATCCAGATTGGCTTTGCGGGAATCTGCCAAGGCACTCGGCTACAAAACAGACGCAATTGAAGAACTCTCATCCAAACTCAAACTTAACGGCGATGAATCATTTCCTCAACCCCTTTTATCTTTGAACAATGCTTTAAAGACGCTTCCAAGACACCTGTCAATACACACAGGTGGAATGATATTGACGAAAGAGCCCGTATCCACAATATGCCCAGTTGAATGGGCCACACGAGCAGGCAGAAGTGTTTTACAGTGGGATAAAGATGACTGTGCTGAAGCCGGATTGGTAAAGTTTGATCTTTTGGGATTAAGAATTTTAGATGCCATACACGAAGCAGTTAGTTTAGTTAAGTTACATCACAATATAGCAGTTGACATATCCAAATTACCGCAAGAAACCGATATCTACACAATGCTCTCAAAAGGAGACTCGGTCGGAGTATTTCAGGTAGAAAGCAGAGCGCAGATGAATACCTTGCCTAGACTTAGACCAAAATGCTTTTATGACCTGGTGATTGAAGTCGCCCTAATAAGACCGGGGCCGATTCAAGGTGGCGCCGTACACCCTTACCTGAACAGAAGATCGAAGAAAGAAAGAGTAGTATACGATCACGAAAGCGCAAGACCCGCCTTAGAAAAGACACTGGGCATACCTTTATTTCAAGAACAGTTAATGCGACTTTCCATGGACGTGGCGGGATTCAGCGCCGAAGAAGCCGATGAGTTGCGATCGGCAATGAGCTCCAAACGCTCACAATTAAAAATGGAAAAACTGCAGGAGCGACTGTTAGAAAACATGAAAGTTCGAGGGATAGACCGATTGGCTGCGGAAAAAATTGTGCGACAGATAGTAGCTTTTTCCGGTTACGGATTCCCCGAAAGCCATGCTATCTCGTTTGCTTACTTAGTTTACATATCAGCTTGGTTTAAATTTCATTACCCTGAGATATGGTTGGTTGTACTTTTAAATGCTCAGCCTATGGGGTTTTGGTCTGTCTCGACATTAATTGAAGACGCAAAACGACATGATGTCAAAGTAAAAGGTCCGAATGTAAACACCTCCAAGGCACGATCCACTGTCCGTAAAGACAGCAGGTATTTAACCGCACAAATGGGGTTGTGCACCATATCTCATCTATCAAAAGAGCTTGCCGAAAAAATATCGTCTTCGGGGCCTTACGCTAATCTGGAAGACTTTGTTAAAAAAACTAAAGCGACAAAACAGCAAATTGAAATACTGGCTTCAGCTAGAGCTTTAGATTCGTTAATAGACGCAGATTCCTATCTCAAAAGACGCCTAATAACATGGAACTCACAGATCTTACACGAGATTACAGATCCCGCCAGGATACCCGGTATATTAACCCCCAAAGTTCCGTCTCTCTTACCCGAAACAGAGCAAGAGCGGTTAGCCTTAGACACACAAGCGCTCGGAGTAGGTTTAAACAGCCATCCAATACTTCTTCTCAGGGAAAGCTTAAACAACTTAAACATCATAAAAGCAAAGGATTTATTAAAATTCAAAACCGGTGACATTATAAAAACAGCTGGAATCGTAACGCATAGACAAGCTCCTCCAACCGCAAGAGGAACGGTATTTTTAAATTTAGAAGATGAAACCGGATTTATAAATACCGTCTTTTCGCCCGGAGCGTGGATCAGATGGAAACAAGAAGCCGGCAATCATGCCATTATAGTCAAAGGTACGATAGTAAGGGTGGACGATACCTCATCCGTTACGATAAATGTCCAAACTGTCGAAAAGCTTGAAGTAGTTGCAACCTTCGGCAGTAAGGATTACAGA
>DAHXLF010000113.1 GCA_027371755.1 Acidimicrobiales bacterium
AAACTTAAAAAATAATATTGCTGCAATTAATATTTTACCAATATCTTTTGGGTAAATAACTTGAGCACCCCGAGGCATCTTATACACGATATCCTCCAAGGTCGGTCTGAATGCTATTACTTTATAGCCTTTAGAGGTTGTCAATTTGACACCTTCGTGCATGCCAATAATTTCACCATGATCAATTATGCCAGCATGCGAGTGAAATTTACCGTCTTCTTTCAATGTCAAAAGATAGCTACGCTGTTTGTTGTCGATCAACAATACCCGATCACCGGGACAGAATTCATTAGTCATATTCGGATTATTCATAAGCTTATCTATGTTTGATTGTGTTTTGAGTCTAATTGGCATCTGGTCTAATTGACTTTAGAGACAAAATCTGACGCCAAACCAAATTAAACGATCAAGCCCCCCGCTTTTTTAGTTTTTCAATTGCCTTTTTGTATAGGATATCTCAATTGTCTCGCCCGGCTTGAGTTTATAGCCTTTAGTCTCACTGGATGCATATTTTCTTATCTTCTTAAAAGCGAACAAAGCAACAGAGGCGACAATTAAATTTCGATTTTGAGTCTTTAGGCCTTTTTGAAACAAACTCTTTATGCTTAAATAATCCTTAAACTTATCGACAGATTCCAAGTTACTTACGCCTTATCTCGACAAAGGTTGATTTTAACCTACCGCTTTTACGTCCAATCAGGTAAGCCAAAATAATTAAAATTCCGATTCCGACAATTGAAATAGCACCGGTTTTAGCCGCGCCGTCGGAATACTGCTTTACCGTTCCCGTCAATTGTTTATCGATATTTCGTATTTTGGATTCTATATCACTTAACGTAATTTTATTTTCAGTGGATTCATTCATGTTCTACCCTAATTTTAATGTTGGTGGTATTAGATTTTGCAAAAGCTATCTAAAAGATCAAAAGTCTGAAATTTCATAAATTCTTTTATTCGTTTAGTCACTTTTATGCTTTATAGCCTTAGAAATTGCGAGCATCCCAAAAATAATCGCCAGAATCAAAGTTGCGAAGAAATCAATAACATAAGGTAAAAAGTTTAAATTGCCATGAAAAACGTAAAATTCGCCCTGCAAAAATCTCAGTAAACCGATAGAAATCATTAATAATCCGAAACCGTAGCACAACGCCCCGATTAACCCAAATATGATTTTTCTTTTCAACGCTAAAATTGGACCAAGCGTCTCTTGCTTGACATAGCCGATTATCATATCTTTTGTCGAGCTGATTTCATTTAAAACATTGAAAGACTCGCTCAATGTAATTGATTTCTTACCTTCAGCATTATCTATATTTAAATCTTCAGTCATAATATTTCAAGTCCCAGCAAAACAAACATTTCTATTAATTTAGTTCAAATAGCACCGCAAATTAAGCAATTGTATCAATCTTAACGTTCTAACACTAAATACGTCGAACTTGCCTTTGCAAAAAGTTTGCCGCTTTCATCTGTTACGGTTGCTTCGACAAAAACTACTTTCCTACCACCAGAGAGTACTGTGGCATCGCAGTAAATATCCACATCTTTAAATATTGGTCTTATTAAAGAGATTTTCAGTTCTGCGTTTGCGGCCTTCAATTTCAACTCGGGATTCATTTGGTTAGCATAAGTCATCACACTGGCTCCCATAGCCGAATCTACAAAGGCGCAGACAAACCCTCCCTGCATTACACCGACCGGGTTTAAAAACCGTTCAGATACACGCATATGCCATTTCGATGTCCCCGGTTTCAACTTATCCAAACAAGTCATTCCCAAAGTTAAATCGCACGGGGGCGGTACTTGCGGAGTAATTGTCACACATAGAGTTTAATATAGGTTAAATTATACTTATTGATTTCGGTCCCCAAAAGAATTATTTATGGTATCAGCTAATGCAACCGCAGGATATTTGTTGTCAGGATTGGATGAACAACAGCGCTTTGCGGTAACAACTACAAATACGCCGCTATTAATATTGGCCGGTGCAGGATCGGGCAAAACCAGTGTACTCACCAAAAGAGTTGCATATCAACATATTACTGAAACTATTTCACTGGACCGTTCTGTAGTCTTAACCTTCACCAGAAAAGCTGCGATTGAACTTAAGGATCGATTGTTTTCTTTGGGAATCAGACAATCTGTGAGGACCGGCACCTTCCATTCTGTAGCCCTGTCAGAATTACTTCAAGTGAGAAGAAACCGACACCAGCCAGATTTAAAAGTTTTAGATGATCAAACTATTCTTATCAAGGAAACAGCTGACCACCTCAAACTTGCTTACAGTACTATAAAGCAGATCGATACCAATATCAGCCGAATACTCTCTGTCTTCCATATGGCAAAAATCAATTGCCAAGAAAGCGTTGAACTAGCTGATATCTCTCGCTATAACAATCTTAAATTCGATAATCAATTTCTATATAATCTATTTAAACAAGCTGAAACGATAAAGCAAAAAAGATATTTAATTGAAATCGACGATATCATCCCAACGCTGATACGACATGTCAAGTCAGACTGGAAATTGACTGAAGGGTTGAGATTTAGATTTAAAGATATTTTTATCGATGAATTTCAAGATATTAATCGACAGCAATATTATTTTTTAAGTTTTCTACTCAATAAAAGAGATACTTTTTGTGCAGTCGGCGATCCGAATCAATCCATTTACCAATTCAACGGGTCTAATCCAGATTTAATCTATAAATTATTGGACAACAAAAATTCAAATGTTGTCTACTTAACAAATAACTATAGATCCAACTCTCAAATCGCTTCTAATTCACAGAAATTTTTAAATCGATACATAGATGCAAATTTAGTCACGGAAACCGACATTGATTTAGTTGCTAATTCGACACATATATTACATACCGCCGACGACATTGACGAAATGCATACGGTATTGGCACTAATTAAATCGAAACATTTGCAAGGAACTAAATTTAAAGACATAGCCGTTCTCGCCAGAACCAATCAGTTGATAAACGATATGAAAGCTTTCTTGATGTCAAAGGGCATTCCAATCGCAACAAAATATTCAAGAACAAATATTGGCTTGCTGATAGCTAAAAACTTATCCACTTACGACAACAAAACCTTGCTAAAAACTGTTTTGGTTGATGTAACGGAGTTTATTGAAGAAAGCGAACTATCTTCCAAACTTAAAAAAAGTTTTGACCTAATTCGAGAACTGATGAACGCGGCCTTGTCTTTTGACGCAGCCATGACTTATTCGGAATTCATGAGATGGGTCTCGTTGGAGAAATTTGAAGATTTGGATAATGGTGACGGCGTAACCATCGGAACGTTTCACTCAGCAAAAGGACTTGAATATGACACCGTTATCTTAATCGGAGTTGAAGACGGGTTAGTACCTCTGTCAAAAGGCTATTCCAAAGACTTTATAGATTCCAAAACCGGTAATAGTCAATATAAAGAGGAAATAAATTTATTCTATGTCGCTGTAACAAGAGCTAAAGCGGATCTCTACATTACGTGGTCAAGACAGCGGATGATCAAATCAAAACTCGAAAAGCGACAGATTTCGCCGTTTTTGGTTGACTTTACGACGAGTCCGAGTCGACCAGAGACTGCTACCTCCTTGAATAATATAAATGATTTAAAAAAGATTTTAAAAGAAAAGGAACCTAGTGTACATATTTCGATTTCGGAAAGACATAGGGCGTCGAATCTAAATACATTCCGAACCGAACTAGCCAAATCCATGAATTGCAGAGCAGAAGATATTCTAAAGGATATTGAAATTGCCCTGTTAATCAAGAACAACCCAAATACAAACAAGGCTATACAATCACTTATAAGTTCTACTTTAAAGCCGGATCAGATAAAACTGATCAAACAGATATTACATTCCGATACCGAAATTAATGTTGTAAGCCTTTTTAATTAATCAAAAGCCTTTGCTAAAATTTCTTTCTGTTCAAGGGTATGAATAGCCGCGCTCCCGGTTGCCGGTGACCCCGACCCCACTCTGGAAATTTTTGAAAAAGACACATTGTTGCCTATTAAATCTAAAATTCTCGGTGTACAATAAGGCATTGTGCCCATGTTGTCGGGTTCGTCTTGAATAAAGACTATTTCCTCAAGTGAACTAAGCTTCTTTATCAAAGCGCTAAAATCTGTGCGCGGGAACGGATAAAGCCTCTCAAGTCTCACAACAGCCGTAGGCGTCTTTAAAGTTTTTTCATTCAAAAGATTATCTCTTTGCTGAATTAGTTCGTAAGCTATCTTTCCGGAACATACAATTAAACGCTTTACATTGTCATAGTTAACTTCCCTAGAATCGCTGTCAAATATCGGATCGTCAAGCAAAGGCCTAAAGACTCCATTAGTAAAGCTATCAACTGAAGATCTAGCCTGCTTTGCTCGCAATAAAAATTTCGGCGCCGCGACTACTAAAGGCTTTGACGAATACATTGCCTGATATCTCAACAGGTGAAATAGTTGCGCAGATGATGTAGGCTGGGCAACTACTATATTTCCGCCCGCCGCCAATGCCAAAAAACGCTCCAATCTTGCCGACGAGTGTTCAGGACCCTGTCCTTCGTACCCGTGGGGCAAAAGTAACGCAATATTTGATAGCTGATCCCATTTGTCTTCGGCTGCGACTATGAAATTATCAATCACAATTTGTGCACCGTTTGCGAAATCACCGAACTGTGCTTCCCAAATGACGAACGTATCTTTGGAAGAAAGCGAATAACCGTAATCAAATCCCAGTACAGAATATTCGCTAAGCGGAGAGTCAAATACCTCAGTTTTTCCTAATTTATCTTTCGAAAAAACTTGAGTCTGGAGAGCTGAAAGAGGATAATAATCGAGGTTATTTACGACATCAACCCACACCGCATGTCGATGGCTAAAGGTTCCCCGTCGAGAATCTTGACCGGATAGCCTCACGTTAATTCCGTCTAAATTTAAACTGGCGTAAGCTGCAAGTTCTCCCATAGCCCAATCCATCTCCCCTTCTGCCAACAGTTTCCTTTTGGCATCGATTTGCCTAAGCAATTTAGGATGGATATTGAATCCTTCACCTGCGGTATAAATTTTTTCATTAATATCAATCAACATTTGAGACGAAATTGATGTATCTTGAACCTCAGGCTCAATCGGAGGTTTTGGAAACGGAATCGAATCCGGCAACGTATGTTCCAGCTTTCTGGTAGCATCCAATGCGGTTTGCAATTTATCTTGGAACTCTTTTAATGAGCCTTCCGCCTGATCTAATGTAATCTCTTCACGTCTCATCAAAAGTTCGGTATACTGTTTTCTCACCGTTCTAATACGATCGATTTTTTCGTACATTAGTGGGTGCGTATAGCTGGGATCGTCACCCTCATTGTGTCCATGAAGTCTGTAGCAAACAAGATCAATTACGATATCTTTTTGGAAAATTCTTCTGTACTCAGAAGCCAATTCAGCAGCCCGATAGCAACTGTCGGGGTTATCGGCATTGACGTGAATAACAGGAGCGTCAAAAGCTTTTGCTATGTCGGTACAGTAGTAGGTACTTCTACCGTCACCCGGTGAAGTTGTAAATCCAATCTGGTTATTAATAACTAAATGAATTGTACCTTCTGTGCCGTAACCTTTTAGTTTTGCCAAATTAAAAGTCTCATAAACCACACCTTGGCCACTCATGGCAGCATCCCCATGCAACAATATTCCAACAGCCTTGCCGTGTGTGGTTTCTTGGGAATCCAATATGCCTTTTACATAACCCAAAGCGACAGGCGATGCAGACTCAAGATGAGACGGGTTACTCATTAACTCAATCTTTATCTCTCTTCCTAAAACAGTAACAAATGTTCCGTGAGCCCCTTTGTGGTACTTAACGTCGCCGGAACCTTGTACGCTATCGGGGTCTATTAATCCTTCGAACTGTTTAAATAGATCCTCATAGGACTTTCCAGCAATATTTACCAGAA
>DAHXLF010000114.1 GCA_027371755.1 Acidimicrobiales bacterium
TGGCACCCATCCACATTGTTACGGGTGCTACATCCAATTCTGCTAAATTTTTCAAAATTACCTTGGCAACTGCATCGACAATCTCGGCTCTTCCGCCATAATTAAAAGCTATGGTAAGCGTTAACTTTCTGTTATTTTTAGTCAATTCACTTGAATCGTCAATGTGCTTTTGCAACCGTTTTGGAACTCTCCAATCACTTCTTCCCGCAAAACGTATTCTGACCTTTTTCTCGTTAAGCTCATCTCTGTGTCTGGTCAGTATTCCTTCGTTGAAGTTCATCAAAAATTTGACTTCGTCTACCGGACGTTTCCAGTTTTCTGTCGAAAAAGCATAAACGGTTAGCCATGAAACACCAATGTCTAGCGCTCCGTATACGGTATCTAACAACGCATCTTCGCCGGCAGCATGCCCGTCAATCCGTGGAAGATTTCTTCGAGTTGCCCACCTTCCGTTTCCGTCCATTATACAGGCTACATGTTTGGGTATTTGTTTAAGGTTTAACGCACCGATATTCATAAGATTTCCTAGATTAAATTTAGTACATTAAATTATGTCTGAAATGTAATCTTCAATCAGGGATCTGGCGTTATCATATTGGTTGTTTTTGATTAGGTCAATTACGTTGTCGTATACGAATGATTTTAGGTTGGCCTTTTGTGTAGATATGCCTCTGTCCTTTAAGGTTTGTCTAGCGACTGCCAGGATATTAAAAAGTTCAATTAATTGATCGTCCAGCAGGGAATCAAAGTAGTCGCGTAACCATGCTGCAAATGTGGGGGATTTGCCGAAGGTCGAAACCGAAATCATTATTCCGGATTTTTCAGACTTAGCCGGGAGAATAAAATTGCATGAATTCAGTCGGTCGGCTGAATTAACCCAAATTCGTTGTTTTTCGCACTCTTCATATATGCACCGATCGACTTGTTCGTCTCCTGTTGCAGATATTACTAGCCAAGCATTTTTAATATCATCGGGTTCAAATGATTTGGTAATTAAAATTAAATTATCATCGGGCAGTTTGTGAAAGTCCTCTACAAAATCCAGAGATATTACTGTTACCGAAGCACCTGAGGCCAACAGCCCCGCGGCTTTTTTAAGGCCAACCTGTCCACCACCAACGACCAAACAAGGCTTTTCGTTTAAAATTAAATTAACTGGAAAAGTATGGGATTCGCTCATTGAATTTTGTCTATGTCGTTGATTTAGGCAATTTTAATCATAAGTCACAGAATCTCGAAAGATTCAATATTCTTTAAAAAAATCAAAATTGTTGCAATGTTGACTAAAATGGTCATGTATTAATTGAAAGTTGACTAGAATGGTCATGTATTAATTAAAAGTTGACTAAATTAGTCAACAATATTAGTTTAGATGATTTTAGTAAGGAGTTGCGATACGATATGACATTGCTCAATGATGAACAATTAGATTTTGAGTCACTAAGTATTGAAGAGCTTTTAAGGTGGGCAAATCTAACATTTAAAGATGATTTGATTCTCGCGGCATCTTTCCAGGATGTCACAATGATTGACATTGTTACCAAAGTTATTCCTGATATTAAAATCGTATTCATAGACACCGGTAGTCATTTTAAAGAAACTACAGAATTCGTGAACTACATAAAAAATCGCTATAACTTAAATTTGATAGTTGTAAAACCCGATGTTAGCGTCGATGAATACCCATGCGGATCGGGGGATTGCTGCAAATTTCGAAAAGTCGAGCCCTTTAATAAATATTTAAAGGATTATAGCGTTAAAGCTTGGATATCGGGAATAAAGCGTGTTGATACTCCCGAAAGAGCCGATGCCCCAGTTGTGGGTTGGGATGACTCAAAAGGTCTTTACAAAATAAACCCAATTGTCACCTGGGATGATAGCGACGTGGAAGAATATTCGAAAACCAATAAGTTGCCCCAGCATCCTCTTGTTTCCAAAGGTTATCTTTCGATTGGTTGCGCACCTACAACGCGCCCGGTAGAAGCGGGCAAGGATGCTAGGAGCGGCAGGTGGGCCAATATGGATAAAACGGAATGTGGACTGCATATTTAGTCGTCGATATAACTTAAACGATACCTTGAAGCAAGAAAATAATACAAATCAATAACTATTTAATTTCATATTTTGAAAATCAATCAAAATTAACTATTTCGTTTTATGAACGGGCTGACCATTAGCTAATTTGGCGCATTTATAATTTAATATTTACTGTCTATTTCGTCACTACGGGGTACTTTAAAGTAGGTTGTTTGTCAAAGTTTTTTAATAGAAAACCCAGACAAACAACCTACTTTTTATTTGGCATTACCTGAAATTGCGTCGAAAGTCCCGGATTCGCTCAAAGTTTCCTAAATTATTGACCGAATTAAGTTTGAATATATTTTAACAATTAAATTAAATTTGAGTAAGCACATAAATCGAGTGCGCAGGCTGACTTTAAAGTATCGGTTTGATCATATAATAAGATAAAGCAATATTTGTTACGTTATGTTGATATATTGAATATCTGACGGTACGTGTTTGCAAAGTATAAACAAGGTAAATCTTGAATTAAAAATGAAAAATTTTAAAGAACGTTTTGAAGAATTGATTGAGTCAATGGGGAAACAAAAACGTGGCTCACAAATTCAAATGGCCGTTGCCGTAGATGATTCAATCGGCCAAAATCATCCTTTAATAGTACAAGCTGGCACCGGCACCGGTAAATCAATGGCTTATTTAGTGCCCGCAATTTTGTCGGGAGAAAAGGTAGTAATTTCTACGGCCACTAAAGCACTCCAGGAACAGTTGATTAAAAAAGACATTCCAGAGGCTTTTGGATCCTTGAACATGCCGGATCGCTCTCAGATTTTAAAAGGCAGGGGCAACTATGTGTGTTTAAAAAAGATCAGTGAGCTAAATTCAGATGTTGTAGTTGTAGCCGAGTCCGATTCAGATTCAATGTTCGATAATGACCGATTTTTTATCGAAGATTCGAGCAAAGATCAATTGGACAGATCTTTAAATGGAGTTAAGACTAAAAAACCCAATTCAGTAAAGTCAAATCCAAATATTCAGGCTATATTAAGGTGGTTAAACTCAACAAGCACCGGTGATGTCGAAGATAGTGGCATTTCATTAAAGCCATTTGAGTTAGCCTCGATAGTTTCTACATTTTCGGAGTGTCCGGGGGCAAAGAATTGCAGTTTATCTAACAGATGTTTTGCTGAAATTGCCAAAAGAAGAGCTCAAGAGTCTCAAATTATAGTTGTTAACCATGCTCTTTACGCACAGCATTTAAAATCCAACAAAGCGGTGCTACCGGACCACGATGTTGTTGTATTTGATGAGGCTCACGAGCTTGAAGATATATTATTGCGATCAATGGGAACTGAAATATCTTTAAGCTCAATTAACTCTTTACTTTCGTCTGTTAAAAAATCCGCCCGACTTTTATCAATCGAAGACGACATTAATCAGTTAATGGGAGCAAGATTCAATCCGCATATAGTGATATTTCGTGACTTTTTGGTAAACAATAAGGGCAAACGCATTAAACATCCGTTAAGTGAGGATATTTTAGAATCATTGACAAATATAAAAGATTTAATGGTTTTGTTGAAAACAACTTTAGCAAATGCCGACGATTCTTCCAAGACTCAAAGTGCATTTGAATTTGGAGACTCTACGGCCGGCTCAAACAGTTCTAATGAAACCCCGAAAGATGTTTTAAATTAAAAATCAAAAGCTCTCCAGTTTAAATCTTATTGATTTTTTTATTCTTTCTCTGGAATCAATTTTAAATTCAACTCCAGAGGACGCCCTATGGGTGGAGTATCGAGGCGAAAAGAGTATGGCACTGGTATTGGCTCAGACAGATATAAGTAGTTACCTGGAAAATAATCTTTTCTCAGAATTAACCGCTATTCTTACAAGCGCAACTTTGAATGATCGTATCAAATATTCCTTGGGGTTAGCGAATTTTAATCCGACTGAACTTAGCTTGGATAGTCCATTTGATTATGAAAGCAATGCTTTGATTTATTGCCCTAAAAATTTAGAAACAAATTATTCAGAATCCCGTTCTCAAACTACCGCTAAAATTCCTATTATTAAGCGATTGATACAAGCCTCAAGAGGGCGCAGTTTGATTTTGTGCACATCTCATAAATCTGTTACCGAAATTTATGATGCACTTCAATTTGAGATTGATTATAAGTTGTACAGACAAGATGAATATCCAAAACAAGTTTTGCTCAATAAGTTTAAAGAAAATGAGAGTTCGTGTCTCGATATAGTAACGGATTCACGGATACGCCAAATGCCACCAATCCATTATTTAAAGATGCGCAACTTAGAACAATGGACCGAAGTCAGGGAAACGGAGGATCGTGGAAACCACCGGTTGGTCTGCCTGATATCTACATTGCAATGGGCCAAACCGCTGAAAACGTAGCCGAAAGCGAAAATGTTTCAAGAGAAGATATGGATAACTTTGCGTTGCTATCACAGCAGCGAGCAACAAAATCTCTTGAAAGAGGATTTTTTGACAGAGAGATAATCCCTGTAACTCTTTCGGATGGAACTGTTGTCAACAAAGATGACGGAATTCGTCCAAATACTACTATTGAAGGTCTATCACAGCTCGCACCTGCATTTAAACCCAACGGCACTGTTACGGCAGGAAATGCATGCCCTCTTAATGACGGAGCTGCAGCCGTAATAGTCATGAGCGATACAAAAGCCAAAGCACTAGGTATTAAGCCGTTGGCAAGAATTATTTCTTCAGGCGTAAGCGGCTTAAACCCTGAAATTATGGGACTCGGACCTATTGAAGCTTCGCGTCAAGCGCTAAAGCGTGCGAATATGACCATTAATGATATCGACTTAGTTGAGATAAACGAAGCGTTTGCAGCACAAGTTATACCAAGTGCCCGCGCTCTAGGTATCGAATTCGACAAACTCAACGTTAATGGAGGCGCCATTGCAATCGGACATCCGTTTGGAATGACTGGTGCCCGAATTATGACAACGTTGATAAACGGTCTCGAAGATGCAAATAAATCAATTGGACTTGAAACAATGTGTGTCGGTGGTGGTCAAGGTATGGCCATGATCATCGAAAGACTTTAGGATTTATCTATAGGCCGTTTATAGAATTTCTATAAACGGCCTAAGAAACCCTCAACTTCTTCAATGTCGGTGGAAAATCGCATAGGCGGTAAGCTTTGTATTAAAGTTTTCCCGTAAGATTTGGTGATTAATCTTGAATCTAATATAGCGACGACTCCAGAATCAGTATCTAATCTAATCAACCTTCCGGCACCCTGGAACATTGTCAAGGCCGGCCAACACCGCAACAACGCGTGCAATGTTGAATCCCGATTCGCCTCCGGGTTGACCACAGCCCAACATAAGGTCATCGATTTCGGTTCTGTCCAGTTGTGGAATTCTATCTAATACCGTTTTAACAACTAAGGCACCTAAGTCATCCGGCCTACATTCGGCCATGGACCCTTTAAATGCCTTGCCAATGGGAGTTCGTCCCGTGGCTACAATAACTGCTTCTGTCATAAAATAACTCCTAAAAATAATGGCTTGACCTATTAAAGTGAGTTTTGCATTTTTTGACTTAAAAATTCACGACGCTAAACTTTAAATCATGGCTCTCAATAGAAGTCTCAATTGGCTTGGAATTTTTACTGAAAATTACAAAATACCTGCTAGAAGC
>DAHXLF010000115.1 GCA_027371755.1 Acidimicrobiales bacterium
GAAAGCAATCCCAATGTGTCATTCACTCCGTTTGACCAAATCTAAAAGCTCAGGGTCGTCAACTGCATCACACTTGTTTAAGGCAACCACTATGGATGGTACGCCTACCTGCCTTGCCAACAGTACGTGCTCTCTGGTCTGAGGCATGGGACCGTCGGTTGCACTGACTACCAAGATTGCACCGTCTACCTGAGCGGCACCGGTAATCATGTTCTTAATGTAGTCGGCGTGACCCGGCATATCTACGTGAGCGTAGTGACGGTTGCCTGTCTCGTATTCGACGTGTGCAATAGAGATTGTTATGCCACGAGCTCTCTCTTCGGGGGCTTTGTCAATCTGGTCAAACGGAGTGAATGACACATTGGGATTGCTTTCAGATAAAACCTTTGTAATAGCGGCCGTTAATGTAGTCTTACCGTGGTCAATATGACCCATGGTTCCTACGTTGACGTGCGGTTTCGTCCGCTCAAATTTTTGCTTAGCCATTAACTTTTTTCCTTTGCTCCATTGCTAAAAAATGGTAAAGATATCAACTTTACCGAACCTGTATTTAAAAATTTGATAGAAATAAGATTTTAGCGCAATTTTCTATCACTGTTTTACCAAATTAACCATATGAGTTGATTTAACAGAACCGTAACTTATTATCAGTTTTATTAAATGAAACCCATAAGGATAACGGTATCAACTCACTTCAGAATTTATTCGCCTTTCACTTTGGCCACAATCTCTCTGGCCACCGATTCGGGAACTTCCTGATATGAATCGAACTGCATCGTGTAGCTAGCCCGACCTTGGGTTCTTGACCTAAGATCCGTAGCGTACCTAAACATCTCACCCAAAGGAACTTGGGCTTTTACGACTTGATTGTTGCCACGCTGTTCCATGCCTTCGACCTTGCCTCTCCTGGAAGAAAGGTCTCCTATGACGTCACCCATGTACTCTTCAGGGGTTACGACTTCAACTGCCATAATCGGCTCCAGCAAAACCGGCTTGGCCTGTCGGCAAGCTTTTTTAATCGCCATGGAACCGGCAATCCTAAAGGCTATTTCTGATGAGTCTACATCGTGATAAGAACCATCAACCAAGGAAACCTTAATTCCCACGGTCGGATAGCCTGCGAGCACACCCGAAGTCAAAGCCTCTTTAATACCCGCGTCCACCGCTGGAATATATTCTTTGGGAATTACACCGCCTGTAATCTCATTGACAAATTCGTAACCTCCAGTAGCTCCTTTAGGCTCAACGTTTATTACCACGTGTCCGTATTGACCGCGACCTCCAGACTGTCTTACGTATTTCTCTTCAACGTCTTTTAACGGTATTGTAATAGTTTCCCTAAATGCAACCTGCGGCTTGCCCACATGAGCATCCACACTGAATTCTCTTAACATTCTGTCAACCAAAACTTCCAAGTGAAGTTCTCCCATACCGGCTATGACGGTCTGACCCGTCTCTTCGTCGGTACTCACCCTAAAAGTCGGATCTTCTTCGGACAAAGCGTAAAGCGCTTTACCGAGTTTATCTTGGTCGGCTTTTGTCTTGGGCTCAATGGCGACGTTTATGACAGGCTCGGGGAACTCCAAAGATTCAAGCAAAATCGGTTTATCTGGGTCACAGAGAGTATCACCGGTTTTGGTGTTCTTAAGACCGACCACGGCGACTATGTCTCCGGCAAAAGCCGCATCCCTGTCTTCCCTGTGGTTAGCGTGCATCTGCAGAATTCTTCCCACTCTTTCTTTCTGAGAAGAGGTGGTATTTATGACTCCAGTACCCTTTTCTAATACGCCCGAATAAACTCTGATGTAGGTAAGTTTTCCGACGTAAGGGTCGGTCATAATTTTAAAGGCAAGAGCAGAAAACGGCTCGGAGTCGTCAGCCTTTCTGAACAGCTTGTCCTCTTTATTCGGAACGGTTCCTTCGGTGGGTTTTATATCAATCGGCGAAGGGAGAAACTCCACAACCGCATCGAGCATTGGCTGAACACCCTTATTCTTAAAAGCTGATCCGCATAAGACCGGAACAACTTCATTTGTAATAGTGGCATGCCTAAGCGCTTTTTTGAGATCGGCTTCGGTGATCTCTTCATCTGCTAAGTATTTTTCGATCAGTTCATCGTCGTGGTGCGTCAACACTTCAAGAAGTTCGTGTCTTGCAGATTCGGCTTCAGATCTTAGTTCGTCGGGAATTTCAACGGAATTATAATGGTCTCCCATCCCCTCTTCCCATATAACTGCTTCCATGGCCAAAAGATCGATTACCCCTTTAAAATCGGCTTCGGCACCGATCGGCAATTGAATGACGGCGGGAACGGCATCTAAGCGATCGACGATCATCTCGACAGTCCTACTGAAGTTAGCACCAATTCTGTCCATCTTATTTACAAAGCATATCCTTGGAACGTGATATTTATTTCCCTGTCTCCAAACGGTTTCAGTTTGAGGCTCCACGCCAGCTACGGCGTCAAATACCGCAACCGCTCCGTCTAAAATTCTCAAGGACCGCTCAACTTCGACTGTGAAATCAACGTGACCCGGCGTATCGATGATGTTTATGGTGATGTCTCGCCATTTACAGGTTGTCGCCGCAGAGGTAATCGTGATGCCTCGCTCTTGCTCCTGCACCATCCAGTCCATGGTTGCAGCCCCTTCATGAACTTCTCCGATCTTATAATTCTTACCCGTATAATAAAGAATTCTTTCGGTTGTCGTAGTCTTGCCCGCATCAATGTGGGCCATAATACCTATGTTTCTGGTTTTGTCCAGTGGATGTTCTCTTTTTGATGCCATTTTAAATTCTCTTATTTATTTTTTCTCAATATCTATGTATTTTATCTATGTATTTAATTCTTTTTTTAGTTAATTGTACGGTTTCCAAGTTCAGTTCACCACATAATTTCACTGTTCGGTTCACTACATAATTTCAATTACCGATTTATTTGAAACTACCTTTGAATTCGAAGCTGACTAAAAACCCGTGTTTTTATAACTAAATATTTTGTGAAAGTTTTTGTATAATTTACTTCTGTCGCGAAAACTTTCAGCTCAAGACTTTTTAGGCGAAAAATCTACTCCTATTCTTAATCTACGACTCACAATCTATTCTGTTTTAGTCAAACATTCGTAAACAACCATTGTCAAACAAATTAATTACCCGATTTTTTAATTCCGATTTCCGATAATCCTAAATTTTAATTAATTACGCCAGTTCTAATATTTTAGATTTTCGATATCTAAAACCGACTCTAGCAAACCGAGCCTTTGAATTTTAAATTATAGATATTAGATTCCGTCCATCAAAATTTCACTAAATTTTTAATTGCAAGATTAATCCCGTGCTATTAATCATCAAAGTGTCCATTTAAAACTTTACAATTTTAAAAGTTGTTCTTAAGTCTAAATAAATCTCTTTATAAATCCCTACAAAACTTTTTAAACTTCGGCGGTTGCAGACTCTTTTATTACGACTCTACCACCTATAATGCGCAAAAGCTCTGTTGGATTCAGCCATTTTCTGGACATCTTCTTTTCTCTTAACCGCAGCTCCAACACCATTTGCGGCATCCTGGATCTCTCCGGCCAATCTCAAAGCCATAGTTCTTTCTTTACGATTATTAGCATATGCTACTAACCACCTAATTGATAAAGTGTTTGCCCTACGCGGTTTGACCTCAACCGGTACCTGGTAGGTAGCTCCTCCTACTCGTCGACTTCGAACTTCCAACTCTGGACGTGTGTGATCCAGTGCCTGCTTTAACATAGCCAACGGATCATTTCCCGTACGTTGAGCAACGGTGTCCAATGCGTCATAAACTATGCGCTCGGCCAATGTCTTTTTCCCACGGGATAACACTTTATTAATTACCTGTGCGACGGTAACCGACTGGTATACCGGATCCGGATTAATCGTTCTTCTAACTGGGGCACCATACCTTGGCATTATGACTCCTTCTTGGCTCCGTATCGGCTCCTGGCCTGCATCCTGTTTTTAACTCCAGAAGTATCCAGGGCTCCGCGGATAATCTTATACCTGACTCCCGGCAAATCTTTAACCCTACCGCCTCTTACCAATACGATGGAGTGTTCCTGTAGGTTATGGCCTTCACCCGGTATGTAAGCTGTTACTTCAACTCCACTGGACAGTCTCACCCTTGCAATTTTTCTGTTTGCCGAGTTCGGTTTCTTTGGATTGTGAATTGAAATTCGGGTGCAGACACCACGCCTTTGAGGAGCACCTTTTAAGGCCGGAGTCTTCGTTTTAGATTGTTTACTTTCCCGTCCCTTGCGAACGAGTTGCGCGATTGTGGGCACAAAATACCTTTCTTTAAAGTAATAAAAATTTTAGGTAAATACTTGACATGTGCGTTTGAAGTAACGCAAGTACCAAGTTATATATTACAACAATTTACAAGCAACGATTTCACGAATTTACCGCATTGCAATATCGCCTGTTATGTGGTTAATTCCTAATGAAGCAACACACTTTAAACCGACTAATATTCGTCTTCGCTCTCTTCGGTTTCAGCAACTCTTCTTCCCAGATCCCTCAGCCAGAGAGCCAACTCCTCGGGAGTCTGCCCTTGATCCGAAGACCAATAAGGGAGGTGCTCGCTAACTGTAACCTTGGCATGATATTTACGGTATTGTTCAACACCGGTACCAGCTGGAATCAACTTACCGATAATAATGTTTTCCTTTAACCCCGAAAGTTGATCGGACTTACTTTCAATCGCCGCTTCGGTCAATACTCTTGTAGTCTCCTGGAATGACGCCGCCGAAAGCCACGAGTCCGTAGCCAATGATGCCTTGGTAATACCCATCAATTCTGGTCTTGCCTCAGCCGGCTTGTTCTTTTGATTTACCAAGTCCCGGTTGGTCTCGGTGAACTTTCTGGTATCGACCCTTTCTCCCGGTAAGAACTTGGAATCGTTGGGTTCAACAACCGATACTCTTCGTAGCATTTGTCGTACGATTAATTCGATATGCTTGTCGTGGATAGATACACCCTGATCCCTATATACGTTTTGAACTTCGTCTACAAGATACTTCTGAGTCTCCCTAATTCCTTTAATTTCCAGCAATTGCTTAGGGTCTCGGGGGCCGTCCACTATGGCGTCTCCGGCTTCCACTAAATCACCGTCTTTAAATTCTAAGTGCGACCTCGGTCCGATGATCATCTCCTCTTCGGTATCGTCCTCGGCTTTAAGTATTACCTGGCGAGATCCGTTTTCCAATTCGATAACTTTAAGCTGACCTTTCTGTCTTGCCATAACAGCTGCACCTTTAGGACTTCTGGCTTCAAACAACTCAATTACTCTCGGAAGACCGTGAGTTATGTCTTCTCCGACAACACCTCCAGTGTGGAAGGTTCTCATTGTTAACTGAGTTCCAGGTTCACCGATCGATTGAGCCGCTATAACTCCGACTGCCTCGCCGATTTCAATCAGTTTACCGGTGGCCAGCGAAAGACCGTAACATCTAGCGCAAACTCCGCTTACAGCTTCGCAAGTTAATACCGATCTAACTCTCACCTTGTCAATATTTGGATCATTTATGATTGTCTTTACCAATTCGTCCGTTAAAAGAGTTCCAGCATCCAGAGTAGTGCGTGGATTTGAAAGCTTAACGGGGTCAAGCAATATCCGCCCAAAGGATCTGGTTTCCTGATAACTTCTCTTACCAG
>DAHXLF010000116.1 GCA_027371755.1 Acidimicrobiales bacterium
TGCCGGAGGTGGAGTTGCTGTTACTTGACGCAAGTGAACTTGATCCAAGTCCACCTGTTGCAGCATAAGCAAACGCACTGACCCCCAAAACCGCAGATGCCACTATTGCTATTGGCAGTATAAACTTTTTCATAATCTTCCTTTCTCTAGTAACTTCAACTTATTTAACTGAGGTTGAAATTCTTCATTAATAAAATTAAAGTCTCGAATTTTTAGCCAAATATGATTTAAATGTTAAGAATTTGTTAAATTATTTAAATTTTATCTTAAATTTTAAGTTTTTTCCGTCACAAACGTCATAATAATCCGGTTTAGTGGCACCAACTTGTACTGATTAAGACGTAAACCGGTAATTTGATCGACAATTCTAAGTAGAGAATAATACACTCAGGCAGTTCCGGAAATCCATCTATCATTTCACAACTAACTACATTTATCAGCAATTCGGCTACTTTTTTTTAATATTTTTGCGGTATCCAGCAGGTTTATTAGAATTTAACCGTTGAATTACCTCAATTGCCGACAGCGATACAAACTTTATGCAAATTTTGAAACCACTTTTTATCTCCAAGACAGAGAACGATGTTAACCATTGATATGTACATTGATCGTGTTTCAATACGTAGCATCTTATAATATTTGATTCCCATATTGTTATTCCAGATTGTTATTCCAGTAATTCTCGCACACCCATTCCTGTAACTCTCGCACATTCCTGTAACTCTCGCAGACCAAGAAATTCAATTTTGTCTTTTAAATAATAAGTCCGTTAAATGACTTATCTACCAAAAAACATGTAAAACCTATTCGTTAAATCGTTGTAATTGAAAATTTCGATACCACCATGAATTATTGAGAACCACAGGGTTACCAGCCATTGAAAAAACAATATTGGACAATTTTAAACTTGGAACTCTAAGCGAAAATAATTTGCACACTGGAATCATCGATTAATATCACCAATTAAGAACTCGATAGTTGTAATTTGGCTTTGAAGTTTGGATCCGATAATATTTTTTTTGGTACTCTCAAAGCCAATAACATGTAATCTTGAATCCGGATCTTCTCCATTAGAGTCACCGGCAATACCTTTTCGTCAGACACATACTCCACTTTAAAACCGTCACTTGTGATATTTTTATCACTGAAGTCTTTAAGATTAAGTGCTACAGGAACAATAAGATTAGGAGTTGTAGCTTTCCTAGAATCGATTCGCTCCACCAATTCTTGACCAACGTAGCATCCTTTGGCAAAACTTACGGATTCTTGCAGCATTTTCGGAATTTCAGCTGGAAGTATCTTGCTCTCGTTGCCTAAATTAAAACACAGCGTTGAAGTTAAAATTTCCAAAGCTGTCACAGCTGCTTTTTCACTAGCACCGACTTTGCCACGACCGGATTTAAAATTTTCGGAGTCAAAACTTGCTTGATCGTAAGCTGGTTGACGGTCAAATATCAATACTCTGTCCTGCCCCAAACCCTTTGAAAGAAAAGTTTCCCCAAAAACCGAACCCTTAGACATGTCCCAGTTGGAAGTATCATCGACAACAGAGCTTTCTGAAACCGCCTCTACAATAAGATTTTTTAGGTCTGCTGCATCTTGGTCTAATTGGCGGTCACATTCGTCTGCAATTGCCGATCTGTCTAACGAAGTAAAAGCCACAGCACGATCGAACATAACAATTTGAGCATTCGTTCTGAGCATAAATCTTTTTAGCCTATTTAAAGTTACCCCAGCATCTTCGCGGGGCACCTCAAGTAAATAAAATTCATCTTCAATTAAATAAATCTTTATTAGCTGAATAACCGTTCCGTTCGGAGTCAAAACCAAAGACCACATTGGATTATCAGGTTTTACCAAATTCAAATCCTGAGTCAACTGCCCTTGCAAAAATTTAAAAGAATCACGTCCTTTGACAGATATAAATTCAGAATTTTTTAAAATCATTTTCACCGCATTTAAAAATTATAAAGTCGAACCTATATAACGGCTATGGCTTTCAATCTTGTGAGTAACATTTAGCTTTAATGATAAGTTTAGAAATAAAACTTAAACTGCGGCACGCTATTGACTGTCAACAGTAAGATAAATTGCATTAGATGCGAATGGGCCTCAAAAGGCTTGTGATGTTGACCTGAATTTCTAAAAACTTTCAGTTTAGGAAGAAGTTTATCTCTTTTAAGTCAGTTTTCATGCGACAGACAACTCATAAATTACTTTTGTTGATAGAGTTGGCCAGCTTAACTGCCTTTAAAATTGCTCCCGCTTTGGCCATACATTCCATATTTTCTGCGTCGGGATCACTTTCAATAACAATACCCGCTCCGGCTTGCACGCTCGCGGTCATATCCGGCTTTATTACAAGTGTTCTGATGGCAATTGCCATATCTAATTTTGAGTCAAAACCGATATAGCCAATTATGCCGGCGTATACTCCTCTTTTAGTTTTTTCCAATTCGTCGATAATCTCCATTGCCCTAACTTTTGGTGCACCTGAAAGCGTTCCCGCGGGCAGCGTTGCTCTTATGACGTCAATTGGAGTTAAATTGTCTTTAAGCTGTCCGCTCACCTGAGAAGTGATGTGAATAACATGCGAATATTTTTCTACTGTCATCAATTCATCAATTGACATTGAATTAAATTCTGCAATTCTTCCCACATCGTTTCGAGCCAAATCAACAAGCATTATATGCTCCGAAAGCTCCTTGGGGTCTTCCAATAGCTCACCGGCTAATTTTTTGTCTTCCAAATCCGTTCTTCCCCTGGGTCGCGTACCGGCAATCGGTCTTGAAATGACTCTTTTGTCTACCACTTTTACCAACGGTTCTGGCGACGCACCAACAACGGTGACCTCATTAAACTTCAAATAATACAGATAGGGAGAGGGGTTGACTTGTCGAAGTACTCTATATATTTCAAACGGATCACACTTAACCTGAAAATCAAATCTTTGAGACAACACGATTTGGAATGCATCCCCCGCCAGAATATACTCTTTCGCCGAGATAACCGCAAGTTTAAATTCGGAATCGCTAAAAGTTTTGGACACTTCCAAATCTGCTTCGTCATCTGGTTCCAAATCCGTTTCGGGAGCTTGAGGTTTTTGAATTAAATCAATTAAAGAATTTAACTCTTCAATTGCATTGGTATATCGCTCGCCGGCAAAGTCATTTTTATCATCAGATTCAGAAAATACATTCTTAATCACTGAAATTTTCTGCCTATGGTGATCAAAAACAATTAACGTTCCCACCAAAAATAACGCAGCCTCAGGCAAGTTTTGATCGTCTACTGGAATCATTGGAAGTCTTTCGACCTCACGAATAACGTCATAGCCAATATATCCGACCACTCCTGAAGATAAAGGAAGATCCGACTCGTCAGATTCTGTCTTGAAATTAGCCAAAAGATTATCCAGGAATGCCAGGATCTTATTGTTATCGTTGAATTCGCTTAAATCCAAATTACCCAGCGACTCGATTTGCCCATTTTTCAAAATGATCTTAGCGGCGGGATTAAATCCAATTATTGAAAATCTGGAAAAACTTCCGCGATGATCGACGGATTCCAATAAGAACCCCTCGTCGTGGGCAACTAATTTTTTATATACGGATACTGGTGTCAGCATATCCGAGCAAAGGTCGGTTTTAACAGAGACTACAGATTTAGTCTTCGCCAATTCCAAAAATGTCTTCAAATCGGGGGTAAACTTCACCATTTTAAGTTTTGGGGTTAAATTTATAACTTATTAAAAAATCTTATTGGAAAGTTCACGATAGAAACATGACCAGCTTCCCGTATGGCAAGCGCCAGAACCTTCCTGATCCGCAACAACCAATATTACGTCCTCGTCGCAGTCATAAAATACACCTCGGACGTACTGCCGATCGCCAGAGGTTTCACCCTTTTGCCAGTATTCATTGCGGCTTCTGGAAAAAAACCAAGTTCGTCCCGTCTCAAGTGTCTTTGTTAAGGCTTCTTCATTCATCCAAGCCATCATAAGTACGTGTCCGGTCGTGCGATCCTGAACTATGGCGGGGATTAATCCTTTTTCATTATAATTTAAATGCGATATTTCTTCTTTGTCATATTCAAAACTGGTTGCCGTAAACTCCGGCGCCGATGATGAATTAAGAAGTTTCACATAATCTAAGTCAGTTATATTTTTCTTCATAGATATAGCCCCGTTCCTCCGTCTTCCCTGTCGGTAGCCACTGCATGAACGTCCCGTTCTCTCAGAATCAAATAGTCCTCGCCCTGGACTTCGACTTCAAATCTATCCTCCGGATTAAAAAGCACCTTGTCGCCGACCCTAAACTGTCTGACGTTAGGTCCGATGGCGATTACATCAGCCCAAACCAATCTTTTTGAAAGTTGAGCCGTAGCCGGAATAAGAATTCCAGCACGCGAACGCATTTCTCCGTTAGGCGAGGGAATCTGTACAAGTATGCGATCGGATGTCATAACGATCGATTGTTTGACATCATCTTTTTTATCTTTATCCAATTTAAAATCCCTTTTGATGAATTATATTACAAAGTAATCTGTTCTTCGGCTGCGGCAGCTGTCGGCACATTATACGTGCAAGTGTTTAGATTCCCAGATTATAATCAATTTTTATACTAATATATTACAGTTGCACTACAGTTGGAACGATTGGACTTTTAAGAGACCAAAAGTATATCCATCTCTGTTTTGGTAAAAGTACATTTACCAAAACCGTAGCTGTCAAACGGAGACCACCCCGTTAGACAAAAACAATTGAAGCCAACATCCAACTCCATAAATTCGACAAATGATTCCATGATGACCATTAACAGAAATTCCCGAAGTCAGTATAAGGTTTTAGTTCGCTTATCAACCGTATTAGTTACAATTTTAATCGGTGTATTGTTAGCTGGATGCTCAAAAGCCAAACCGGCTGTTCTAGCCACCACAACCACTCAGGCCACTTCGCCGCCGGAGATTTGGGTAGCCCAGACTTGTGCGGCGCTGGAAACAAATTTCAATACTATAAATTCAGCAACAAATGCATATAAATCGAGCTTTAACTCAAAAGAGCAGTTGATAACTGCTCAACAAAACTTGGTTGGGTTTTTAAATCAAGTAGAGAGTGCCTACCAGGTTCTTTTGAATCAAATCAATTCATTAAATCCGCCTAAGGTTACCGACGGTCTTAAAAGCGACAATACCATAAAAATAGCCCTGAGAGATGCTTACGACTCAGTAAACGCCGCGATTACGTTAGCCCAAAATTTACCCACGGATAATGTATCGAGTTTTCATGCCAGTGCAAGCCAACTTTCCGTATTGCTTAACGAAGCATTAACCAAAACCAACTCAATAATTAACGGCGTACAAAACAGCAAATACTCTCCCACGTTAAATTCACTTTTTGCTAAAAATAAAAATTGCCCGCCTTAGTCGTGTTTGTGAATTTAGTCGTACTTATGATTTTAAATTGTCTAGGCGACCTGAAGCTACTTTAATGTTGAAGCATATTTAGGTTTTACGGCCGATCTAATATGTCGGCCTGATTAACAGGCTTAGCTAAGTATTGTTAAGTCGAATATTAGAGTTAATGTTTTTCATTTCGCTAAGGCATCTCTTCGTACCTTATAGCCATTGTTAATTAATTCATCTTTAAC
>DAHXLF010000117.1 GCA_027371755.1 Acidimicrobiales bacterium
TCCGTCCCATGCTTCCATCAGACAGGCATGAAACTCATAAAACGCACGTCTCTGATCGGACATAAAGTCATGATTTTCCCAAGCTTCGGGAATCATCATAAGTACGCTGTGTGCTAAAGTCCTGCCCCCCATATACAGCAGTTCCAACACTTCGTCAAAACTTGCCGAATCCGAAGCACCTTCGGTAATCACGGGAAATATTTTCTGAATATGGTCACCAAAGCGCTCACTCTTAAGAAGGGCTTCTCTTGCTTTCATCCAGTTTCTATTCCCGCGCAGCGTATTGATTTCGCCGTTATGTGCGATGAATCGGTACGGATGAGCCAGACTCCAAGCCGGAAACGTATTCGTGGAGAATCTGGAGTGCACCAACCCTATGGCAGACACTACGGCAAAATGTTCTTTGTGGATACCTCATTAGGCAGAATTTTAGAAGACAATGAAATAAAGGATCAACTCGGAGATGAAAAACCTTACAGAAGTTGGCTAAAATCGGGCGTGGTGCGCATTGAAGATCTTCCGATAAGAGATTCACTCTTTGCTCAAAGAAGCAATTTAGTTACCGAGCAGCGAGTTTTTGGATATACCCAAGAAGAGCTTAAGGTAATTCTGACACCAATGGCCAAAACAGGCGTCGAGCCGATCGGTTCAATGGGATCTGACACCGCCATAGCTGCAATTTCAGATCGACCAAGACTATTGTTTGATTATTTTAGTCAGCTGTTTGCGCAAGTTACCAATCCGCCTTTGGATGCACTTAGGGAAGAGATGGTTACCTCTGTGAGAACTTTGGTTGGCCCCGATTACAATTTGTTTGATCCGTCGGTTAATTCGACACTTAAAATCGTACTGCCGAGGCCTGTCCTTACCGAATCTGAACTGGCAAAATTGGCCTACATAAACGAGGACAACTCTGAAATATTATTTAAACCTGTAATTATTGACGGAGTCTTTAAGATCGGTGAAAGCGACGCAATGAAAACGGCATTGCTTGCGATCTGCAACAAGGTTGACCAAGCAATTATAGAAGGAGCCAATGTAGTAGTCCTATCAAATAGGATATTTGACGAGACCTTGGCGCCGATCCCTTCGTTACTTTTGACTGGAGCTGTTCATAATCACTTGGTTAAGAATAAGACACGGGCTAAAGTCGGGTTGGTAGTAGAAGCCGGCGATGCAAGGGAAGTGCATCACATTGCTTTATTGATCGGATACGGAGCGGCAGCCGTATGTCCTTATTTGGCCATTAGGACTACTAAAGACCTTGTCAAGACGGGACAAATTAAACAAATTACGGAGCGTCAAGCCGAAAAAAATCTCGTAAAATCCTTTTCTAAAGGCGTTTTAAAGATCATGTCCAAAATGGGTATTTCTACAGTAAGTTCTTACTGTGGCGCCCAGATATTTGAAGCGGTTGGCATTGGTGAAGATTTAATCGATTTTGCGTTCTGCAATACCTCTTCCAGGCTCGGCGGTATAGGTTTTGACGAGCTACAGCAAGATGTCCTGATTAATCATAGCTATGGTTTTGAAAAACGACAAGGTGAACTTGCCTATCGCAAGATCTTAATCGGAGGCGAGTATCAGTGGCGTCGCGAAGGTGAAATTCATCTTTTTAACCCCGAAACGGTTTATAAGTTGCAACATGCCGCAAGGTCAAAACGTTATGACGTTTTTAAGGAGTATACCCGAGCGATAAATGACCAATCTGAAAAATTGGCTACGATTAGAGGTTTGTTTAAATTTGACGAAACCAAGGTAACGCCTATTGATATCGGCGAAGTCGAACCGATATCTGATATTGTGAAAAGATTTTCAACCGGAGCAATGTCCTACGGGTCTATTTCCAAAGAAGCCCACGAGACTCTTGCCATTGCCATGAATCGTCTTAAGGCTCGATCTAATACGGGTGAAGGTGGAGAAGATTCGGACAGATTTATTCCAGACCCAAACGGCGATTCACGTCGGAGTGCAATTAAGCAAGTGGCTTCTGGACGTTTCGGAGTTACTTCAGAGTACTTGGTCAATGCAGACGATATTCAAATCAAGATGGCTCAGGGCGCAAAACCCGGCGAAGGCGGTCAGCTTCCAGGGCATAAAGTTTATCCGTGGATTGCCAAAACTCGAAAATCAACTCCGGGAGTCGGTCTAATATCACCTCCGCCACACCATGATATCTACTCTATTGAAGATTTGGCCCAGCTGATACATGATTTGAAGAATTCAAATCCAAAAGCAAGAATTCATGTAAAGTTGGTCTCCGAAGTTGGAGTCGGAACGGTAGCCGCCGGTGTTTCTAAAGCACATGCGGACGTCGTCCTAATATCCGGAAGCGATGGCGGTACGGGAGCCTCGCCGCTGACTTCCCTCAAACACGCAGGCACTCCTTGGGAGATCGGGCTTTCAGAAACCCAACAGACGCTTGTTATGAACGGCCTTCGAGACAGAATTGTCGTGCAAGTGGATGGACAGCTGAAGACTGGAAGAGATGTAGTAATAGCTGCACTCTTGGGAGCTGAAGAATACGGATTTGCATCGGCACCGTTAGTGGTCTCAGGCTGCGTTATGATGAGGGTTTGTCATCTCGATACCTGTCCCGTCGGAATAGCTACTCAAAATCCGGAACTTAGAAAGCGTTATTCCGGCCAAGCTGAATTTGTCGTTAATTTTTTTGAATTCGTCGCCCAAGAAGTTAGAGAGATTTTAGCTTCACTGGGACTGCGCACTTTAGACGAAGCCGTTGGTCGAGCCGATCTCCTTAAAACTAACGATAAGATCAACCATTTGAAGGCATCCAAATTGAATTTGGAACCAATATTGACCGTACCCGCCGGATTCAACGGAGACAGTCCCAAATTAAGTCAAAGTGTTTCCCAGGATCACGGATTGGAAAAAGCGCTGGATAATGAGATTATTTGCGATGCCGAACAAGCAATTGAAAATAAGATTCCGGTTGTCCTTAACTACAAAATAACTAATAGAAACAGAACTGTAGGCACTATGCTCGGATCTGTGGTGTCGAGAAAATATGGTGAAACTGGTTTGTCCGATGATACCATAACCGTTAACTTTGACGGTTCTGCCGGACAATCTTTCGGTGCCTTTCTGCCGAGAGGAATTACTCTAATGCTGATTGGCGACTCTAATGATTACGTCGGCAAAGGTCTTTCGGGAGGAACGATTGTAATAAGAGCTCCTCAAGAATCGGCCTTTGATCCTGCCCAGAATACTATTGCCGGTAACGTAATTTTGTATGGAGCGACATCGGGATATGCTTTTATTTCCGGACAGGTCGGCGAGCGATTTGCGGTGAGAAATTCTGGAGCTATTGCGGTAGTCGAAGGCGTGGGCGATCATTGCTGTGAATATATGACTGGCGGTAAGGTCGTTATTTTGGGTCCGACTGGCAGAAATTTCGGTGCGGGTATGTCCGGCGGAGTTGCCTATGTCTATGATCCAAAGGGCGATTTTGTTACAAAACTAAACATGGAGATGGTTTCATTGGAATCATTGGATGAAGACGATGTTGAATTTCTGGGATCAATTATTCAAGAACACTCGCATCTCACCGACTCAGAAGTTGCCGCAAAGATTACGGCATCATTTGAGTCCGAGCTTTATCACTTTAAAAAAGTAATGCCCAAAGACTACAGAAGAGTTTTGGACGTTACACTGGAAGCAACAGAGCGAGGCCAGGACATAAATGAAGCTATTATGGCTTCGGCTCACGGTTAATCATCTGAATGGTTTTTGAGGAACTGTGCAATCATAAGAATGAATTTTAAGGTAAAGAAATGGGCGATATAACAGGATTTTTAAAGTACAACAGGAAGACGGCAACGAGACGTCCCGTTGAAATTAGGAAAAAAGATTATAACGAAGTTTACAACGAGATGGACGACAGCGAACTTTCTGTCCAGGGTGCTCGTTGTATGGATTGTGGTATACCTTTTTGTCATGAAGGTTGTCCTTTGGGTAATTTAATTCCAGAATGGAACGATTTCGTTTACAAAGGCGAGTGGGAATTGGCTTTTGAAAGACTTCATGCCACAAATAACTTTCCGGATTTTACCGGTAGGCTTTGCCCGGCACCTTGTGAGGGTTCCTGCGTTTTGGGCATTAACGCCGAACCCGTGTCCATTAAACAGATTGAACTTTCAATAGTGGAACACGGCGTCAAAGACGATACTTTTCCTCCAATTATCGCTTCACTTAGAACCGGTAAAAAAGTTGCCATCGTAGGATCAGGTCCTTCTGGATTAGCCGCAGCTCAGCAGCTTGCTCGTGCGGGTCATGACGTGGATGTTTTTGAGCGTCAGGAAAAACCCGGCGGACTCTTGAGATACGGAATTCCAGAATTCAAAATGGAAAAGCATGTGTTAGACCGACGAATTGATCAGATGACCAAAGAGGGCGTTAACTTTATTTGCTCTAGCATAGTTGTTAACGTAAAATCAGAACAAGCTGAGAACGCCCAAAGCGGCTTTGATGAAGTTAGAATATCTGACTTGGAGAACAACTATGATGCCGTAATTTTAACTATCGGTTCTACGGTTGCAAGAGATCTTAATCTCAACGGTAGGAAATATAATGGAACTTTCCTTGCCATGGAGTATCTAAAAGAATCAAATTTATTTTGCGAAGGCACTAAAGCCAAACCGACTATCTCTGCCAAAGGTAAAAATGTAATAATCATTGGCGGTGGAGACACGGGTGCTGACTGTTTGGGGACGGCAATCAGACAGGAAGCAAAATCAATAATGCAACTTGAAATTATGTCTGAACCTCCAAAAACTCGAGCTCCTGAAAATCCATGGCCTACATGGCCGATTATCCTAAGAACCTCTTCGGCTCATGAAGAGGGCGGTCAGAGACTCTTTTCGGTAACCGCAACCGAATACCTATCCGATGACGGTGAAAATTTAAGCGGAATCGAGATTGTCCAGGTTGAACAGATAACACAAGGAAATACCGTGTCCTTTAATCAGTTGCCAGAAAGCAAAAGGATCCTCAAAGCCGAAATGGTGTTACTTGCAATGGGATTTGTTGGTCCAGATTTGAAACTAATGGAAGGGTACTCAGGTATTTCTAAAAACGACAGAGGCAGCATATCTGTCGATCAAAATTGGTTCGCGGGGGGCAAAAACGTATTTGCCGCGGGAGACGCCGTTCGTGGTCAAAGTTTGATAGTTTGGGCAATTGCCGAAGGAAGGTCTGTTGCCGCATCAGTAGACAGGTTTTTGATGAACGGATCAAAACTTCCATCTGTTCTTAAGCCCTACAGCTACGCTCTACGGTAACAGATTTTACTATTTCGCACAACATCAGCATTGCCAAATAATCACTTTAATCAGGCACGGTTATTAGTCAAACAAAGTCCATAAAATGCTAGTTGTCGTCAAGTTTGAAGCCTGGATTGCTAAATTAAACAACTGAATGCGATAGTTTTTTGCACTTGGCATTATTTGTGCATCAGGGTTGTGTCTTCTTAATTTTGGATATTACTTGCAACCGTACTTTCTTAATAATATTTTGTATCTGACTATTCCAGCTACTCTCGCATACTAATTCCAGCAACTCTCGCACACTTAGAAATTCAATTTTGTTTCCAAATAATAAGTTATTTGAATGACTTATTTACAAA
>DAHXLF010000118.1 GCA_027371755.1 Acidimicrobiales bacterium
AGCCGTTAGCTCTGCCAATTGAGCTACCCCGGAATAAATAAACCAGCCTTATAGATTATACTAGAGATCAAACGTCTTGCATATACTCTTTTAGAGTTTTGGTCAGCACAGGATTACGGAGTTTTGCCAAAATCTTATTTTCAATTTGCCTTATTCTTTCTCTGGTTACTCCAAAAATTATGCTCAATTCATCAAATGTATAAATCTGTCCTCCGTTAAATCCAAATCTAAGCGTAAGAAGCAGCCTCTCACGTTCAGGCAACTCTTTTAGTATCTCTCTTATCTCCCTATCCAGATACAATTTTGACACTATATCCGACGGGACTTCAGCTTTGATATCTTCAATAACATCAGACAACTGAAAATCGGAATCTTCACCGGTGGACTGTTCCAGGGATACGAATGCCGAGTCATAGGACATTATTTCTTTAACCCTCAAAGGCGACATTCCGACATCACCGCCTATCTCTTCTATAGTAGGCTCACGACCCAAAGACTGCGACAATTCTCTTTTTGATTTTAATACTCTGGTCAACAGATCTCTAAAATGCACTGGTATTCTGATAGTGCGACCTTTATCTGAGATTGATCTCACTATAGACTGTCGAATCCACCATGTCGCATACGTAGAGAATCTAAATCCCTTGCGAAAGTCATACTTGTCGACTGCCTTTATTAATCCCAAGTTGCCTTCCTGTATAACATCCAAAAAACCCATCCCGCTTGTCCTGTATCTTTTGGCAATTGAGACTACCAGTCTTAAATTGGCTATTATCAAAATTTCTTTTGCCTCTTTGCCTTCGGCAACCATTTTTTCGAGGATTAAAACATTCTTCGACTTCCGCCCTTTTTTGGCGGGTCCCAGTTCAACCAATTTCACTTGAGCTTCTTGACATTCAAAAATTTTTTTACCTAAGAAGGATTCGAGTTGAGGCGTAAGCAACGGTATCTTAGAAATTTCTTTTAGATACTCTTTTATCGAGTCAAGTTCACTCAATTTAGCCGAATTAAATTTAAATTCACCCTTATCTCCGGAAACTTTTAAAAGTTTTTTGATCTTTTTAAACGAATCATCCAGATCCTCATCTTTGGGTGATTTGACAAGAGGAACCTCTTGAGTGGAATCGCCGTCAGACAAAATTATTCCAGTATCATATAAGGTGCTGTATACCTTTGTCAGTACCTGCGGAGTTAGTTCAACAGTATCGAGTAAATTTACAATTTCATCCTGAGAAATTTCTTCTATGCCTTTATTTTCTTCAATATAAGATGTGAGAGGCTCTATCTTGGACAGATCCTTTTTAGGTTCACCTTTTTGAAGTTGAGGCTTTGTAATTTTTTTAGCTGGTTTATTGGGCATTGGCAATCTTAATCGTTATAGGCCACAGTTATGGCTTCTGATAAAACCTGTTTTGAAACATTATCTTTGTTTAACAAATTTATGGTTTGCGAATATACCTGACTTTTTGAAAGCAATTCATTAAGGTCACCGTTATTGCTTTTAATATTGGATTCGGTTAATGCCAACAAGTTTTTCAATTGCATCACTAAAAGTCTAGCAACGGCGTCGAACGCTTGCACTTTAACTTCTTCAACAGACATCTTATTTATAAGATTTAATTCAAATTCATCCACTGAATTCTTGGCATCACTGATAGTTTCGTTTGATATTAGTGCTTCTACAATGGGTTTTAATGCGGGATCGGTAATCATATGGACATTAAATAAATCGACCATTTGTTGCGGTTGCTGAATTATAATTTTTAATATTTCGTACTGAAGACGGTTTTTAGGGTTCAGTTCAAATTTGGGTTTAGTTAAATTTGATTGATTTCGAGAGGAAACCGACGGTTGACCGCCATCATCCGCATTCTTCTTATTTCGATTTGAGGCGACGACTTTATTTAGCTCACGTCTTAGCAAATTAATATCTATTCTGGTCAGATCGGAAAATTCCACCAAATATCTGTCTCTGACGAAACTTTCAGGATGTTCGGCTATTAAATTCAGAACTGGTTGCGATATTCTGTTAGCCGATTCGGGAACTACTAAGTCTTCATTTTCATACAGCCTATCAATCCGGAACTTAAGATACGGTTTTGATTTTAAAACAGCGTCGTTTAAAAGATTCCTATTCTCAAGTGCGAGTTGACCGGGGTCGGTCCCCGCCGGGAACTGGGCTACTTTAATTATTAAATGATATTTTGATTCCCATTCATATACCTTTGATGCCGCCGAAAGTCCCGCATTATCCGAATCAAAGGCCAAAACAAAGTTTTTTGTGAATGAGGAAAGTATCTTCACGTGATCTTCCCCGAATGCGGTTCCGCAGGAGGCTACTGCATTTTCAAAACCCGACATATGAAAACCCAGTACGTCAGTGTACCCTTCGCAAACGATTACAAAGTCTTTTTGAACAATCTCCCTCTTGGCCCAATTAAGACCGTATAGTACCTTTTTTTTGGAGTACAAAGACGACTCTTTTGAGTTTTTATATTTTGCCAAATTGGGCATCTTTTCACGAGTTGAATCAAGAATCCGGCCACCGAAGGCCACGGGTCTGGAAGATACGTCAAAGATAGGAAACAAAACCCGATCTCTGAAAAAATCTTGCAGATAGCCACGATCATTTACATACCCGAGGCCCGAGGCTTCTGCAACATCTCTGTTGAGTTTAAGTTTTTTAACCAGGAAATCCCATTGATCCGGAGCGTAACCGATTTTAAAGCGATTTATTATATTTTGATCATATCCGCGTTTAAATAGGTACTCCCTTGCTGGTTGAGCCTGCGGTTCTTTAAGCAAAAAGGAGTTATACAAATCTACCGCACTGTTTAAAACTTTAATCAAGTCAGCTTTGCCGGTTGACCCGCTTTTTTGAGATGTTTTTGAATCCGTATAGTTAAGTGTGATATTGGCCCGACTTGCCAAGTACTCAACGGCATCCATAAAATCTAGACCCATTATTTCTTTGACAAAGGTAATCACGTCCCCAGAGGCAGAACAACCGAAACAGTAGTATAAACCGTCAATTTGATTAACGGTAAACGAAGGTGTTTTTTCCGAATGAAACGGACATAATCCCGAGTACCTCGCGCCGCTTCTTTTTAGGTTTGTGTGCTCTCCGACAATAGCTACGATATCGCTAGCCGCCCTAACTTTGGCAATTTCGCCGTCGGCAAGAATCATCTTGGTATCCGTTCGCTCATCAGTTGAATTAACTCGGCCACTTAACAATCCTTCTTTTGGAAATCATCAAAATCCCAAAAATTATCTTACATTCGACACAGCAAACTCAGTCAAATAACAAGTCTTTACGATAGTTTTAAGTAAAAATTCTATTCACAATCGAACTGCCAGTTCTTAAAAAAGAACTTTTGGTCGGCAACCGTTACGGGTTGCTCAAAACCGACTGAGCTGCGGCCAATCTGGCGACAGGAACTCTGTAAGGAGAACAAGAAACATAGTCCAATCCCGCTTTATAGAAAAAATGTATCGACTCTGGATCTCCACCATGTTCTCCGCAAACTCCTGTCTTAAGATCGGGTCTATTTTTTCTGCCCTTGTCAACTCCCATCTTGACCAGTTGACCCACACCTGCAGTATCTAAAGTGTCAAACGGATTACGCTTAAGAAGACCCTGTTCCAAGTAGGCATTCATCATTCTGCCTTCGACGTCATCACGCGAAAAACCAAACGTCATCTGAGTCAGATCATTTGTTCCAAATGAGAAAAATTCTGCATTTTCACTTATCTGATCTGCCAGCAGCGCGGCCCTGGGAGTCTCAATCATTGTACCTATCATAACCTTTAAAGGTTTTTGGGCCTTTGAGCCCGCTGTGGATTTTGACTTTGCTTTATAAGACTTTTGAACCTTATCAATTGCAGCTTGCACCCAACTTTTGGCAAGGCCCAATTCTTCCCGGCTGACGGTCAAAGGAATCATAATTTCCACAATAGGTTCTTTACCTTCGTTTGCCAAATCCATTGCGGCTTCCATAAGAGCTTCAACCTGCATTCCGTAAAGTCCAGGTTTAATAACCCCAAGCCGAACGCCCCTTGTTCCCAACATTGGGTTAAACTCTTTCCATTGCTCGCCTGCGGCCAATAATTTCTCTTCTTCACCGGTAATAGTACCCATAGCCTTTTTTATTTTCAGTTCATTGACATCGGGCAAAAATTCATGAAGAGGCGGATCTAGAAGCCTTACGGTTACCGGCAATCCGCTCATTTCCTTCAGAATTTCATAAAAGTCAAGCTTTTGCACCTTTTTCAATTCGTTCAACGCAACTTCTTCATCTTTCGGACTGTCTGCCAAAATCATGGCCCTGACCACTGGAAGTCGGTCGTCGCCCAAGAACATGTGCTCGGTTCGACAAAGCCCTATGCCTTCGGCCCCTAAATTGCGTGCCGTACGGGCATCTGCTCCGGTGTCAGCGTTAGCCCTTACCTTCATCTTGCCTTTTCTTATCTCGTCGGCATATTTAAGTATGGTTTTCAATTCTTCAGGAGGTTCGGCTTCCGACAGAGGTACTTCGCCCAAAACAACCGAACCCGTAGTTCCATCAATGGAAACCAGGTCACCCTCTTTAATTACATGATCACCGATTTTTGCCTGCTTATTTTGAATTTTAACCGCTTCGGCGCCAACCACTGCCGGTTTGCCCCAACCGCGAGCTACCACAGCGGCATGACTCACAAGTCCCCCACGGGAAGTTAGTATTCCTTCGGCTGCCAACATACCGTGAACGTCTTCAGGGGAGGTTTCTGTTCTTATTAATATAACCCTTTTGCCCCGCTCCTTTTGAGCAGCCGCATCATCAGCAGTAAAATATGCGTGACCGACTGCGGCTCCAGGAGAAGCGCCGAGCCCAACCGTTACAACTTTAACGTTTTTGACGGCAAACTGCGGATGCAGTACCTGCTCTAAATGATCTTCTGTTATTCGCATAATCGCTTCTTGCTTGGAAAGTTTAATGTGCGAATCTTTCATCATGTTTATCGCCATTCTCAAAGCTGCCGTACCGGTTCTTTTGCCGACTCTGGTTTGAAGCATCCACAGTTTACCCTGATCAATGGTAAATTCGGTATCGCACATATCTTTGTAGTGAGTTTCCAGTCTGTGAAAAATATCCATTAACTCTTTATAGACCTTTGGAAACTTTTTATTTAAAGCCGAAAGCGGTTCGGTATTCCTTATTCCGGCAACCACGTCCTCTCCCTGAGCGTTAACCAAAAAATCTCCATAGACACCGGAATTCCCGGAAGCGGGGTCTCTCGTAAAACCGACTCCAGTCCCCGAGTTATTGTCTCTATTTCCAAATACCATGGCCTGAACATTAACCGCGGTTCCCAAATCATGCGGGATCTTTTCTTTATTTCGATACGCTATCGCTCTGGCGCCGTTCCAGGATCTAAATACGGCTTCAATTGCTCCTCTGAGTTGATCTGACGGATCCTGCGGGAAAGCCTTTTTGGTATGCGTTTTTACAACTTTTTTATAAGCGTCGACAATGTACTTTAATAGCTCAACCGGCACTTCGGAATCGTTTTTTGTGTCGGCAAGCTCTTTGGCAGCATCAAAGAGCGACGAAAACTCCTCTTCGGGAATTTCCAAAACGATTCTCCCAT
>DAHXLF010000119.1 GCA_027371755.1 Acidimicrobiales bacterium
AACTTATATTTGCCTATGAACATGCTTCTGGGCGAGTGTTTGACAGAGTTCTTTTAAGGTGGTGGGAGCTGGCTTGCACGCTCCGATGGGCGGTAATGTCTTTAATGCAGGCTCAAGCGTTTTTGCAGGGAACTCATAGATCTCTTGACAAGGCTTTGTTGGGGAGAAGAGTTTGCGAAGTAGAATGGGACATACTTGCGCTATTGAATTCTATAAAAAAATAGTCAAAAGAAGGATATTGAAACATGTCGCTAAGTGATGCACCTCCAGTTAATGAACTTATTAACGCCGTTATGGAATATATTCAAACGGAAGTTGTTCCTGACGCACTGGGTGAGAAAAAGAGATTGGCAACAATTGCATATAGCGTTTTGGCGGTAGTCGATCGAGAATACACCATGGGTTACAAGTTGAATACGGACTATGCCAAATTGCTTGCCAGCGTTGGCGTAACCAGCGAAGAAGAGTTGGCAGCCAAAATAAGGAATTCTCAAGTTGATATTAATTCTGCCGATCTCAAAAAGGCATTACGCCAGATTACTACTATGAAGTTGATGGTTGCTTCGCCAGCATTTTTGGAGCGTGCGAGAAAAGAAGCCGAAGCTGCTCAAAAGAGACAGGCATCTAAGGCAGAAAATGCAGACGGTTAGAGATACACTCTGAAGAGTACGGCAAATTGAGGTTTGCCGATTTAATTGTAATAAGATTGTATTATCTTCAAAGGTTAACCTGTATCATTGTTATTTGTATAGAGTAAATTATCACTCATTGGTTAAAAGTTCAGAGGCGTTCGACGTTTTTTGCGACAATATTTAAAAGCTCGGGTTAAAACTATGCATTGACCGTCGTGCATTTAAAATGGTCAACGAACATTTAGACAACTTAGAATCTTATTGTAACTTATTGTCGGCTTGTTACCGGTAGACAATAGATTTTATATTAACTACGAATTGGATGTCTTATGCGCTCACGGCGTGGAATCCACCGTCAACATGAAGTATTTCACCGGTGGTTAATGGTAGGTAATCTGAAAAAAACATTATGCAGGCTTTAGCTACAGCTTCGTGATCCGTGGTAGACCATTTTAGCGGAGATCGTGCGGCCCAAGCATCTTCGAATTGGCCGAACTGGGGTATCGATTTTGCGGCTACAGTTTTTATTGGACCTGCCGCAACCAAATTAACTCGTATATTAAATTGACCGAGATCCTTGGCGAGGTAACGGTTTAGCGATTCAAGACCGGCTTTTGCAACGCCCATCCAATCATAAGTGGGCCAAGCGCCGGAAGCGTCAAAGTCAAGTCCGACAAGAGATCCTGAATCCGATTTCTGTAGAAGACCTAAAAATGCTTCGGCAAGCAGCTTGTATGAATACGTAGAAATTTCTATCGCCGTGGCAACTTCGTCCCATACCGCTTTAAGGACGCCGTCTCCGAGGCAATTTTGAGGAGCAAAGCCGATTGCATGTAACACGCCGTCCAAGCGTCCCCATTTTTGGTCTATTATTGAAGATAATTCAAACGCCTGTTCGGGCTTAGTTACGTCAAGTTCATAGACTTCAGGAACGGTTGGAAGTTTTTTAGCTGTTCTCTGTGTTAATGACAATGCTCTGCCGGCACCAGTTAAAATTACATCGGCACCTTCTTCGATTGCTAGTTTTGCTACGCTAAATGCAATAGAATCATCCGTTAAAACTCCCGTGATTAATAATTTTTTGTCGTTAAGTAAATTCATGGAATTATCTTTCTATTTTTTTTACTAAGGTTTACTGTTGTGAATAATAAATATAATATCGGAATTATTGGGGGTACTGGAGATGCAGGAACAGGTTTGGCCATAAGGTTAGCTACCGCAGGACATAGTGTTGTTTTGGGATCGCGAGCCGAAGCAAGAGCCAAAGAGGTTGTGAATGACATATCAACTAAGTATAATCTCTCTGGAATTGTAGGATCTGAAAATGACGCTGCCGCTATGTGCGAAGTCGTTGTCATAGCAACTCCTTGGGATGCAACACTGGCTACCTTATCTCCGCTGGTAGATAATCTTAAGAATAAAACTGTAATTTCAATGGTTAACTCGATGATATTTGAGGATAAAGAAATGCACAGTCTGTTGCCGGCAATGGGCTCTATGGCACTTGAAATAATGAGAATTATTGATTCGGATAAAGTTACTGGAGCGTTTCATCATATGCCCGCAAAAATTATGCTTAATTTGAACAAAAAACTTGATTATGATGTTGTAGTTTTTGGCGACAATTCCGAATCAATTGACGTAACTTTAGATGTTGTTAATTCTATGGCGGGTTTAAGGGGTGTATTTGTAGGATCATCAAGGCTGTCTTTTGCCGTGGAAAGCTTTACGTCAGTATTGGTTTCGGCTTCAATATTGCATAAGGGACATGCGGCGATCAAGTTTACCGGCATAATTCCTAAATAGCTACTTAATACCTCAATACTATTTTAAGAAAAAAATGAAAATTTTTGACACTAGACAATCACAACTCACCGACTTAATCGTCGGTGACATTGTAAATATCTATACCTGCGGTATTACTCCTTATGATTCTGCTCATGTCGGTCATGCTGCTGTCTATTTAACCTTTGATGTATTGAAGAGGCGATTAAATGATCTTGGACACGAAGTGCGTATTATACGTAATATCACTGATGTGGATGATGATATCTTGCGTAAAGCTAGAGAGCTGAAAGTAAATTATTTAGATTTGGCAGCTGGAGAAATTTTTAAGTTCGAAAGGGCAATGGAAGATCTAAATATTTCCAAACCATTTTCGTCTCCGAGAGCCACCTCTGCCATCGCAAATATTCTTAATTTAATTGATCAGTTGGTTCAAACCAATAAGGCCTATGAAGTTGACGGATATGTATATTTCGATGTAACTCAGTCTGAAGGCTACAACGAAATATCTCACTATGGTGTTCGGGAGATGTTAGATTTGGCCGCTCAGCGAGGAGGAAATCCCGATGATCCTAAAAAACGTAATGCCTTAGATGTAGTGCTTTGGCAACCGTCTCTTCAGGATGAACCTTATTGGGATTCGAGATATGGACCCGGTAGGCCTGGTTGGCATATCGAATGTGTCGCTTTGGCGATGCGTGAATCGGGTTCCACAACCGTTGATATCCACGGCGGAGGCAGCGACTTGATTTTTCCGCACCATGAATGTGAAAATGCCGAAGCACTCGCAATTAATTCAAAGCCACTGGCGAACTATTGGATGCATGTTGCCATGGTTCGATATCAAGGAGAAAAGATGTCAAAATCTTTAGGGAATCTTGTTTTTATTGAAGATTTAATTAAGGTATACGGTGCGTCTGTGGTTCGTCTGGGATTACTGTCGAAGCATTATAGGGATTCTTACGAGTATGCGGACGAGATGATGGATCAGGCAAAAGAAAGATTAAGTCTTTATTGTTCAAGTTTAGGCGCTAGAGACAATGGAAAACCTCTTACGGAGCTAAGAAATGCCCTTGACAACGACTTGGATACCCCTACTGCCCTAAAGGCTCTAGACGACTATGCCGCATCAGGATTGTCCGTGAAATCGTGCCTGGATCTGTTGGGTGTTAAAATTGATATCGAATAAATTAAGCTTATCTGAAGGTGAAACAATTGACTCAAGACCAGGATCTATCCCGACTAAGGCATTCGGCGGCGCACATTATGGCGCAGGCTGTTCTTAAATTATATCCGGGAACTAAATTAGGAATCGGACCGGCAATTCAGGACGGTTTTTATTATGATTTTCTGCTACCAGAAGGGAAAAAACTTAACGAAGACGATCTCAAAGAGATTGAAATAGAAATGGACTTGATAGTTAAGGATGGGCAGGAATTTGTACGAGAAGTTATAGATTTTGACAAAGCGTTGAAGCTTTTTTCGGATCAACCTTTTAAGATCGAAATTTTGAGTGCCTTAAAAATCGAAAATGAGGAATCCAATAAGGATATCAAATTGATCGACGAAGTTGATTCAAACGAAATATCAATTTATTCAAACAGCGATAAATTTTTTGATTTGTGCAAAGGGCCGCACGTCGAAGACACCGGTAAGGTTAAAGCATTTAAATTACTGAAGGTAGCCGGTGCGTATTGGAGAGGCAACGAAAATAATCCGCAACTTCAGCGTATCTACGGAACGGCATTTTTCAGTCTAAAAGACTTAAAAGACTATCTGTTTAAATTGGAAGAAGCCGAACGAAGAGATCATCGCAAATTGGGCAATGATCTGGACCTATTTCATTTTCCTTCAGAAATAGGTGCTGGTTTGGCCCTGTTTCATCCCAAGGGCGCACGAATTAGACTTCAGTTGGAATCATTTTCAAGAGATAAACACCTTAAAGCTGGTTACGAACCGGTTTGGACTCCTCATGTCAGCAAGCAGGAGCTTTTCGAAACTTCCGGGCATCTAGGATTTTATAGAGAGAATATGTTTCCTATGATGGAGAGAGACGGGGCCACGTATTACATGAAGCCCATGAGTTGTCCGTTTCATGTGTTAATTTATAAAAGCAATTTGAGAAGCTATCGCGAGCTTCCTTTGAGGCTTTTTGAACTTGCAACTGTATATCGATACGAGCGAAGCGGTGTTCTTCACGGTCTGGCAAGACTGCGTGCACTAACCCAAGACGACTCTCATATCTTCTGCGCAAAAGAGCAGTTGGAGGACGAAATCTGTTCGATAATTGCATTCATTCTAGAAGTTTTAAACACCTTTGGACTTTATGAATTTGAGGCTGATCTTTCAACCCGACCCGAGAAGTTTTTAGGGGACGTAAAAGATTGGGATTTCGTTACCGAAAGTTTGGAACATGCGTTAATTAAATCAAAAATCCCCTATAGGATCGCCGAAGGTGAAGGTGCATTTTATGCTCCAAAAATCGATATTCATCTTAAGGATGCCATTGGAAGGAAGTGGCAGCTGTCGACTGTTCAAGTCGATTTTCAGGAACCTCAAAAGTTTGATATTGAATATATAGGTAAAGACAATCAAAGACACAGGCCTTATATGATTCACAGGGCTCTGTTTGGTTCTACCGAACGATTCTTAGCAATTCTGTTAGAACACTATGCTGGAGCTCTTCCTACATGGTTGTGTCCTACACAGGTGGCTATATTGCCGGTAGCGGTATCTCACGAGAACTACGCGCTCACTATAAAAGATAAGTTCGTTAAACATGATATTGCCACTGAAATGTTATATGCCGATGTGCCGCTCGGTGGCAGGATAAGGAATGCAAAACTTTCTAAGGTACCTTACATTCTTGTCGTGGGAGACTCTGACGTAGAAAATAACACTGTAGGTTTAAATTTGCGAAATTCAAAAAATCCGGTTAGAGATGTGGCTGTTGATAAGGTAATTGAAATAGTAAGTGACGATATTAATTACAAAAAAGTTTCCCCAGCAGAATCGATATGAAACTCTATAAAGAATTGATTGGCTGATTTAAGTGGACAGAATTTATGCGACTTGGAGAAGTCAATGGGTACAAAAACTATCGTCTGAAACAGACACCTCATGTCCGTTTTGTTCAATCGAACAAAACGGCATATCTGATCCCGAAACCG
>DAHXLF010000011.1 GCA_027371755.1 Acidimicrobiales bacterium
AGTTTTGATTAAACTATACAACGGTAACGGATGGATTCCAGAGAATTTAACAAATACCTGAATAGTTACAAATTTTTTATATAGACTAACTCAGCTATTCTCCATCGCAGCGTCAAAATATATGTTGGAATTCTATAAAACAGTTTTCTAATTGTCAAGTTATTCTGGGTCTTCCAGCTTTACCTGTTTTTTCACTATTTCAGTCTCACGGATTTTGTTAAGTTTGTTTAACATGTCCTCAATGGATGTAACATTGATTGCTTTTGTTTTTAGTTTATAATAAAACAACTGAGATAAAAAGAATGCAGGGCGCTGCCGGTTTTAAACCTAAACTTTTCTGGAGAGAATGATAAAACCTTAGAGATTCAGATGTTCTCTGAATCTCTAAGAAAAGTTCATTCAATGGATGGTTGAGCTTCACTTGTAAAAAACTCGCCGTGGCGTGCCTTTGCCAAATTCAAAGTCCAGGCAAAAAGCACGGCAATAAATATCAACGGCATAATGTTGGAAGTTGTTTTTGCAACTATTATTGAAAACTTTAAAATTACCCACACCTGCAATGTAGCTTCCAAAATCAAGCCGATGCCCCAAACCAGAGTAATAAGCCTCATAGTACATAAAAATGAATCGGTTCGAAGAAGGCTTTCAAACTCCCTACCCTCAGGCGAATTTTTTCCACCTCGAGCCTCAAGGGCAAAATAGTACATAAAAGGCTCTTTAAAATACAGGGATCCCAAGCTTAAAATCCCCACAACCGCAGTTGGCAAGACACCGTCGACAAGAACAATTTTGGCGCTCCCAGTTGTCAGCCCGAGAAGAGCTCCCGAGACTATCCCAAACAGTACCAATATTCCCAGAGCATCTATATTCTTTTGTTTAAAACCCATATACAGAATACGAATCGCTGGAAAAATTCCGCTAAGAATCAGAGAATCTACGGTTGAATATCGTAAGTGTCTCAATAGGTAATAGCTAACAAGCGGCAATAAAACATCCATAATCAAAGTCTGTCGAAAGGAACTCTTCATTGACTTTGAAATTAATGAATTCTCTCCAGCTTGAGATGGAAGATTTTCTCTGCTCGATTTTTTTCTGCTTTTTACCGGATTAATTGACAATGCTTTAGAGTGACCCTTCTTCAAGACTATTTTCGCTGGCGTTCATTCGCACATACCGCTTCAGCTCTATCTAACGGTCAGTCCAATATTCATCGGTTCAATATTAATCAGGCTTTACCCAAATAACTGTCGCGCAACAATCTTTTGTAAAGTTTACCGGTAGGAAGCCTCGGAAGTTCGGGCAAAAAATCGATACTTTTTGGACACTTAACATGCGACAAGTTTTGACGACAAAATTCCAAGAGTTCATTTTCAAGACCTTCGTCAGCAAGCGCAAAATCAATAGGCTGAACGACGGCTTTAACCTGTTCTCCCAAATCTGGATCGGGTATGCCAAAAACTGCAACATCGGCAACTTTTTCGTGCGTTGCCAACAAATTTTCCGCCTCCTGAGGATATATATTAACGCCGCCTGAAATTATCATGTAAGCCTTACGATCTGTCAAGTAGAGAAATCCGTCTTTATCCAAATGTCCGACATCCCCCAAAGTCGAATATCCCTGTTTCGATCGCGACTTTTTAGTCTTTTCTGGATCATTTAAATACTCAAACCTTGCCCCACCGTCAAAATAGACGGATCCGTCGACTCCCTGCGTAACTTCATCTTCCTCTTCATCCAAAATATGGACCTTACCGATCAGAGGCTTGCCTACAGTTCCTTTATGTTTAAGCCAGTCATAAGAATCGACTGCAACGAACCCATTGCCTTCGGTCCCGGCGTAATATTCGTGGATGATCGGACCGAACCAATCAATCATCTGCTCTTTAATGGGGATTGGACACGGAGCTGCCGCATGAATCACGCATTTTAATGAAGAGACATCGTAACGCTCCCTTATCGACTTATCCAGTTTAAGAAGTCGAATGAACATCGTCGGAACAACTTGACTGTGAGTCGCACGATATTTTTCGACTGCCATAAGATACTCTTCGGGTGAAAACTTATCCATTATTAAAGTTGTACCACCAATGCGATGCATCGACAATGTGAATCTAAGCGGTGCAGCATGATAAAGCGGAGCGGGAGATAAATAAATTGAACTTTCATTTGCACTGTAAAGCGCCGACAATAAAAACTGAATTGCAACATTGGTGCCTATCTCACCAAAGCTTAAAGGCATTTTAACGCCCTTTGGTTTACCTGTTGTTCCCGAAGAATAGAGAAGATCCGATCCTTCGGCTTCGGTTTCGATTTTGGTTGTGGGAAAAGTTGACATAGCTTCAGCAAGAGAAACGAAGCTTTCCCTTGAATCACCTACAATAAATTTTGCCGTAACCGAATCTGCCATTTCAACTGCAGCTTTAGCCACTTCGTATTTATAATCAGAGGTTATTAATACTTTGGGTTTACAGTCATTTAATATGTATCCAATCTCACTGGTTTGCAGATAGGTACTGATTGCACAATAGTACAAGCCGCTTCTTTGACAGGCCCAGGCAACATCTATATACTCCGGCAAATTTTCCATAAATATGGCCACTACGTCACCGGGTTTAAGCGAACAGGACTTAAGCAGATGCGCAATTTGATTAGATCTCTCGTTGAGCTGTTTATAGGTAACAATTTCGCCGGTCGACGTAAATATAACCGCTGGGTGATTCGGTTTGGTAATGGCAAAAGTTCCCGGATACATTTTTACTTAATTTTTCTTGACATACTTAAACTTCCAATATTAGGTAACAAGCGACAAAAGAATTTAATGCCGTATTTGAACTGATTTTAATATTAGTTTTATTTAAGAGACAATTTCAATATTAATTTCAATAAAATTGGAATATCTAAAAATACAACACGACTTTAATCTAAGTAAATTGATACAAAATATGTTCTTAAATTTCAGTTACCTATTGCCGCAACCACACATTAAATCGACGATCTTGGAAACATTATCTCACCTGAAACAACTCATTTGCAGCTGAACAACTATTCTAAATACAACCACATAACTTTTGGCAACTCGCTATAAGTAATTTCTTCTGGGTCTTAGCAAAAATATATTTCAATATATTTCCCAGGATATTTCCCAGGATATTTCCCAGGAACTGAACTTTAACAATGCCACTATATTGTTGTTTGAGATTGTTGATTAAGTCAAAGCTCAAATACACAAGTATTAGATATATGAAAAACGCCTTTTCAGGCCGTCAATACCATGCTGTGGTTATCAGACCGCAATCATCATATGGTAGCTATCGTATCGGCTTACTCGTTTACCGTTAATTGTTTGCCTCTGGGTTTAATTATACTTAAGATTGTTTATAATTAACTAGAATCGATTTAAAACTATACGTAAATATTTGAAAAATAAATTACATATAGTTTCTTAATTTATCAATATCATTGGTTTCAAAAGTGCCCGGCTTATATTCAGATTTAAACTTTAGAGGACTCGTATATCAAACCTCCAGCGAGGAGTTGGCAAATGAGATGGACGCAGACGGATCTCTCTGTTTGTACGCAGGATTTGATCCGACCGCAGGAAGCCTTCACGTAGGACACCTACTTCAGCTATGCATGCTTAAAAGATTCGCACAAAAAGGCCACAGAGTATTTGCCCTATTGGGCGGTGCCACCGGTCTGATCGGAGACCCTTCAGGGAAGACAGCCGAACGTCCGATGCTTGATACCTCTGTGGTGGATCGCAACGTCATACTCCTTTCAAACCAAGTTCATCAAATTTTGGGACAAGATAGCGAGCTGTTAACGATTGTAAACAATCTCGATTGGTGGTCAAAAATGAATGTGACTGACTTTTTGCGAAATGTAGGAAAATACGTCACCGTAAATCAAATGATGGCCAAAGAATCGGTAAAAAAGAGATTGGAAAATCCCGAAACCGGTATAAGTTATGCCGAATTCTCCTATATGCTTCTCCAGGCATACGATTTCTTGTACCTATTTGAAAATTATGGAGTAAATCTCCAACTGGGTGCCTCAGACCAGTGGGGGAATATAGTCCAAGGGATCGATCTTATCAGGAGAGTTAAAAAATATGAAAATGCCAGGGGCCTTACCACCCCGTTGGTCACCAAATCTGATGGTCAGAAATTCGGCAAAACCGAATCCGGCACTGTTTGGCTCGACGAAAAACTGACTTCCCCTTATGAACTGTACCAATTTTTCTACAACACCGATGACAATTCGGTAATTAACTACCTAAAATTTTTTACATTTTTATCAAATGAACAGATTGCCAATTTAGAATCGAGCCTGCAAACGGAAAAAAAATCCAGAATTGCTCAAAAAACACTGGCTTTTGCGATAGTATCTCTAGTTCACGGTCAACAAGCTGCTGAAAGTGCCAAATCATCTTCTGAGGGAATATTTAGCAAACCAATTGAAACTTTAAATTTAGAGGAGCTTATCTCTAAGATCCCAAGTATAAGGTTAAAAATGTCCGAGATTTTAGGAGGAACTATTGAGACACTGGCGTCGATCAGCAAACTAACTTCTTCTAAGGGCGAAGCTAAGCGACTTCTCACGCAGGGAGGTCTGTACCTAAACAACGAAAAGGTGTCCGAATCTAAAGAAATTGAATCCGACGATCTTTTACAAGGCAAGTATTTAATTCTTAGAGCCGGAAAATCCAAACAGCTAGTCATCGAAGCAGTCATTTCCGATACAGAATAAGCAGCATTGAAACGAGCAATAATATTAATTATTATTTTGGCGGCTTTAGTACTTTCATCGTGCAGCCAAGATATGAACGGGCCGGTCTATAAAAGAATGAGCGACTGGGAAAACGGCACCAGCTTAACGGGATCAATTAATACCATAAGACACGACTATCAAAACATTAACGGCGCTTTCCTAAAACTCAACTATCCATCTGCAAAAACGTTTTGCGTTGTTCTCGGCAACGACGTTCAATCAGCAAACGGAAATTTGCCTACTCCTTCTCCAACAGTAACATTAGTATTATCCGAAGGTTACACGGATTTATACAACGGTAGCGTCAAGTGCTATGAAGATGCCATAAAGTCTGACAAGACAAAACTCTCCGGTGATCTGCAACTTATGAAAAACGGACTGGACAGAATAGATACGGCCGTAAATCTGATTAAGACGATTGAAAAAAATAGGATCGGCTAGCAATCGAATCATTTTCAGATTAAACCCATAAGTTTTTAGATCAACATGTATTTTTAAAAATTGATTACCAACGTCGATTTTATAGGCGATTTCAATTCAAGTAGAACAATTAAGTGACGACTTTTATTTGATAATTTAACGTGCAAAGTTAACAATGCCGTCATTAAACACTAAAATTTAAGCAGAAGCCGTTATTGCCTGTCCTAAAAATTGAATTGTTAATGGTTCAGGTAAAATCTTTTGCAACGATAAATTCACACAATGACACAAAATAAAAACAACGAAATAGACGATTTGGATAAACCGGCAACGGCAGACACATCTATTTACGATACTTCACAAACAGATCTATATGACAGAACCAGGCGACGGATTATGTGGATGATCCCCAACGGACTTTTTATGCTTGGTACAAAAACACAAACCTCAATAAATTTAATGACACTCTCGTGGGTTACGCAAGTTTCAAGTGAACCTAAAATTGTCGTTATTTCATGTGAAAAAGAATCCTTAAGCTACAAAAATATAAAAGATTCCAGTTGCTTTGCTATATCCATATTAACCAAAGCCGATAAAAAACCGGCAATAGTATTTGCAAAACCGGCAATACATGACGACAAAGAAAATACTCTGTCGGGTTACAACTATTTGGAAGGTGAAATAACAAAGTGTCCCATAATCTCAATTGCCTGTGCATATTTGGAATTTAAAGTCACCGAAATCAAAGAGTTTGAGTCTCACTGTGCCATTTTCGGAGAAGTTGTAAACGCCAAAGAGTTGTTTGCTTCAGAGCAAAGAGTGACAAAAGATATGATCTTATCAATGCAAGATACCAAAATGAATTATGGCGGCTGAAATTGATAACGTTTCAAATCGAGTCTTGGGAATAGACGTGGGGACTGTCAGAGTTGGGATTGCCGTCAGCAATTCCAATCTTACGGTAGCTACGCCCCATTCTATTATCGATCGAAGTTATGCAATAGATTCGATAAAATCGATTGCATACGAATACCGACTGATTACTGCTGTCGTAGGGATTCCGATTCACAATTCAAATAATATTCGCCCGATAGGTACCGAACTTTTTAGAAGTATCCTTGATTTGGGGTTAGCTGCTGGCAAATCCGAGGTTGGCAATCTTAAAGCCTCACTTCGCGATTGGCAACCTAAATCACCTTTAAACGGCTCCGAGTGGACTTCAGGAGACTCCCAGAAAATATTTCAAACAAATTCCGGTAAAGATAAGGTTGAACCCGCCAAAAAAGACTTTTTTTTGGATATATTCGAATTTGCAGTCGAGCTAGTTGAAAGTGTTCACCTAACCGTAAAATTTTATGATGAAAAATTTACCTCTAAAATAGCAAAAAGCGCTGGTAAAATTAATAAAGTTTCCGACAAAAAACAAAAAGGTCGACTGGATGACTTGGCGGCGGCGATTATGCTCCAGGGATGGCTTGATTCAATCAGGTCTTAGAACCGTTGAATTTAACCCTAAATATATAACTAACAACGACCGGCGGCTCAATCTATTCAAAATCGAAGAGTTCCCAATTTATAATCTGACTGCCAAATTTCGCTGAGAATGTAGCAGTTGAGATATTTACGCACATCATTTCCACTAAGTTTTTATTGAGTTAACATTGAAATTACCATCCTCGAAATTAGCGATACGCTCTTAAACGGTCTTAATTAATGAATGCGTAATGAGATAAGCAGCAATTTTCTCACATCAGTTAATAAATACAATTAAAGCTGCACTTACAGCCATTGTGGCTACAAACGGTAATTTGTGGCTACAAACGGTAATTAATAAGCCGCAATGTCATCTAAATAAATAATTAGAGTAAAATATTTATAGTGAGTTGTGAAAAAGTTACAGTTTAAACGCAATAAATAATCGCGTTTATTAAAAACTGATTACAAAAACAAAGATCGAAGCTATTAATTTGAGATTGCAAGTATGAGTCAAATAATAAACCTAAATAATGATTCAAAATTAAATGAGAGAAAATCTCAAGTTTTGGCCGCCGTCGTTGCTACCTATATCGAGACTTCCAACGCTGTCGGTTCATCGCACATAAGTACCAGACTTGGATTTAAGGTTTCGCCAGCCACAATTAGGACTGAAATGGCACAATTGGAAGCAGACGGCTATCTCGTCCAACGTCACATCTCAGCCGGGAGAATTCCCAGCGACAAAGGATACCGCTACTTTGTGGACAACCTTATTCAAAATGAACAGCTGGGGATATCTCAACAAAAGACCGTAATGGACTTTTTTTCCAGTACCCATTTGGCCTTAGAAGAGCTTCTGCACCAAACTTCAAACCTTCTGTCACAACTGACCGGTCAGGTAAGTTTCGTAGTGGGTACGCAGCCGGATAACACCTTAATAAAAGGAATTCAGTTGGTCAAACTAAACCCAACTACGGCGATTATGGTAATAGTTTTGTCTTCCGGGGACATTGAAAAGATTGAAGTAGCTTTTCCAGAATCCATATCTGAAGATGACTTAAATAAAATTCAAAACTGTCTTATACAGAGTATGTTAAACAAATCTGTGAAAAAGCTGCTAAAACTCAACACATTACACAGACTTACGGACGTTAAAAAATCTTACATCTCAAGTACGTTGTTGGCGATTAAAGATATTGACAACAGAATTAACGGCAAAATACCTGAACACGTATATTACGGAGGTATTTACAACATTACGACTACACTTAATGAGATAAAAGACGTCTCAAATTTTCTTAAGATATTAGAAGAGCAAATTACTGTTGTTTCTTTGATTAAAGATCTTTTAAACAGAAATGTAAAGGTGTCTATAGGTCAGGAGAATTCCGTGGAAGCTCTAAGTGAATGTTCAATCATCACCGCACCGTATGAGATTAACGGTGAACCTGCAGGCTCGATAAGCGTGATCGGACCGACCCGAATGCGATACAGCCAGGCCATGGCAACCGTATCAACTATAAGCGAAACCCTTTCCAACAGTTTGAAATTTGGAAACAATATTTAAGGCCGAAAGATAAAACTATGAATGACTACTACGAAATACTCGGTGTTCAACGAAATGCGACTCAGGATGAAATAAAACGAGCTTACAGAAAGCTCGCAAACAAATTACATCCGGACAAAAACGGTGGAGACCCAGTCGCCGAAGAAAAGTTTAAAGAGATAACCAAAGCATACGAGGTCTTAAGTGACGGCGAAAAGCGTCAGATGTACGATACTTACGGATCGGAAGGTCCCGGTTTCAATGGCGGCGGGGGCTTTGGTGACATTTCTGATATCTTTGAATCATTCTTCGGATCTGCCGCGGGACCATTCGGCTCACGACGACAATCAGCCAGAAACGGACCTCCAGCAGGCCAAAACCTTGAAGTTACCGTCGATCTTGATTTAAGAGATGTGGTCTTCGGTGCCGAAAAAGAGGTAACAGTTTATGCGCCGTCACGTTGTGACAACTGTAACGGATCCGGTGCAAAACCAGGCACGAGTAAGAGCACTTGTGGCACATGTCAGGGGTCAGGCAGCGTTTCAAGGGTAAGAAATTCGTTTTTAGGTCAAATAGTTACTACATCGGAATGCTCCAACTGTGGCGGGACGGGAGAAGTCATTCAAGAAAAATGTTCTAAATGTGGCGGCGAAGGCCTCAAGAGAAATACCAAAACCATAAAAATCGGTATTCCCGCTGGCGTTGATCAAAATACCGTTTTAAGGTCGCCTGGCAACGGAGCCGCCGGTCGTCGAGGAGGTCCAAACGGAGATCTGTTTCTGCATTTTAACATTAAACCCGATGAGAATTTCGTTCGAGACGGCAATGATTTAATTTACAATTTAGACGTCTCATTTTCACAAGCCGCATTGGGATTCTCCACTAAAATTGAAACCTTTGACGGAACCCAAGAAATTGAAGTTCCTTCAGGTACTCAAACCGGCACGGTAAAAGTTATTAAAGGTAAAGGCGTATCTCATATTAAGTCCAAAAACCGCGGAAACTTAAAAGTTATCATTAATGTAACCACACCCACCGACTTAAATCATGAGCAAGTCGAACTTTTAACTAAGCTCGCCGAAATTTCAGGCGAAGAGATAAATCAAAGCGGCGGAGGTCATTCGTTGTTTTCTAAAATTAAGTCCGTCATAAACTAGATCTGATTTGGGCATAAGCGGTTACAATCTACCTGATGCGGCTGCGTTCATCTATGCTTTGAATCTTACCGAATGTGTAATTTCTGATGAAACTACACATCATCTTGCAAATGTTCTTCGAATTAAAAGCGGACAACGGATTATATTGAGCGACGGTTTGGGCAACTGGCGACTCTGTGTCGCCGATACCAATACTAAAAACTCCTTCCGGTTTGTTGACCAAGAAGATATCGTTAAGTCGGAATTGACACCTATGGCCGTCGCTGTAGGATTTGCGTTAACAAAGCCGACCGCCTCGGAAACTACAGTTCAAAAACTTGCAGAACTAGGCGTTAATAATATTTTCCCCTTTATAGCTCAAAGAACCCCGTTCAAAGTTGACGACAATCTCAAGGGCAAGTTACTTAGACGATTTAACAAGATAGCCGCAAGCGCCGGCGAACAATCAAGAAACCCATTTTTACCGATAGTTCACGAAATTCAGTCATTTAAAAATCTTGCCGAAAGTTACCTGGGCAAAGCCGCCCTAGTCCAACCCGGTTATGCATCCATGAATCAAGACGCCTTATCGTCAGTTGAAATTATACTCATCGGGCCCGAAGGCGGTTTTACCCTAGAGGAATTGGAATCTGTTCAAACTAAATTTTCCCTGGCTAACAGCATTCTCAGAAGCGAGACTGCGGCAACCGCCGTGGGGGTTTTATTAAACTATCTCGATTCCTGAAAATACTATTAAACTGAATTGATAAAATCCCACAATCCAAGTTATAATGGTAATTGAAATATATATAAGTAAGTAATTACCTATGGAGGCAAAATGACTTTTACCGTGGCTGTTCCTCAAAAGGTTGCAGAAAGACTTAATGTTGCAAGTGCCAATCGAAGATGGTACCCATTTAGTGATGACATAATCGACTGGTCGGTGCCGCTTACAAATGATTGGGCTTATATGCCGGCTGGACATTCGCTCTTTAGTTCTTCGGGTCTATTGGATAAATTGGATCCAGAGTCCAGAAGTTTTATCGAGCGTTGGGAGACAACTCAGACGATGCGAAATGTGGCTCACGGAGAGCACCTTCTTATGCAGGGTATCTTAGCTTTGTTATGGCAGATTGATCAATACGATCCAAATTTCAGATATCTTTTACACGAAGTTGCCGAAGAGTGCCAGCACATGGCGATGTTTAATAATTGGGTGCGAATAAACTCTGATATTAAAACTAAAGATATGGGCGAATCGCAGTGGTCAAAAACCATCGCCGACTTTACTCAAGATCTTGCGATTAGACTTCCCGAAGCATTCTGGGTGAACGTTTTGCTCTTTGAATTTATAGGTGATGATTTAAACCAAGCCATGAAAGGTGGAAAAAACCGCGATGTCGGCGATGACGGACGAAACCTTCACCCTATTTTAGTGCAGATCGGAATCGCTCATACTTCAGAAGAGGCCAGACACATCTCTTATGCGAGAAAGTGGCTTCAAGAAGGGATGGTTAATCTCAGCGAAGTCCAGAAGAATGAGATTCAAAATTTAGCCGAATTAGGAGCCCAAGCAATTATTAGTCGTCAGAATCTACTCCCCGTCAGATATTCCAGCCAACTTGAACCATACATTTCAAAAGAGGAATTTGAAAATAACATTTCAACTTCACCTGCTACAATGGCAGTGATTAAACAGCTTAAAAAACTTTTAGACGAATTTCTAGAATTGGAAATAATCAGAAAACACACTTATGACAAATGGGTCGATGAAGGCGTCTTTGACTGACAAAAGAAGAAATAATACCAAAGACAAGATAGTTGAAAATGCATCACATCTATTTGCGACAAAAGGATATAACAATGCCTCAATCGCCGAAATAGAACAACTCTCGGGATTAAAAGCCGGTAGCGGCGGACTCTATAGGCACTTCTCATCTAAAGCGAAGATACTTTTGGAAGTAGTTAACCAATATCACTCCAGGATCATTTCAGTCAGAAAACAATTATTTGGTTGCTACTCCGGTGATTTAGAGGCTGATTTAAAATCAATATTAAAAACGCTGATCGATTTTATGAAATCAGAACATAATATGCTTGCCATTACAGGCGATACAAACGGTATCCCCGAAGATGTCAGAGGCGCAATCAGCGACACTTGGAATGAAGCATACGGAATTTTTATCGACCTATTTTTGTACTACAAGTTAGATGAGACAGCTTCAAGACTTACTTCGGTCATGACACTCGGTGCAATCTCACATTTTGTATACCAGCTTGCCAATTGGCATTCCACACCTTTAAAAATTAAATTTGACGAATACGTGAACTTTTGGGCAAGCCAGACTTTACGCATCATTAAGGCATCTCCTAAAACTTAATCCATAATTTCCAATTATGGATTATTGTCCCCGTGTGTAATGGTAATAGGTTCGTCGGTTTTAACCTTTTTCATTAATCAATAAAATGTCGTTACAAAATTTCTAATATTTCAACTCTTAGAATATTATTATTTAGCCCAATATCTTCAAGAAGAACCGACGAGCCCTAATCCTCATTTTTCGTTTCAAGCAATCAGTGCAGTTATAAATTGTAGCCACCCCTTGAACTGCAAAACAATTTGAAATTTTGTGAAAAAATTTAATGTATGGTAATGTTATTTTTAGATAATTGGATTTAATTAATTGGCATAATCCAACGTGTCGCGATCGAATTCAGTAATTTGGGACAAAATACTGAAATTTCAACTCTACGTAGACAAAGCAACAAAAGGCAATAGCGATAAATGGGAACAGCAATAATACTTGCGGTGCTAGCAGACATTCTGTTTGCGGTTTCAGGCGTATTGCAACAAGATGCGGCGAGTTCAACAGATCCAACCTACAGCCTTAAATTAAAACTGTTAACAAAACTTTTTTCTTCCAAAATGTGGTTTATCGGCTTCGCACTATCGCTTATCGGATATTTTGCGTCTTTTATGGCTCTTGAATATGGCTCGTTGACCTTAGTCGAGTCCCTCATGATTTTAAACTTTTTGTTTGCGCTCCCGTTGGCAGACATTATCAAAAAACGCGGGTTCAATTCGCAAGAGCTTTTCTTTGGCGCAGTAACTGTCTCTGGGTTAGTACTGTTTTTAATTTCGGCTGATGCCAAAGACATTACAGCTAGTTATACCACCTCAAAGTTAATTTTAAGTGTTTTAATTTTAGGCGGTGCGGTTGCATGCTTTACTTTGATATCAACCTACTCTAAATCTATAAATATCAAGACTTTTTGGCTGGCATCTGGTGGATCTTTGATGAATACACTAATGGCACTCGAGATCAAACAAATTATTAACAACATGAATAAGGCATCCAACTCTTCAGCATTGGCCAAACTCTTTGAGTCTCCGGGAACATATCTACTAATTCCGACTTTTATAATTGCGCTTATTTTAATCCAAAGTGCATTTCAATCAGAAAAACTATCGTGGTCGTTACCGACGGTAAACCTAATTAATCCGCTTGCGGCTACTATCATTGCCATTTCAATTTTTAACGGGAGTATTAGGTCAAGCTGGTGGGCACTTGGATTCGAGTTTGTCGGCGTAGCATTAGTTACTTACGGAATCATTAAACTTTCAAGTGGTAAAAGCGTAGTCGTTAGAACTGCTGCAAACTGAAAAGGGTAGTTTTAGACAACGAACCTATTTTATTAAACTGTATCGTTGACTCATAAGCGCTTTTGACTAAATGCTTTGAAATTTTTCAGTAAAATCGATCTGTTTTTAGTTAAAACCAGATTTTCCATAGACTCTCTATAAATTTGTAAATCTAATCGACTAAATCATTTCAAAACAATATCTTGAAATATTTGCTTGGTATATACAGCATCTTGGTATATACAGCATAATTTTAGTAAGTTCTTAAGTATCTACATCGTATAACTCAAAATATCAAATAAGAAACTATTGCTAAGAAACTATTGCCCCGACTTCAACTCGAAATACCTTATCAACAAGCATCGTACCAATGAAACTCGTATATTTAAAAGGTTATTTAAGAGACATGCAAAATTACACGCCAGTCAACCGAATAAACTGTATTACGATAACTTGCACATTAATTGCATTAAAATTAACAATTGGTTTCATTTTATCTTTTGATAAAACGGATTATCAGACGACATAGTACGGTGACGAAGTGGCGCATCTACTTTGACAATATCCAATGCGAACATTTAAACATATATTAAAACACGTTAAATTAGCTGTAAAAGAATGTGTAAACATAATCGTCTTCATTTGGATACACCCTGCTAATAAAAATAAGAGGGTAAGACAAATTTTAAAAGCAATTCGATTTCAGCTGCTGGCACGAATATCCAACCACAGAACGCAAGCTACGGTTGGATCAAATGGAAAAATTTGGGTTGACCTACATCGGAGTTCAGCATCTAAGGCACTTTATGCCAATCCTCCTGACTGGCCCGAAATGGGAGTTTGGCAGAAAACATTAAAACCAGGCGACTTGTTTATAGATGTAGGAGCCAATATCGGTAGCTACAGCATTCTCGCGGCTTCACTTGGAGCGCAAATTATTGCAATCGAACCTGCAGAAGATACCTTTGCTCTGCTCAAAGAAAACATCGATTTAAACAATTTTAGTGACGCAAAGCTAATTTGTGCTGCGGCAGTAGACTACGTCGGCGAAATCGGATTTACTAAGGGACTTGATTCTGTAAATCAAATTGACCCAGACGGAGCAGTCAAGGTCAAAACAGTGACAATTGATTCACTAATTGGAGAATCCATCGTAAGTGGAATGAAAATAGATGTAGAGGGCTTCGAATTAAAAGTACTACAGGGTGCTATAAAGGCGTTACGGGAACAAAGAATAAAACTTCTGCAATTGGAATGGAATGACGCTTCATTGACAGCACTGGGTACCGATAGGCAACCGGTTTTAACTTTATTAAACCAATGTGGTTATGAAATTTATAGAGCTGATACAAACGCCAATCTTCACCCTGAAAGTACTCCAGAAGGAATTCGCGATGTGTTTGCCGCACCATCTATGAGAATTGAACCTGATCAATTTGAATAAAGTCTGCTAATCAATCTTCGATAATTTCACTGAGACACACCAACCCTATAAGCCGACTTTAAGCAATCTGATTAACAATCATTTTCTCAAATTTAGCTAATTTTGGAGACAATTTTTAGGCTAAGTTTTATAATATTCTAACTTTAAAACTCATAATCACGTTAAAATGTAAAATACATAAAATATGACGAATGAAAAACCGACTAGTCAAATCGCTGGTTATGTGATAACAAAAAACGAAGAGCAAAATATCCAAAGATGTTTAACTTCACTATTAAAAGTTACAAAAAATATAGTTGTTCTAGATTCTGAAAGCACAGACAACACCATAGAACTCGCCCAATCCTTAGGTGCACTGTGTATTGTAAACAAATTTGAAAATTATGCCGCTCAACGAAATGTCGCAATTGAAAAAACAAAAGAAATATTTAATCCAAATTATATTGTTACAATTGATGCCGACGAATGGCTTACCAACGATCTTATAGAAGACTTAGATTCTCGCATTACGGCAAATACCTTAAACCAATATGACATTTACTTAATGCATCGCCAAATTATTTTTGATAACAAGACATTAAAATGGGGTGGGTTTCAAAAGACATGGCTGCCTCGGGTTTTTAGAACAGACATTGCAACTTATGAGCCCAGAATTGTAAACGAACACATTTCAATCCCTAACAACACCTCTGTTAAAAAATTAAAAGGATTTCTAATCAACGATGATGTCGTCAGTTGGGAAGATCACATTGCCAAGCACAATAAATATTCTTCTCTCGAAGCAAAAGAAAGACTTAGCTTATTTCTCGGATCAGAATCTAAAATTAGCATCAAAACCGCTATCAAGTTACCCCATTTGCGCAGGAGATTTCTCAGACAACATATTTGGGACCGACTGCCTGCCAAACCGGCCTTAAGATTTATTCAAATTTACATAGTCGGACTCGGAATTCTTGACGGTAAGGCTGGATTCCATCGCGCTATATTTGAAGCTTGGCAGGAAATGTGTACTGATTTAAAATTTCAAAAACTAAAAGCACTTAACAATAAATCAAACTTGCAATAATTATTCATAATCTTAAGAATCAGGCAATTAACCAACGCAAATTAATTCTAACCAATTGATAACAATAGTTAAATGAACTGATGTAATTTCGTCCGCAAGTAAGGCTATCCATGACATCAATAATCAAGACAGCATTCAGCCACAGAAAGAACCTGCAGATTAGAACAGATAAAGAGACGCAAAAAGCCCTTTTGCTTTAGTTTAGATGACCTATAATTTATACAGCTTTAACATTTTTTAATTTAATATTAAAATCAGATTAAGGCTTTAAAATATCTTGTATTATCTAAATTCACCTTATTAATAATTAATTATGAAAGTAACTGTAATCGGAACTGGATACGTTGGATTGGTAACGGGAGCTTGTTTGGCTCGAGTTGGAAACGATGTCATGTGCGTTGACATCGATGAATTAAAAATAAATGACCTGTTAAACGGTATTATTCCAATTTATGAGCCTGGTTTAGATGAGTTGGTTAGAGAGAACCTAAAAAGCAACAGGTTAAAATTCGATACTAACTTAAAAAATGGAGTCGAGTTCGGAGAAATACTCTTTATAGCCGTAGGTACACCACAAGGAGATGACGGTTCAGCTAATTTAACCCACGTAATGAACGTTGCAAAAGATATTGGCACATTCATGCAGGACTATAAACTAGTTGTAAATAAATCTACAGTACCAGTAGGAAGTGCCAAAAAGGTCAAACAAGCAATTTCTGAAGCCATGACTTCTTTGAAAAGAGAACCCGATTTTGATGTAATTTCAAATCCCGAGTTTCTTAAAGAAGGAAATGCGATTGAAGACTTTATGAAACCGGACAGAATTATTGTCGGTTCAAGCAGCGACAAAGCCACCAAACTGATTAAGCAGCTATATGCACCATTTAGCAGAAACCATGATGTGATAATAGTTATGGACGAAAGTTCTTCTGAACTTTCTAAATACGCCGCAAACGTAATGCTGGCTACAAAAATATCTCTGATGAATGAATTTGCCAATATAGCAGAGAGCACGGGCGCAGATATCGACAAAGTACGTCAAGGAATCGGATCTGACCCAAGAATAGGTTATCAATTCATTTATCCCGGATGTGGATACGGAGGATCGTGTTTCCCGAAAGATGTTCGGGCTCTTTACCATACAGCAAATGAATTTGGAATAGAAGCTAATTTGATTAATGCCGTAGAAAGAGTGAATGAAAACCAGAAAGATTTATTGTTTAAAAAATTAAACGAGCAATTTGGCGGGAATTTTACCGATAGGACTGTTGCCTTATGGGGACTCGCATTCAAACCACGAACTGACGACATGCGCGAAGCACCAAGTAGAAACCTCATAGATTCGGTATTAGAACACGGCGGACGAATAAACGCACATGATCCAATTGCGATACCCACGGCAAAACGCATCTATTCTGATAATGATAATATTAAATACTTTGAAGATCAATACGACGCACTGCAAGGTGCAGATGCTCTTATAATTTGTACCGAATGGGAATCTTTTAGAAGTCCCGACTTTGATCTGATGATTAAATTACTGAATAAATCGATAGTTATTGACGGCAGAAACCTGTACAGTTTAGATGTAATGAAGGACTATGGCTTCAACTATTCGTCAATTGGCAGACCAACAGTTACCAGTTTTTAATAAATAAAGTCAGCATACTATTTTAATAAAAATTAAATAGCATTTCCTTTGAGCCGTGAGTTCAGCTGGCTTATAATTGGATAGGCAAGTGTAACTATCGCTCTTGCATACCTGCTTAAGTATCGACAGATGAAACTTACCAAATTTTATAAATTCTTTTTTAAAAATAAACTTAGAACGCTACTGACGTTTGGGTTTATAATATTTCTGTTTTTGGCCATTCTTGCCCTAAATTCATATCTATCCTTAAATGCAGCAAAGTCCAATCTACTTTTAGCCAAAAATATCATTGATAAGGTGGACAGTAACCCTAACTTTTACGAAACATCCAGTTCAAGAAGTACCGTGAAACTTCAACTCAAAACGGCTCTTAAACTATCTGATTCTGCAAACAATTCGCTTTCTGGGTCATTCGGATTAAACGCATTTAAATATGTTCCTTACTTAGGTAACCAAGTCAATGGTATTGACAGTTTATCAACAGATGTTAATAAAACTATAAATTCAGTTTACGGTTTACTCACACAATTTGATTCGCTGGATACTTCAAACGGACTGAATGGGCATCAGATTCCCGTATCGAAGCTAGTTTCACTTTCGAATGTACTCAGAGGGACCCTAAACACTTTTCGTACATTAACCAGTCCCTCAACGGGACTTATAGGACCGCTTGCACATGAACGAAATCATTTTAATTCTTTAATTGCAAAGGCCGATACCGAGCTTTACAATGCAATTAATACCCTAAATACTGTTGTTGAATTTTGTGGGAATACCTCACCGCAGACCTACCTAATTGTAGGAGAAAACAATGCAGAGATGCGAGATCAGGGCATTCCTCTTTCATACTCGGTTATGACCATAAACAATGGAAAATTCAAAATATCTAGCCCCAGTAGAATTATCAATTTAAACATATCCCAACCGATAAATTTTCAGCTTCCCGCTGGCACGCAAAAGGTCTTTGGAATAATGCAACCTACTTTGCTTTGGCAATCCACCAATGCAACGGCAAATTTTAACCTTACGGGTCAATTAATGTCCGAAATGTACAAACAAGCAACTGGCACGTCCATAGACGGCGTCATAGCTTTAGACGTGCCTACCTTGGCGAAGTTGCTTTCCTTAACCGGGCCAATTACCGTACCTACGATATCAACTACAATAACCAGTTCAAACTTGGACACCGTCATTCTTCACAATCTTTATAGCTCCGTACCGGCTAATGATCAACAATTTAGACGAGATGAGATAGCTAAAGTTGCAGTAAGCATACTGGACAAGCTAAGCAACAACTCAAATGTCAATATTGTAACTTTGGCTAAAGATCTGGCCCAAGAAGCAAAAGGAAGACATCTTCTTATCTGGACTAAAAATTCAAGCGAGGAAAATGTTATAAACTTTGACGGATTTGGCGGAAATCCGTCATATAAAAATGCAAATCGAACTTTTCATTTAGCCATAGAAAATGCTACTGCAACTAAGATGGACTACTACATAAATGCAACCGCAAACTATAACATTTACGTAACACGAAGTGGCACGGCAGTTGTTAATACTTCCGTAACGGTAACTAATAGTGCACCGGCTAATGCAAAGCCCTCATATCAATTGGGCCCTGATTACATAAATTCATTTGTACCAGGAGAATATGTAGGGAGGGCTGAATTCTGGGGGCCAAATGGCTCTCAACAGTTATCAAGCGTTGAAGAATCTGGCTTAAGACTAAATGAAGTCGACTTTAAAGTATATGCAGGGCATTCGGTTACCGTTAACATGCAGACCATTATTCCAAATGCAGTTCAAAATTCCAAACTATCTCTTCGCTTTGTCCCGCAACCTCGAATGATGCCAATAACATTAAATGTCGATATAACTAGCGCAGGATTTAATATTAAAAACGGGAACGCTTCAAATCAATTGGCTTGGAATAAAACAGAAAATCTTACATGGTCACTGAGTAAAAAACACAGCTAAATACTAAGTAATCTATTCAAACCGGTCGGATGCAAATCACGGTATTTTAAAATAAGTTTAAAATTGTCGACTGCTTATAGTTGCTTAGATTTAACTAACTTAAATTTAACTAATAGGTCAACGATCACATACACAGGTTGATTACCATACAGCTATTATTCTTACAGAAAACAGCCTTGTTTAATTTTAAGTGGCCGTTCGTATATTAATCTAACTTCGACTAATTAACGGCTGATTTTCGTCTGAGCAGTAAAGTCCCGACCAATAATAACCCTAAAGCAATCAATATGCCAGCTATCAATATCTCCCCATTAAAAGGTTTTCCGGTTGTGCCGTTAATGGGAACACTGGAAGTAGATACCGCAAAAGTGTTGTTAACTGTAAGTTGATTGCCATTCGACCCTGTGCCCACTACAGAAAGTTGATTGTTAGTAAGGTTTACTGTAAACTTTGACCCGTTAACTTGAACTTGACCACCAGAGGAGGTTACCGACAATACATTAATAGGGATAGATGCACATCCCGTGGAACTGGCAGTACCCGAACCAGCCGACGACCCGTTAACGGTGATGGTAACGGCCGCTCCTGCGTTAAACCCACAGCTGGATGACTGAACAGTTGACCCTAGCGTTCCGGTTCCTAAATTTTGTGTCACCGTGGAAGGCCCGGCTTGAGTCGTAGTCGTCGGACCAGGATATCCGCTAGCTGTCGTAGTTGTAGTCGCAGCATAACTTGCCTTTGATGGTGCCAGCATCAGATCAAACATACCTACCAATATTCCAGACATAACCATGATGACAGCAATCAAGGCGATGAAACCGCTTGATTGGACTATAAATTTTTTGGTAATGTTACCTTCGCCAACTTCATGTCTATTTCTCATTTATCCTACCTCCAGATGCTATGTCTACGCTACCTATGCGCCACTCTTACTTATAACATTTACTACAGTTTTGCCAAAGTAGCTAACTTACCATACAACCACTTTAATCCAACAGTTTCTAACCATACTTACTATTATTATAAATAGCTATTTACAAAATCTAAAATTTAATTAGAATATACATAGATTCTAACATATTTTATTAAAAAATGCCAAATTTTAAAAATTATTGAATAACGTTTACAATTTAAACGTCAATTGTTGATTGGGTCAACTTTATTAATTCCCTTAAGTTAACTTAAATGAATTAAAGGAGAACTAAGTTAACCCCCCTATATAGGTCGATATTAATAAAAAATAAACCGGTTTTTATTCCATCTTTTCAACTAAAGATTGAACAATTCTTTTTGAGGCTTGACCGTCCCATAGATAAGGTACAGACGCTTTAAATTCTTTGTTAATTACTTGATTAAATGTACTTAAAATCTTATTTTTATCATTTCCAACTATGAAGTTCGTTCCTTCGCTAACCGTTATCGGTCTTTCAGTATTGTCACGCAAAGTCAAACACGGAACCCCCAGAATCGTACATTCCTCCTGCATGCCCCCACTATCGGTAAGCACTACTTTAGCCGCAGATTGAAGGGCTATAGAATCAAAATAAGATACCGGATCAATGACTTTAATTGTCTTCGGCAGGTTAAATTCCTTAATTTTATCTTTTGTTCGAGGATGACAGGGAAAAACAATTTGTAGCGTTTTAGAGATTTCGATAATTGCCTCAATTAAATCTTTCAACACCTCTTTGTCGTCAACATTTGACGGCCTATGTAAGGTCAATAATCCATACCTGTCAACGCCAAGCTCAGAAACAATAGGTCTTTTGATTGCACTATTTAAATGCTGAGTTAAGGTATCTACCATCACATTACCGACGAGCTCCGTCTTATTTAATAGCCCCTCGTTTTTTAAATTTACAACCCCGTCTTGACTTGGCGCAAATAAAATATCAGAGATGTGATCAACAACAATTCTGTTAATTTCTTCCGGCATTGTCTTATCGAAGCTTCGTAAACCCGCCTCAACGTGAGCTACCTTTACACCGACCTTCACAGCTGTCAAAGCTGCTGCCAAAGTCGAATTTACATCACCAACCACAACCAGAAATGATGGATTGAATTCGGTTACGATAGGTTCGAATGCCTCCATTATTTTGGCAGTCTGACGGGCGTGTGTATCAGAACCTATATTTAAATTAAAATCAGGTAGCTTTATATTTAATTCTTCAAAGAAACTGTCACTCATAGCTTGATCATAGTGTTGACCTGTATGAACAAGTGTATTTTTAACTTGCATCTTTTCAAGTTCTGCGACTATTGGTGCAATTTTCATGAAATTCGGGCGCGCGCCGGCGACTATCATAACCGAATTTGAACTATAAGTACTCAACGTTGTCTCCGTAAATAACTCGCCTCAAATCAAAAATATAGCTTCCATGCTTCGAAATTAGATTCAGATCAATTACATCATGAGGGGAAAGAATTAACACGATATCAGACGAGCCGATAGCTTCCTCGGTTAAGTCAACAAAATTACAACTAGACAACTTATTATTTTGTTTTACCAACGGGTCAACAACTTCAATCTCTGCCCCCAAATCTGCCAATTGATTAATTACAGTAATTGCTGGAGACTCTCGGGTGTCACTGGTATTGGGTTTATACGACACCCCTATTGCTAAAACCTTACTTCCATTTAGGGCCTTTTTTCGCTTGTTTAGCCCTAGAATCACCCGTTTAACGACATAAGAAGGCATGGTATGGTTTAATTCGTTTGCCAGTTCGATAAATTTAAATGTCTCGCCTACTTTTAACTTGACTTGATACGAAAGATACGAAGGGTCTATCGGCAAACAGTGACCGCCCACACCGGGACCCGGATAAAACGGCATGAATCCAAAAGGTTTAGTTTTTGCGGCGTCAATCGATTCCCAAACGTTTATTCCCAACAAATTTGCGTAAATCGCCAGTTCGTTGATTAAAGCGACGTTAACATGCCGAAAAGTATTTTCAATTAACTTTGCCAATTCGGCTTCATTCGGCGTACTCACGGCAAACGTGGTGTCTACTATCGACGAATAAAATCTCTCTATTCTTTTCAACGATTCCTGGTTTATCCCCGAAACTATTTTTGGAGTATTTTTAAAGTTAAATTGTTTATTGCCCGGATCAATTCTTTCAGGTGAAAACCCAACATAAAAATCTGATTTCGCCGAAAGTCTTGAAACCCTTTCCAATATGGGAACCACAAAATCTGTTGTCGTCCCTGGGTAAGTGGTAGATTCCAATACTACTGTTGCGTCTTTTTTCAAATACTTGCCTACAAGTTCAGTAGCATTTTGCACATAGGTTAAATCAGGCAAAGAGTCTTTTAACGGCGTTGGAACTGTAATTATTGCAAAATCGAAATCTTCCAACTCGTCACAATCACTGGAAGGAACGTAGTTCAATTTATCAATTGCCTCTACCAAATCAGAATCTGTAATATCTTCAATAAAAGACTTTTTTGCCTTAAGGCTATCTATTTTTCTGATGTCTGTGTCATATCCAACCACGGCATATCCGCATCTTGCCGCATTAATTGCAAGCGGTAAACCCACATAACCTTGACCGATAACCACTATTTTCATAGATTTTTCCTCTATTTACTCACTTTTTTTCTTAAATACTTCCTCAACCAAAAAATCAATTGATTATAGTTTTTCAGGCCATAATTACGACTTCATATTTATTTAATAATTTCAAATATCCCAGCTGAGATAACTTGCCTGCTATCATTAAAATTATTATGCGTACTTTTTTCAGCACTCCCATTAACGCATTATTAGTTTGCTTCATAATTGTAATTGTCGGAGTTCCCTTTACAATTTATTTCCTTAGAAAATTCAACAATTACGATGTCCCAAACAATAGATCGTCACACATAACTCCAACTCCGCGTGCAGGAGGCATCCCATTAATCATTGCCATCGTTAGCGCTTCATTTTTTTACCTAAACGTCTATACTCAAATTACAATACTAGTTTTACCGTACGCCATTTTGGGGCTAATCGATGATTTTAGAAATTTAAGTGCAAAACTTAGATTACTTATTCAATTAATTTTAGCGATACTTAACGCTTACATCCTGCTCCCACCCAAATACCTAATATGGCTTCTGCCTGCGACTCTGTTTATTCTAGGATTCGTAAACGCATGGAATTTTATGGATGGCATAAACGGCCTAAGCGCCTTTTCTTGCATATTAATCGGAGGAACTTGGTGGATATTAGGCAGCTTAGAACATTTTAAGTTTGATTCGATAGTTGGTGCCATTTCGGTTGGAATTGGCATAGGATTTGCAATTTACAATGCTTTTGTACCAAAAGTCTTTTTAGGTGACGTCGGAGCGTACGGTCTGGGAGCGCTATTTAGTGGATCTCTAATATATTCACTAACGGAGCCAAAAATTGTAGTTCCAATGCTATTGCCACTTCTACCAGCTATAGTTGATACCAGCTTCACATTTGTCAAAAGAGCTACCAAAAAAGAGAGGTTGTTGGAATCCCACAGAGACCACACATATCAAAACTTAATTGACAAAGGTTTTTCGCACTTAACCGTAGATTTAATTTATTGTTTTTTTGTTTTGTACTGTTCGTTGATGGCAATTCTTGCTACAAAGAGTAACTGGTCTGAAATTGCGATTGAGGTGGTGGCATGTTTTTTTATTATCGGACTCTATTTAATTTCTCCCAACTTTCTCACTCCCGCAGAAAAAACAGCACCAAATAGTTAAAATGAAGATATTGATCGTTACCCACTATTTCCCACCCGAAACCGGAGCACCTCAAGCTCGTCTTTCCGAATTGGCCAAAACATTTGCCAAAACTGAAGATGTTACCATTCTGACCGGAATGCCAAACCATCCCACGGGAATCATTGCAAAGGGATACGAAAAATCTATTTCAAAAGAAGAATTCATTGACAACTATCGAATTTTAAGATCTTGGGTTTATGCTACTCCAAATGAAGGTTTTGTCAAAAAAACACTATGTCACATATCCTTCATGATATCTTGCGTGCTTTTAAATTATAGAAAAATTAAAGATGTCGATGCTGTTATTGTGTCATCTCCCACTTTTTTTTCAATCTTTTCGGCTTATTTTATAGCGAAGGCAAAACATGCCAAATTCATATTGGAAATCAGAGATCTGTGGCCCGGAATTTTTATCGAATTAGGTATCTTGACCAACAAATACATAATTGCAATATTGACCAAAATAGAAATGTTCTTTTACAAACAAGCAGATCTCGTAATTACAGTTACGCAAGGATTCAAAGATAACATTGTCGACAGAGGAATCCCAGAATCAAAAGTAAAAGTAATCAGAAACGGAGCCGATATTGAGAAATTCTCACCTGCCACAAGATCCACATCGGCACGAAAGAAATTCAATGCTTCTGATGATGATCTGGTGATTTTATATTCGGGAGCTCACGGTATTTCTCATGGTTTGGATTCCGTTGTGAGTACAGCCGAACTTTTGAAAGACAGAGATGATATAAAGTTCATATTCGTCGGCGAAGGTGCAAAAAAACGCGAACTAGTTAATCAAGCTAAGTCCTTAAAAAACGTGTCGTTCTTCCCATCGGTAGACCGAAACCTAATGCCCGACATAATAGCTAGCGCTGATATTTGTTTAGCTCCGTTAAAAAATGTACCACTCTTTTCTACTTTTATCCCCTCAAAGATATTTGAATATATGGCAATGTCAAGACCTGTAATTGGTTGCTTAACCGGTGAACCGGCAAGCATCTTATCTGAAGCCGGGCAAATTGTAATCGAACCCGAAAACCCACAAATGCTTGCAAAAACAATAGAGCATCTAAGCGACAACAGATCTAAATTGGAACACATGGGCATCGACGGAAGAACCTATGTTACCAATTACTTCAATCGCAATAGATTAAGCGGCTTTTATCTTGAACTTATCAAACAACTTTAAAATCACGTTTTATTTTAAGAAAAAGCCACAGTAAAAGTTAAATTTCAAATTCTACCTAATCAACATCAATAACATTACTAATCGATTCCATTCTTCTAAAATTATTGTTGATTAAAGATTTTATTTTTGAATTTTACTTAGTGAAAAAACTCCATATCCAATTTAGACTCCATTAACTTTACTGACGAACTTGCCGATGAATCATATTAGAATAAACTAAGAAATGATTAAGGTACAAATCAACAAGTTTATAGCGACAAAACGAACTTTAATTCAAGCAACATACGATATTCTTGCGTGGGTTATAGCTTTATTTGTCGGAATAGTCATACGGTACAATTTTCAACTTCATTTTGTCGACTGGGATGCTTTTATTTTTGTGATCCCAATTCTCATTTTGCTCCAGCTGTCCGTAGGAATGCTAATGGGGCTATATGCTGGGAAATGGAGATTCGGGAGCTTTGAGGAAGTCGGGTCGTTGGGTAAATCTCTTATAATCATTACGATCCTTGCTTTTTTGATTGATGCCACATTGATGCATGTACGACCAGTTCCGCTTGGATCCATTCTGATAAGTGCAGCACTGGCTTTTCTTGTTATGGCTACTGGTCGATGGTTTTGGCGCGCCAAAACTGAAAAACTTCTACTATCAAAAGGTGACCGATCTAAAAACTTATTAATACTTGGTGCCGGCGAAGCCGGCTATCAAGTCATTTCTGCTATACAACGAGATCCAAATTGTGGCTACAAACCAATTGCAATATTAGACGACGACAGAGAAAAACAAAATCTACAATTGATGGGCGTACCCGTGGTAGGTACGACTAAAGACCTCGAAAGGTCAGCCAACAAATTTAGCGCAGATGCAATCCTTATTGCTATGCCAAGCATCTCGGTTACAGATATTACGCCAATACTAGAAAGGGCTAAGGCGACCAGTCTGCCGATACTTGCCGTTCCCCAAACAAGTGCACTCTTTCACGACGCTATAGATACTTTTGATATCCAAAATATTAATCCTGAGGAACTGCTCGGACGCGAACCAATTCTTATAGATGACGACCAAGTAAAAACGTTTTTAACTGGTAAACGCGTACTTGTCACCGGTGCCGGCGGTTCAATTGGTTCAGAAATCGCAAGACAGGTAGCTAAGTACTTACCTAAAGAGCTGATACTTATCGACAGAGACGAATCAGGGTTGTTAGATACGCAGTTGTCAATAGAAGGTCACGGAGATCTAATGTCCAAGTCGCTAGTCTTAGTCGATATTAGAGATTCGGAACAAATAAATTCAATATTTAAAAATACCAAACCGGAAATAGTTTTCCATGCCGCCGCATTAAAACACCTAACTTTGCTGGAAAGATACCCCAGTGAGGCATGGAAAACCAATGTGTTAGGAACACTGAACTTGTTAAAGGTCGCCAGGAATCATAGCGTTTCAAATTTTATAAATATATCCACAGACAAAGCAGCTGACCCAACCTGCGTCTTGGGATACTCAAAACGAATAGCGGAAAGACTGACTGCCGGAATAATTTGTGGTGGTGACTCAGAAACATACGTTTCAGTACGATTCGGAAATGTAATCGGGTCGCGCGGATCGGTGTTGGATATATTTAAATCTCAAATTAAAAGCGGGAAGCCATTAACTGTTACTGATGAAGAAGTTACGCGCTATATTATGTCAATACCTGAAGCCGTACGACTAGTTACTCAAGCTGCAGCAATCGGGCGACATGGTGAAGTTTTAGTCTTAGACATAGGAACTCCGGTAAAGATATATGAAGTTGCAAAACATTTTGCCGCCAGACAAAATCCACCTCGCGAAATTATCATTACAGGTTTAAGAAAAGGTGAAAAGCTACATGAAACATTAGTGGGAGAAAACGAAGTTGGAGAAAGACCGTTTCATAACAAGATAATGCATATAAAAGTACCTAAGATAATGGAGGATGAATTATTCAATTTTGTTGGTGAAGCAGAATTTAACAGAACTTTATTTAATATGACTGACTCAGCTATAAAAGTGTCACTTGCCAACTTTTGTAAAATCTCATCTGACCCTGACTTGATAATTTCAGATGCTTAGGCACTCTTAAAAATATAACGCTTACGATTATATTGCACAGCTGGAAAAAGAAAGTTTTACTATAAAATATATTCACACTCAACCCAACTACATTTTTTATAAAATTACAATACCGCATACAACGATTCTCGTTAACTTATATTTCTTATGAGTTATAACAACTTGTAAAATACGTAGCTCCAAATAAATTAATCTCCAACGATATGAGACGTAAACCTTCAAACAATTTAAACTCACTGGTAACCGATATTTCAGCAGATTGGCTAAACAAATACACGACTAGACAATCATCTATTGCGAGATTGAACTTTGTTGGCCGAGAAATAAAATCATTTTTTCTTGAAAACGAATCCAGACTTAAAAAACCAATTAGAACATTAGATTTTGGATGCGGACCTGGAATATTCGGGGCAGTTGCAACTGAATTCGCTGATGAAGTGATATTGATGGATCAATCGGAGGCAATGCTAAAGTCGTTTAAAGACAACGAAAAACTGTTAGCTGATATTATTACGGACTATGGCGGTTGCTATATTTCAGATCATATAACCATTATCAACGCCGATGAGCACCGTTTAAAAGAATTTGAAGATAAGAGTTTTTTGTTAATCACGGCTATAGGTGTTTATGAATATATTTCCTCGCCATTAAATACATTATCTGAAATGCTTAGGTGCTTAGATGACAAAGGGGTTCTACTACTTTCAATTCCAAATGAAAAATCTCTGTTTAGAAAAATTGAACCAACATTAAACTTTATCTTAATTAACACTGGAAAACTCTTAGGTATAAAAAGATTTAAACATCGAGAATACACTGGATTTAAAGCTGGTTTTAATTTTCCCAATTTAAACATAGAGATTCCTAAACTCGACAAAAAGATTTTAAAAATTCAAAAAATACCGCTGGGAACAAGAGGAATGCGAAAAGTTATCTATCCAAATCTACTATTTATTATCGGCGAGGACTTTTAATCTTGCAACAGGCTGCCTAGGCTCGTCGTCGCAACATTGGTAACGTATTCCACTAATACTATTTCGAGATTTTGGACCTGTTTCGATTTCCGTACATGTCGCCCTTGTTGAAATAAAGGAGGAATGAATATTGAAAATAAGAAAGAAAAGAATGTACCGCTAAATTTAAAAGCGATTGCTTGAACTTGCCGTAACAAAGTTCAACGCCGTATTATTGACTTCAATAAAACTTGAAATCAATAATTAGAACTACAAGCCATTAAATCACAGTGTTGGGTTAGTTATTAGCAGAGCTTATGAACGTTACAAAGCAAATCCAACTCTTGGCCCTATAATGTTAACCCTTAGTCGGATCAACGTGAAGTTCCTAGTCATTTAGTTATATAACTTTATCGTAAGAATTATGATTCTTGGTCGTCGACTCTCAGAAACTCAACTAACCGTTTAACTCTATCCACATAAGTGTGATCTAACAATATATTTGGTCGCCTTGGCCTCAACTTAGTCGGATCTGATAAAAGTATATCTTCAAGATCCGATTCCGAACTATACAATATTGTTCTCGAATCTTCGCCCAAGTATTTGGTGTGGTCATTGGTACTTAAAGTAACTTGATTTCCACCTATGCCGGGGATCTCAAATGTTCGCATATTATGAGATCTTCTATTCTGGATGTTTAAAATGTTTAAAGTCCATTTAGCTTCAGCGACTATCGATGCCATTTCTTTTCCATATACTGCAGGGAGTATTTCAATTCCTTTTATTTTCGGCCAATTATTCCCAAAAATAAGCGGGTTTAGATGTGCTAATTGTGAAAAAAGTTTAATTCTTATGTCAGTGCCAGTTCCTACGAACACGATACGATCTCTAGCTATTCCTTTGCCAGTGCTATAATTGTGGATTTGAGGATCCCATGCGAAAGGAATAACTCCAACGTTTGAGTTATGTTGGTTGATTTGTTCTGCAACGTCATCTGCCCATGTAATATATGCATCATATAAGCCGATTACTCGGTTAATTCCTGCTCCTCGATTTGACATAGCTTGATCAAAGGGGCTGTCAGGATTCCAACAGATGATTGGAGCGGAAGTTTTCTGTCGAATAATTTTTATCACCCTGCTATTTATAAAAGGACCTTTGATAACTAAGACAAATTTATAATTAAAATGTTTTGGCAAAGAATTGATTGTTTTGATTAGTTGCTCGCGATACAGTAGTGATAATTGAGGAATTCGAAATGCCAAAGATCCTAAGTACCATGGTTTTAGTGGGGGTAAGTCAATTGTGTCAATTTCCCAATTTATTTGATTCAAAGCTGAAATGATGGAGTTTCTTAAACCACAAAAAGCATTTTCTCCAATTACTAATGCTTGTTTTGAATTCATTTATTTCCCAGTTATGTATGTCATCGCCGACTCAATACCATTAGCCGTAGCTGAAATGCTGTATTCCTTAGATTTAAGTTGACAAAGAAATCGCTTGTCAGCATTTGTGCCATCTGCGATTGCATTTTTTATGGCCATAGCTAGCGCTCCAATGTTTCCAGTCTCGTATCTATATCCTGTTTCAGTGGTTACTAAATCAGGTCCACACCCTACTTTGTCAGACACAATAGGTATCGCACCCGCAGACATCGCTTCATTGACTACTAATCCCCATGGTTCGTGCTCAGACGGTAGTACGAAAATATCGGCTACTCCAAACCATTCGCCAATTTCAGACTGGTTGACAAATCCAAGAACTTTCATCCATTGTCGGTCATCGGCTAATTCAGTAATTTCTGACGCTAGAACTCCGTCCCCAATGATTATTAAATTAACTGAATAATCCAACTGATCAACTGCTTTAATTAAGTCAATAGGTCTTTTCCACGGTTGAAGTTTTGCAGCATAGATTATCGTTGGCAATTCTGGATTTAAGCCTATAAGTAATAGGCGCTCCGTCCTTTCTTCTCTGCCTTTATTTCCGGCCTGTTCAAATCTGTCAGTATCGATAGAATATGGCGCTTTAAATATGTTCGAAGGATGTACTCCGTAGTCAATATAAAATTGGTGGTTGAGCGATCCGATTGCAAGACATGCCGCAGCATTGCGTACAATCGGACTAATTGCTTTATGTTTTAAAACAAGCTTCGGACCGGTTTTCTCATTCTGGTCTGGTTTGGTTTCTCCGCGCAATATATACGGAATGTGAGATAATCTTGAAGTAGTAAATCCTAACCAATTTGAAATGCTGTACCAACCATGAAATAATACTGCATCAAAAGAATGTTTTCGAATTTCAGTAATTAAGCTTGGATTGATAGCTCCCATAATCGTACTTGGTGACTTTTTGGGGCTTATATTACGTAAAAATTTATAGTCGTAACCTTCCAGTAAAGGTATATCGTATTTGACACTTCGACCAAACCCAGAGTCGAAGGATTCATTAACTCCGTGCTGTGTTAAAAATAAAACAAATGGCTTAACGAAACTATGGGCTTCTAAATATCGGTAAAGTGGTATTTGATACTGTATGGGATGAGTAACAACAATCCCAAGTTTAGATACTTTCATATATTCCCTTGGATTTATGCCGAAAAGTCATTTAACATAATTCGCCGACAAGCTTGTTGATCGCTTAAACATTTTATACGATTACTAACTACAATATCTTAACTTTGATCGATTTAAAGTAATTAAATCGACTTATTTATTGCGATTGCGCCTACTTCACAGATTTTAATTGGTAGTGTACGATGGAATCAAAATATGTGCAACATATATTTAGTAGAATGGACATACTCAAAAATATGGACACGACACTCAAGCACTTTGCTTAAGATTCTTTGCTTCAAATTCATCTGGTGACA
>DAHXLF010000120.1:0-1579 GCA_027371755.1 Acidimicrobiales bacterium
ATAGCGGGTGCGTTTTCCATGGCGGCCGGTGAATATGTGTCGATGAAGGCGCAATCTGAACTTTTTGAAGCCGAGCTATCAATTGAAAGGCACGAAATTCAAGTAAATCCAGAAGGTGAGCGAATGGAGTTAACCGAGCTTTATCAAAAGCGAGGACTCAGCCCTGAAGTCGCCAAGGTGGTAGCCGACGAGATGATGAAAAACGAGAGCTTGGCACTTGAAGTACACGCCAGAGAAGAGTTGGGAATAAATCCAGAGAATTTGGGAGCGCCGTTTAAGGCTGCTTTATCTTCATTCGTATCTTTTGCTGTAGGTGCTTTGATACCTCTTCTGCCTTGGTTTTTTATGCATACATATTTAGCAGTTACGATATCGATTATCTTGACATTCGTATCGACCGTGGCCATTGGTCTTCTGCTGTCAACTCTGACCGGGAAGTCAAAAGTAAAATCGGTGGCACGGCAGATTGGGGTTACTGTTTTGGCAGCTGGTGTTACTTATCTTATAGGATATTTGGTCGGTACTACCAATTCCGTGGCTTAAAGCCCCATACGGTCGATTAATTGCTATGTCGTTGAGGCATGTCTATTACATATGCCTGGTCATTGTGGTCTTTAATAAATCCAAATTTTTCATACATTCCGATGGCTTTAACATTGGTGGAGTCCACATAAAGCATTGCTGAGTCAAGTTGACGACTTTTCATAAATACAAGTCCTGCTTCTAACATCATTTTTCCTAATTTTTGACCTTGAAAATGTGGACTTACCGCAATTACGTATATCTCCCCAAATCTATTTTGGTGATGATTGTGAATTTTTACCCAACAAGATGCGGATAGTAACTTAGAATCTCTGTGTCTGCATAGGAGTAGACCTTCTGCGTCAAACCAATCTGAGTTTTTACGCTGATTAAATATTTCTTGGTCCCAGTTGCCCTGTTCGGGATGTTGACCAAATGCTGCATTGTTCAGTTCAAGCCAATCCGATTCGTCTTGTTTGGTTTTTAAGCTTGAGATTGTAAACTCAGTATTTTGAAACTTGGCATTTAAAGATTGTTGAAAAACTTCTGCGGGTTGAGGAGATTTCAAATCAGTTATATCAAGCCTCATCTGCATAACCTGTCTCCCCTTGGACATATTGTTATTAAAAGCAATCAGGTCAGAATTGTGATCTGGTTTAGGTACCCAAACATGGACATGTCCGCCGCCGTGAATTTTAATCTCCTCTAGCGCGTGTTTAAGTAGAAGAGTACCGATTTGTACGCAATCGTCATAATGTCCGGGATGGATGACATATTCTAAAGCCCAGCTGCTTGACCCTTGTGAAATCTGTGCATATCCTACGATGTGAGAATGCCCTGTTTCTTTTGCAATATAGCCGGCGATTGAGGATCTTCCGCCTTGTGTCAAATCCAACCAAGCATGATCGCCTAAGGCATTATGATGCAAGTGTTCGCTTGACAATTTAACGAGATCTATGATCTCGTTAAGATTGACCTCCCCATTATTTTTTTCTACGGACAGTGACAACATATTAAAACTATTGTAATCGTGATTATGTGATATATGGAATCGGTG
>DAHXLF010000120.1:1589-5553 GCA_027371755.1 Acidimicrobiales bacterium
CCATTATTTTTTTCTACGGACAGTGACAACATATTAAAACTATTGTAATCGTGATTATGTGATATATGGAATCGGTGTTTGTATGCTTGCAGTTGGCCAAAAATTAATACGGTCTGAAAATTAATTTCTGAATATTCATATGATGTTTTTAATATATTTCTGTCATTAAATGAATAAATCAAAAAGTTTAGGACAAGTGATTTAAGTTTAATTTATCTGAAAGGCATTAGCGGTATTCTCTAGAATAGTCACTTTCGCCTTAAAGGGAGTTCACCAGACAACTATCAAATAAATTTCTAGTTTTTGGGCTGGTATATAATTGGCACTAAAGATTTAAATGGTGTAATTTAGCTTTATTTAAATAATTATGAATCCAACTGATACGACTCAACTTTATAGAAAAACAAAAAAGGTACTGTGGCAAGAATATCCCGGAACGGCTAGATCATTATGTGCGTTAAACTTCGACACCGCATACCAGCTCTTGGTTGCAACTATTCTGTCGGCGCAATGCACTGACGAACGTGTGAATTTAGTCACTCCAAAACTTTTTAGTCGCTTTGGAACGCCGTTAAAAACTTCTAAAGCCGACATAGGCGAAATAGAAAAGATTATAAAGTCGACTGGCTTTTATCACGCCAAATCAGAAAATATATTAAAAATGAGTAAGGATCTGGTTTATAACTACAACAAAGAGGTTCCTTCTGAAATGGACACTTTGGTTAAGCTTCCAGGAGTCGGTAGGAAAACCGCGAATGTCGTATTATCGGTTTGGTTTGATAAACCGGGTTTGCCCGTGGATACTCATGTATTGCGTGTTTCCAATCGAATCGGCCTAATCCAAACTAAAGATCCTGTTAAAGCGGAACTGAGTTTGAACAAAATAGTTGCCCCTAAAGACAGAGGAGCATTTTCTATAAAGTTGATTCTCCACGGTCGAACTACATGTTCAGCCAGAAAACCAAAGTGTGAAGAGTGCAAAATGAAAAATTTTTGTCTAAAGATCAACGTTGAGAAAGCCTAAGGAAGCAGCCCCAAAACTTTTTTGTAGCAATGGCCGTTTACGGGACTGGACAAACCGACGATTAAATATTTTGGCTTCCAGCCCAGAAATTGGGATAGTTGTTTGCCTACGAATCTGCTTCTGACGGTATCACTTAGGGCAGCCTGGATAGATCTATCTTGAACCATTAATTCTTCCACAAACTGACCGAATCCGAACCTTACCCATGCGGAGCCATCTTTTCGCCTAATGAGTAGCGGTCCGCGATCGGGAACGACTATTGCCAATGACGGTTGAAAACCCGTTAGAGTCCAATAACTGGCCGAAGGTCCTCTGAAGCCCAGTAGCGGCGTTCTGCCTTTTGATATCAGCGGTTTTAATAGTTTATGAACTTTACGTTTTTTAAGACGTTTACCCGTTGACTTTGGGTTGCCTAAAAGTTCTATGTATTCGGGTCTGGCAGGGTCATACTCTTTGGGCTTACTGATACCTGCAATTTCAATTACGTCAAACGGTGAACAAATGGATAGTAATGAATCATGAATCTGACACCTAAACATTAATCCCGTCTTTAAATCGACAACTACGGAGTCGGTCGCACTAACTACCAAAAGGCATAGTTTTCGAACAGATTTCTTTGAAGTTTGTTGTTTGGGGGGTGCTGTTAGCATCTATTATTTTAGCGTAAGTAATTAAGAGTACAGATATTATTATTTTAATTGGTAATTGTTACAATCGGCAATTAAAATAATTGCAAAGACTTCACCCATTACTCCAATACCTTCAGATTTTAGGTGAATGAATGAGTCAAATTTATTCTATATTATATTATTAATCAATTTTAGTCAATTTATCGAGCAAAATGTTTAATTCTTTTTTGTCTGAAGTTGGCAAATAACACATACCGTTAACGCATATCTCAATTTTTGGATTTGCCGGAACTGCATCGTATATAAATATGCGATTTGGAATAAATCTCTTACTAAAAACGTCAGCAAATGTTTCTAGATCTCCGTGAATTGTAATTTGAAACGGATTTTCCAAAAAGTCAATTACGTGAATTAAATTGGCAAAAGCTAATGGATATTTAGTTACTGTTTCATAAAAGGGTTCTACTATTTTAGAAGCCGTTTCAAAATACGATTCTTCTTTGGTAATCGCATAAAGTCTTGCCAAAGCGTTAGCTACCGTAGAAGTGTTGGAACAAATAACATTGTCAAAGTGATTTTGAGGTCGAAATATTACTGATTTATCCAGATCGGTAGTCATATATACCTCGTGTGTCGAAGGGTCAACAAAATGTTCAAGCATATAATCGGTTAATTTTTTGGCGGTTGAAATGTAGTTCAAATTCCCGGTAATCTCATAAGCTTTTAAGGTTGCAAGAACAAGCCACCCCAAATCCGATGAAGTGGCATAAGCATTAAACAGTTGTCGGTCGATTATGGCTCGGTGAAAATGACCGTCATCGTCCGTATAGTTTTGTAAAAGAAATTCCAAATTTCGAATCGCTTTATCTTTCGTAGTTTGATCGTTTAGCACAAAGCTTGCTTCTAAAAGAGCATCTGCCAGCATCGCATTAAATTCAAGAACTGCTTTTGTGTCAATATCTGGTTGTGGTCTTGCCAAGCGAAGCTGTCTCAAAATTGATTTGGCCTCGGAAATATAAGGCTCTTCGGGGAAAGGCAGTTTAAAGGGTTGTTTTCTTATAACATTGCTTTTGTCGAAGTTGCCTTTTCTAGTAATCATCCACCAGCTTGTTGCAGCATCTAAGACGTTTGCATCTAAAAGCGCTCCGCAGATTTGGTCGTATGTAAATATCATTGATCTTCCTTCTTGACCTTCGCTATCAGCGTCAACGGAAGAATATACACCGCCAGACGCATCGGTCATAAAGTTTTCAATCCAGTCTATGGTTTCTCTTACTATATCTAAATAGGCCTCGTTTTGGGTTACCCTATAACCGTCTATATACAGATTTATCATTCCAGATTGGTCGTATAGCATCTTTTCAAAATGAGGAACCGTCCAGTTCACATCTATGCAGTATCTGCAGAATCCACCTAAAAGATGGTCGTACAGACCTCCAGATGCCATCGCGTTCAATGATTTGATTGCAAAGTCTCTAACGTCATTATTTTGATTCAAAAATGTCGAGCGAAAAGCCAACATAATGTTTAATGGGTTTGGAAACTTTGGAGCAGCACCGAAGCCGCCGTTTACTAAATCCCACGATTTCTTAATGGCTTTAACTGCCGCCGAAGTTCGTTCTAATGATTGCTCATTCAAATAACCGGTATTTATCAAATCAAATCTGTTTTTTTTAATTTTTGAATCAGAGACTGAACGATTCGATATTATCTGAGTAATTTCCTCGGCTATATCGTAAATCTTTTCTCTTTGATTCTTCCATAAAAGAACAATTTGCTCTAAGACCTGCATGAAAGAAGGCATTCCGTTTTTTGGCACTCTGGGATAGTAAGTGCCTCCGACGAAGGGCCTTTTGTCGGGGAGACAGAAGACACTCATTGGCCAGCCGCCAGATCCCGTAATTAATGTCACGGCATCCATGTAGATTGAATCTAAATCCGGTCTTTCTTCACGATCAATTTTGATGGAGATAAAGTTTTCATTTAAATACTTGGCGGTATCTTCGTCTTCGAATGATTCGTGAGCCATAACATGACACCAGTGGCAGGATTGATAACCTATCGATATAAATACTGGTATATCTTTGCTGTTTGCAATTTCGAATGCCTCTTGGCAAAATTCGTACCAATTAACCGGATTTGAGCTGTGTGCACGCAGATACGGGCTCAGTGAATTAGATAATGAGTTCATTTTTAAAAGTGACGGTAACTATTCAGGTATTTGTTAAATTCTCTGGAATCCATCCGTTACCGTTGTATAGTTTAATCAAAACTTCCATTATGTTTTGTTGTTGTTTTTTGGCTGTAGATA
>DAHXLF010000121.1 GCA_027371755.1 Acidimicrobiales bacterium
AATCAATGAGATTTTCTGTAGATACAATTTCCTGTGATAAATCTTCGGTCGACAAGTCGCCTTGAGAGTTAAAATCAACAGCGGGCTGACTCTCATCTTCTTGAGACGAAGTTGTAAAAACTACATTTCCGTCACTTGAAATTTGCGAATCCTCGCCCGAATTTAAATTCTCATTAAAATCTTCTTGTACTGACTCATTGTCGTTATCTGTGTTATTTTCTGTGTTATTTTCTGCGACGTAGTTCGTGTCAGAAGACATAATATCCTCATTTTGAGAAAGTTGAACTTGATCTATATCAATTTGATCTAGATCATCGTCGTTAATATTCAAATTATCGTCATGTAAATCCATTAAAACCTCAACCGTTAAACAGTATCTGAATCAGCTTTGTAAATCCGTAATCCAGACCAAATATCAATAAACCCAAAGCTAAAATTGCCACGATTACAACCGAACTGTAACCTGTAACTTCAGGACGCTTCGGCCAGGCAACTTTTCTAAGCTCAGCCATCACTTCATCTTTGAATTTTACAATTTTCTTGAAAACAGAACCCGAACTCTTTGTTTCTACTTTTGCTTTAGGAGTTTTTGGCGTTCTTGGCTGGGGCGCGACATATTCACCGTCTTTGTCAACGGTACCTTGCCTTTGCATCATTCGCCTCTGTTCTCGATTCACTTTAGTTCCTCTATGAAATTCTTAATTTTGTTTATGTCGTAATTTTCCAAACTCGTATTGGCAGGGCAGGAGGGACTCGAACCCCCAACCCCCGGTTTTGGAGACCGGTGCTCTACCAATTGAGCTACTACCCTATATCAACTTTTAATCTTTGTTTCCAATTTTCGTTTTCAAATATTTAATTTAAATTTTTTATGCAATAGTTTTTTATAAAACTGAGTCTCAATATTTCACATAAAAATGTTTAAACCTTGCCGCTCAGTTTAAAATTAGGGATTAACCCTCTTTATTTTGTTTCCTTATGGACCGTATGAGTTCGATCCCATTGGCAATACTTCTTCATTTCAATGCGACCCGAATCATTGTTCTTATTCTTAGTCGTAATATAATTTCTTCGCTTGCATACTTCGCAAGCCAATGTTACGTGAATTCTTTTTGTATTCTTTGCCATAATTAACCTTGCCTTTCATTATTTTTTAGTAGCGGCGGCGGGGTTCGAACCCGCGACCTCACGATTATGAGCCGTGCGCTCTTGCCGACTGAGCTACGCCGCCTAAAGTTGGGAGCCCCCTGTCAGAATCGAACTGACGACCCCAGCCTTACCATGGCTGTGCTCTGCCTACTGAGCTAAGGAGGCATGCAATATATTTAATTAATTAATAACATTTTAATTTCTGGTTTTGTTGTTAATTAATTAAATTAATTACCGGAATATAGCTAAAATCTAAAGAGCCATTAAAATTTAGCGTAAATTATAGTTTAGCTCAATAATCGACGCGGGTATTTATGAATTATTGTAAATTAATTTGCCTGATTGAATTTACCTGTCGGATCGACTTAAATCAGCTTTAAATGATACGATATGACCGCATTAGTAAGATTAGCCGAAACCAAAGATATTTTGGGAATTTTAGAAATTTACAATTATGAAATTCTCAACACCACCAACACATTTGATTTAGTCCCTAAAACTTACGAACAACAACTAATTTGGTTACGTGAAAGAAGCGGGGTATATCCGGTTTTAGTGGCCGACGATTCTGACAAAGGGTTTAATAACGAAATTTTGGGATTTGCGGCACTATCACCTTACCGACACAGACCCGCATATTCCACCACCGTTGAAAACTCAATTTATGTAAATCGCAACCACCGACGGATGGGAATCGGAACTTTGTTAATAAACAACTTAATCACAAGAGCCAAAGAGCACGGATTCCATTCAATAATTGCAAGAATTACCTCAGAAAACGAACAGTCTCTAAAGTTGCATGAGAACACGGGCTTTAACCGGGTTGGGTGCGAAGTTGAAATCGGGAGAAAATTTGGTAAGTGGATTGACGTTATCTCTTATCAAAAACTTCTTTAATCAAATTTCAAAACGACCGGTAACATTAACTTATTAAGTCAATCCATTAAATCCTACTTAATTGTCTTAAAGCCCAAACGAACGTTTGGTTTCAATATAATTTGCCATACGTTTACACAATATTAAATAGAACCAGCTAAGCCAAACTCACAGACTTGCCATCGAATCTTCCGACTCGGGACTTTTCATAATTTTAATTGCATGGGAAAGCTTTCTGACGGGTCTAATAAGTGGGATCAATAGGAGTACAACCAAAATTATCGCCGATGGAAGAACAAAAAGCAGGTTTGCATTTTCGAGTTGTTGCAACAGTCCCCTGGCACCAGGCAGACCCACGAACGAAGATAGTATCGACAGAGCGCCCACAACATATTTTAGCCTCCCCTCCATTATCAATGCGGTTGCCATAATACCCCAAGACAGATACCAAGGCTGGACAACGGGATTAATTACAACTAAGAATATCAAGGCATAAGCCAAAGGCTTTAACCAGTCTCGTTTGTGACTGTTAATCAACAGATAAATTAGGACAACCGCCGTAATAACGGTCGAAAGTTTATCTACGGCAGAAAGCCAGCCAGCCCTGCTTATCGGCAGCGAAAGCAAACTGGAAAGATGTGCCAAGCCTATGGCAATTCCAGTTACCGGAGCCATCCAAGACACCACCGCATTTGGAGCCGACAAATTTCGCACCCATCCCCATCCCAGTCCAGTGGGCAAAGTTCCTATCTCCATGGCGACCAAAGAAAGTATCCCCGAATAAATCGTATATTTAACTCTCGTTTTTACCGGCATTTCCTTATTTTTCCAATTCCAGCCTATAAACCCACAGGCGATAATCGCGGGTACTTTAACCAGAGCTCCGATTGAACAGAAAATTATTCCCAAAATCGGCATGTCACGTTTGGCAAAATAGATTCCGACAAACATGAATCCCACCATCAATGCGTCATTATGAATCCCCCCAATCAAATGCAGTATAACTATAGGATTCAATATTCCAAATGCAAACGAAACAGAGGGATCGCGCTTAAGAAGTCGAGAAATTTTAGGAAAAAAGATTGCCGCTAACACTACACCCAAAATTCCAAGTGTCAGCCTCAAACCCAAAATCCCCCAAAGCTCCCTATGCCCGGTTGCTATCATAACTCCCGCGGCAATTACTAAATCCAGAGGGCCATAAGGTACAGGCGTATACTGCCATAATTTATCCACCTGATCGTAATACGGATTTGCATTTTGCCCCATAACAGCAACGCCGTATTTATATGGGCTTATACCCCTGGAAACCATTTCTCCCTGCCCCGCATAAGAGTAAGAATCTCTTGAAAACAACGGAGGGGCGATCAACAAAGGTAAGATCCAAAGCAACAACACCACCGCTAAGGTTTTAACCGGAAAATTTCTGATTATATTGACTTTTTTATAGAGCATCCACCAAGCTCGCATGAACACAAACATACCCCCGTATACTGCAATCATGCCTATAAAAAGCCAGGCTGAAGGCGAAGATTTTGGGTTTGAAATTACCGGATTCGGGGAAATTCCGAAAAACCACGCGCCCTGCTGCTTAAGCGTAAACGGAGACTCGTTTTGAACGGATCCAAGTACAATCGCCACTAAAGCGATAAAACCCAACGAAGCGGGATACAAAATCTGCTTAAATGCACTTTGCTTGGTGGCATCGAAATCCGTCGGCTCCTCAGGTGGATACTCATGTATCCAAGCGTTATATAAATTTGATAACTTAACGCTTAAGGTATTCTTGAAAACTATTACTTTATCAAACAAAAGAAACTTACCGGATACTTGACTGAGTTATTTTAATTTCGCCTAAACAACTTTAAGTGGGCCGAGTAGGATTCGAACCTACGTAGGCTTGCGCCGACAATTTTACAGACTGTTCCGTTTGGCCACTCCGGCATCGACCCATAATGTTATTAAATGCAAAAATCCCTATATATACAATAGTAGATTCAGATGGTCCCATTTAATTCAATTTGGTACTAAAGTTTCTTTATGCCAAGTTTTGATATTGTCTCCAAAATTAACCAGCAAGAAGTCAAGAATGCCGTAGATCAGGTTAAGCGTGAAATTACGACCAGATACGACTTCAAAGGTACCGACTCCGAGATAGACCTAAAAAATCAAAGTGAAATATATATTGAATCCGCAACTCACGAAAGGCTAAATGCACTATTTCAAGTTCTTCAGGAAAAATTTATTAAAAGAAACATCTCGCTAAAATTTTTAGATCCCAAAAATATAGAAGAAGGGTCCAAGGGGCGGGCCAAACAAACAATTAATCTCAAATCAGGCGTTGACAAGGAGAATTCAAAACTCATAATCTCTAAAATTAAAGAACTTGATATCAAACAGATTACGCCCAGCTATCAGTCAGACCTAATTAGAGTTACCGCCAAAAAAAGAGACGACCTTCAAAACGTAATCTCCTCGCTAAAATCAGCCGAGTTGCCCATTCATCTCGAGTTTGAAAATTTTCGAGACTAACAGGTCGCTACAGCCTTAAACGGATACGATTGTGTTTAATAAAACTCGTCTTTGGACCTATATTATGCCAAAGGAAATCCAGATGCCTGTACGTCTCTGGGCTTGTCAGTAAAAACATTACACGAGACCATTCTTTTGGAGTAATTCGGTGAATTCGGACCGATAGTTGCATACCATGTACCAGTACCCAATTTTCCAGCCGAAATTGGAGGTACGCTAGATGGATTATCCCAATTTATGGCGGAAGGTGCACTATTGCCCTTATTAATCAAAATGTAATAACACGATCCCACCACGGGCTGAAATGCCGCCATTGCAACCCACTGACAAGTTTGATTCTGGCTCAAATTACAGGCATCAACTTGTATTTCATATTGCGAATTCGCCATTCCGCTTACGAGTGGAACCGAAGTAAAATCTACTCCCGGTTCCGTACTTTGCAACTGACCTAAACCCGTTGCAGTGTTCAAATTTGCAAAAGCGCCCGTATCGCTACTATAAACAGCCGAAGCTGCAATAATTGCTTCAGCTAAATCCGTTGCTGGTATTGTATTTCTTGCATTATTAGTAATGCCAAGATAAGTTGGTACCGCTATTGCCATTAATATCAAAATCACCAGCATAACAACTAGTAACTCCACCATTGTGAAACCATTTTCGAAGTTACCGTCACGCCATAGCGTCACCGACTTCGAAACAATATAATTTTTCATTTTTTTCCCTTAACCAATAATTTATATAAATAATATTTACAAATAAAGTGCAAAAACTCTGCTCTGCAAATCTACGACTGAAGTTGTCAGCCTCAAAATCGCAATTTTTTACAGTCCTTATTTGCATAATTTAATTATCGGAATGTTTCAAACGGGACTTTATAATTTAGGGCTACGATGCAGCTAGAAAGCTCCAATAAATTCCCCAAG
>DAHXLF010000122.1 GCA_027371755.1 Acidimicrobiales bacterium
CGAATCCCGCAAGGGACGAGAAACCCCGCAAGGGGAAGTCACGTGAATGATCACCATAGATCACTCTGTGGCAACGGCTGAGCTTTAAATCTATGGGTCACATTTAGCCCATCAAAGTCGCTCTGATTTGCAGATAATAATAGGCACCTGTATTTGAGATTGGTGTTCGGGATTCTGGGAATAATTAAGTTTTGGTGATGTTGAATATGGTTGTTAGGAAATTGCAACGGAGTTGGAGGGAAGTTCGATGCCCGCATTAGATTTAGAAAGTTATGTAGAATTACCGTTGGCAGATTTAAGTCTGAATTTGTCAACAGATAAAATAGCCAGAAAGGTTAAAAAGATCACAACTGCCCCCAAAGGGCTGGAGGGAGAAGGGTTCCCTGTTTACCGTGCATTTGCCCAAGTAGATTTGGCGGATCTGGATCCGTTTGTTCATATGGACCAGATGGGAGAGGTAAATTACGCCCCTTATGAACCTAAGGGCACTCCATGGCATCCACATCGCGGATTTGAGACGGTCACATATATGATTGACGGGGTCTTTGTTCACAATGATTCAAACGGCGGAGGAGGGGTAATTTCAAACGGAGATACTCAATGGATGACCGCAGGTAGCGGGATCCTGCACATAGAGAGGCCTCCAGAATCTCTTGTTATTAAAGGAGGATTATTTCACGGAATACAACTTTGGGTGAATCTTGAAAGCTCAAAAAAAATGGTGCAATCAAAGTATCAAGACTTGCGTGCGGACAAAGTAGGATTGGCATCCAATAAAGATAAGGATGCGTTGTTTAGAATTATTGCAGGTGATTTGGGCGAAATTAAGGGACCCGGTACAACATACAGTCCCATCTCAATGGTCCATGCCACCTTGTTGCCGGGAGCTCACGCAAAGTTGGCTTGGAAAAAGGAATATAATTTGTTGGTCTACGCATTATCCGGGTCCGGCCTATTGGGCTCTGGAAAAGATCTACTATCGGCCCATCAACTGGCCGTGTGGGATAGTGGTGACTATTTTGAGATTTTTAATTCCGAATCAAACACTAATTTCGATATTTTGATCTTGGGAGGTTTACCGATAAAAGAACCGGTTGTTGCCTACGGCCCCTTTGTTATGAACAATAAAGCCCAGATTCAACAGGCATTTCAAGACTATCGTAAAGGCCTTCTCGGTACGATCCCTGATTAAAATTTGGCAAATCAAACAATTTTATATTGACTTTGGGACTAGAAGTTACCTCCGTAGGTATTGTTGTTAAGATATTTGCATGCTTAGTACGCTTTCGTCCGTGTTTTTAGCCAGCGGATTTTTGGCTCAGGGTAGTTATATCGGAGTATTCGGGTTGGTGTTTTTGGAATCTATGGCATTGCCTCTTCCCGGAGAAATTACCTTAATATCTGCGGGAATCTATGCGGCCCAAAATCATTCCACATCCCCTGTCGTTTTAGTAATTGTAGCGGTATTAGGCGGATTTTTAGGGTCCTTTGCGGGATACTTAATAGGATACTTTGGTGGGTTTACCTTGATCATTAATAAGGGCAAAAAAATAGGTTTAACCTATGAAAGAATTAAGGTCGGACATTATGCCTTTGCCAAGATGGGCCTATGGATAGTTTTACTGGGCAGGTTCGTAACTGTTTTCAGATCGTTGCTTGGATTATTGGCTGGAATAACAAGAATGCCCAGGTGGAAGTTCTTAATTGCGGATTTGATAGGGGCAATTGCATGGTCATCGTTTTGGGGTTTCGCATCCTATTCTCTGGGCAACATTATTAAGCACTATTCCAGTATCGTCACCTATGTTGCTATACCAGTAGCATTAATAGTTATAGTAGTTGGATTCATTTTATTGAAAAAAAATGAAAAAAGATTAATTCGAAAAGCCGAAGAGATGTATCCGGGCCCAATCGAACTTTTGAAATAGTTCCAGTGAAATAGTTCCAGTGAAAAAGTTCCAGTGAAATAATAATGCCAGTTTCTTCATGCTTGCTGCGGTATTGATTAAAATAAAACTTTGTTGCCGACACTAAAATTAAAATATTGAATTATAACCATAGCGATAGATTTAATTTGTGTTATTTGATAATTATGTAGTTGTAGTGTAAAGGACTCCATGAGATATAGAAGGGTGAAGATAAATTGACAGTATCGACAGACGCTACTGTTTACTTAGTTGGAGCCGGCCCAGGTGACCCCGAACTTATTTCGGTAAAAGGGCATAAACTTATTTCTGTGGCCGATGCCATAGTTTACGATCGTTTGGTGAATAAAACCCTCTTGGATCTAAGCAAAAAAGATTGCGAATTAATTGATGTAGGCAAATCTCCTGGCGGCGATATCGACCAAGAGCAGATAAACAGTATATTGGTTGACTTAGCGGCTCGACACAAAAAGGTGGTTAGGCTCAAAGGCGGAGACCCGTTCATATTCGGTCGTGGGGGAGAAGAAGCAATTGAATTAATCAAACACGGGATTAGATTCGAAGTTGTACCCGGAATAACTTCGGCAACTTCGGGTCCTCTGTTAGCCGGAATACCTCTTACACATAGGGGAACTTCTGCCGCATTTGTAGTGGTAACAGGCTTTACGGCCGAAACAGAGGTTTTGAACTACAAGGCATTGGCTGAGCTTAAATCTACGATAGTCGTACTGATGGGAGTTATGAATAAAAGCGACATTGCCGAAAAATTGATGCAAAACGGATTGAGTGAAGATACTCCGGTTGCTTTAATTAGGTGGGCAAGTTACGATAAACAGGAAGTGAGCAGGACCAAGCTTTCGCAATTGGGCACAGTCGAATTAAAGCCGCCAGCGATAATAGTAATAGGGCAGGTTGCCGACTTTGAACTTTTGTTCTAAACATATTGATGGTTAAGCTTAAGTAAGCTACAGAGGTAAATTGACATGTTGTTGTTGGCCGATAAGATATACCGTTTTGCTTGAAGAAATGATGCTACTTATACATAAAAATTCGTAGCTAAGAAACATATGACAGACGTTATTTTAACCAGACCTAAATACGAACACAGCGAATATGCTGAAATCTTATTAAAACATGGTTATTCGGTAAAAAATGTCCCTTTTATTAGAATTAGTTCAAACGACGCTGCAATCGATTCTATGACCGGGTACCTTGAAGCGATACTATCTGGTACGGAGTCAAAAATTGACTTGGTTATTTTCACCTCCAAGAATGCAGCAGAAATTACTTTAGGCAATTGCAAAAAGGAGTTGTTTTCAGTCTCACCTAAAATAGTCACAATCGGTCCGGCGACAAGTAAAGTTGTAAGAAAATATAATTTCAGTGTCTTCTATGAGTCTGAGGGAAACTCTGGCGCATCTTTAATGATCGAACTGAGTAACTTCTGTGAATTAAACGGTAAAAATGTTTTGTTACCCTGTTCGAAATTGTCAGATGATAATCTGTCGTTAGGGCTCAGCAAACACAACTGTCACGTTGTGAGATTTAATATTTACGAGCCGGTCAACAGAACAGTATTACCCGACGAGTTAATGGAAGTCGCCGAGGCTCGTTTGGTCTGTTTTTTTTCACCTTCGGCTGTGGTCTCGGCCGTGGAACAACTCGGCCAAACCATATTGGATAAAGATGTCCTTGCCATAGGTCCCACTACATACGAACAGTTGCAATTTCACAAATTTAAAATGCCCAATATGACCGAGACGATATCGCCCGAGTCTTTCGCAGATAGGGTGACCGAATTGCTTGATGCGCAAACACCATAAATGACATTTTAAGTATTCACTGTGGATAATTCACAGAGAATACTTAAATAAGGAATAATTGACCTAAGAATAATTGACCAAGAAAAAACAAATTTAGATTATTTTTAATAAGTGGCAGTACGTGGCAGCCGGCAACAGTAAATGTCTGAGCCTACAAAGTTTTTATAACAACTGTGCGCAAAATTAGCTTTGTCTTTTGGGTATTTGAGGTCCCTTACGCAGAGCTCATTAGTCAAAAGATTTTGATTTATTTGCTAAATATTTTTGTACTTTTGCAAATTATGATATTTGTGTGCTTACTGTCTGTATTGAAACCCCATAACCTATATAGGATCGGTTTAGAGTTTTGTTGGTGCCGAAAAAAAGTCAGGCTTCATACATTAAATACAGCTGATTTATTCGTAATGCGTGGATTTTAAATTAATATTTGGGTTTAAAGTAAATGGACATCAAGTTGTCTCAGACTAAACTTAAATCTGTAAACTCTTTAAAAACGAAATAAATTTAATAATGTCAAATATTTCAGATCTTAACAATTCCGGTCGTGACGTAATAATTATTGGTGCGGGTCCTTCCGGGAGCTCCTGTGCATTTTGGTTGGCCAAATCGGGTTGGGATGTTGTTGTTTTAGAAAAAAAACAATTCCCTAGGGAAAAAACTTGTGGGGACGGACTTACTCCGAGATCGGTCAAACAACTCGAAGATATGGGTCTGACGAACTCTCTAAGAGAGCATCATAGCTATGAAGGGTTGCGTGCAATTGCCTTCGGTAAACAGTTGGAACTTAGGTGGCCTAAGGGAGATGGATTGGGTACGGTCGGATATTGCGTTACTCGCTATGATCTTGACCAGTTGGTTGCAAATCAAGCCGTGAAACACGGCGCCGAACTTAGACAGAAGGTAACAGCTGAGACGATAATTTTTGATGAAGGTACCGACAAAGCAATCGGTGTCGTCGCAGTTGACGCATATGGCAACAAACAGGAGATATATTCGAAATTGGTAATAATCGCCGACGGTGCGAATTCTAGAATCGGAAGATCCATTGGAATTGAACGAGACAAAAATTATCCGCTTGGACTGGCAATCAGAGGTTATTTTTATTCTCCAAGGCACAACGACTCGTTCATTGAATCTCATTTGGATATAAGGGATTTGGACGGATCGGTAATGCCGGGTTATGGTTGGATATTCCCCTTGGGCGACGGCCGTGTGAACGTAGGAGCCGGATTATTAAATACTTCAAACCGATGGAAGGGGTATAACACAAATAAGTTGATGGATGCTTTTGTATCGCAAATCGGTCCGTCTTGGGAGTTGTCCACGGACGCTTCTATTGCAGCTCCCACAGGTGGTAAATTGCCAATGGGATTTTCGCTCGGACCGAGAGTTGGCAACGGTTGGATTGCAGTGGGAGACGCAAGCGGATCCATCAATCCCTTCAACGGTGAAGGGATCGCATACGGTTATGAAACCGGGAGGTTGGCTTCGGGAGTGGTCGATGAAGCCTTGAGACTCTATGATGAGGTTAGCGAATCTCAACTTATTTCTATACTAAAAAAATATGATCAAATTTTGGAATCAAATTATCGGGACTATTATCGTGTAGCTTCCATATTTGTAGAAGCGATATCCCATCCCAAGCTTT
>DAHXLF010000123.1 GCA_027371755.1 Acidimicrobiales bacterium
CACCATTTAGATACGACTTTCATTGAATTTTTAATTTGAATCCAATTTAGGCCAATGCTGATTTAGATTACTGAACTTATAACATGTGGTTTTGAAATAGGCCACCAATACTCCGACAATCAATACTCCGACAATACAGTAAATTAATTCGGTCTATGACTCGGTTGTAAAAATATTATAATATTTAGAGCAGTTATTTAACTGATTGTTTTATTTAACTAGATTGATTACAAGTAGATCAAATGCAAGCTAGATCGCCAGTAAAACGACTACTAAGTATTTGGCGATTTAAGATCTATTTTTATTAAAATTGACAGCATCTATTAAAAATTTATACGGTTGCTTAAGTCCCAATAGAGTGTAGTCATAAAACGATGTTGTTAAAATCGTAAATTATTTTTGCGGGTGTAGCTCAATGGTAGAGTTCCAGCCTTCCAAGCTGGCTATGCGGGTTCGATCCCCGTCACCCGCTCCAATCATCTCTGTGCAGGCAGATTATCTCTTTTGATAATGCAATCTAGAATAACCTAGATCAAACGAAATCGGTAAAGTCATCATGTGAATCTTCCTTAACTTTTACTGTAATTCTAAATACCGAATCGAAAGACGGTCGACAAGCTGTAAAATTAAACTCAATCAAACATTAATTACTAGACAATGAAGATGCATAGGTATGAATCTAATTCCAATTAAAGAAGCCAAACAAATGGTTATGGCTTCAGTTATAAAAGGTAGGCCGGTCGCATTAAATCTTAAAAAAGCGCTAAATTTAGTTTGTGCCGAAGATGTAATTTCTAAAATTGACATTCCTTATTTCGCAAATTCACAAATGGACGGATTTGCGCTATCAATTACAAACAATACCCGCTTCCCTTTAAGTCTTGACATAATAGAGACCGTTTTTGCCGGTAGCAGACCAAAAAAGACTCTTGATGCAAACAGTTCTGCAAGAATCTTCACCGGCGCTATGGTTCCAGAAGGCGCGAATGCGGTTGCTATGCAGGAAAACTGTGAATTTGACACGACGGAGAAAAGGGTAACCGTAAATGTCCCAATTAAGATTGGGGAAAATATCAGACCTGTAGGCGATGACATTAAACGCGGAGCAACGATTGCAAAAGCGGGTGCCGTCATCACACCAGCAGTAGCGGGACTCATGGCCAGCTGTGGAATCTCAGAAGTACAAACTATCAAACTCCCTAAAATAGGAATACTGTCTACGGGGAGCGAGCTTATGGATTTTGGTAAGAAACTAGCCCCCGCCAAAATTTATGACTCCAACAGAGTTATGCTAATCAATCTAATTAGACAGATGAACCTTAAAGCCTTTGACTTCGGGATAATTAAAGACGACGACAAAATTCTAAATAGGATGTTAAAGATTTATTCCACAAAAGTTGATGTGCTTATTATTACCGGCGGCGTAAGCGTAGGCGATGCGGATTTTGTCAAAACAACAATTAAGAAACTATGCCCAAAAAATTCCAGTTCACTCCAACTAGCGATTAAACCCGCAAAGCCTTTTGCTTTTGGAACCAACAGCAACTGTGTCTTTTTCGGACTGCCGGGTAATCCCGTATCGGCAGCCGTATCATTTGAATTATTGGTTAAACCAACTCTTATGAAAATGACGGGTCATGAATCATTTGATACCGAATACATCAGGGTACTAGCCAAGCAAGACATTCCTTCGCACAATGACTATAAAACTCACTATCTGCGAGCCAATGTCAAAAAAGATCCAAAAGGAAATTACGTAGGAAACTTAGTTGAAAAACAGGGATCACATAATCTGTTTTCCCTGGCTTATTCAAATGCCTTAGCCGAAATTCCAAATCGAAGATCAATAAAACAGGGTCAATATTTTAAAGCAATATTATTAAACAGGTAATCTTTCGATCTAAAATTTGCATATTACCACGGGCATTGGTCGGCCACTGATTTTTTGTAAAACCTTTAACCTATCAAGATCAGATCAAACATCAAATACAAAATTTTGGCGACGCCTTCACTCAATTAAGTAGTGCCACCTATGACGGTTTGACCATGCGCCTGAGACAGTCCATTTGATCAATCCCAACCGGAATTAGTGCGATAACGGGTGTTTTAACTCCGTTTTGTACGTACTTGTCAATTTTTATGGCGCACTCTTCAGGGGATCCGTGCAATACCAACGAATCCACTGTTTCATCGGGAATAGCCGCCAACGCCCCTTGTCTGTCTGAGGCCTCCCACAGGTCCCACATCTTTTGTAACTCATCACTTCTACCAAGCCATTCGTGAAATTTTCGGTAGACAGGTACATTAAGATATGCTCCGATTAAAAATCTTCCCACGTCTCTTGCTAACTTCTCATCGGTTGTAGGAAACACGAATATCCTGGCAATTATCTCTTTTGTAGACAGATCTACGCCAGTGGTATTTAAATTATCCATTACTTTAAGTACATCTGTACTAGAAAGCCAATTCATTATTATTCCATCACCGTGAACAACCGATAATTTTTGCATCGAAGGCCTTAGGGCAGCAATCGCTATCGGAACTTCACCTCTTTGGTTATCAGCACGTTGACGACCCAATTTAAAACCGTCAACCTTAAATGTTTTATACTGATTTCTTACCTTCTGCCCCCCTAAAACTTCTTTCAAAAATTGGACTGTATCTTTCGTTTTTTGATACGGTTCTTTAAACTCAATATCATTCCACTTTTGAACAATTACATTTGAAGAGGTTCCCAACCCCAAAACAAACCTACCTTTGGCTAACTCCGATATCGTATCTACCTGCATCGCCAACAAAGCGGGACCTCTGGTATATACGGGCACAACCGCAGTTCCCAATCTTAAATCGGGGCTAGCAATCGCAGCCAAGGCAAGTGGGACAAAAGCATCTGTTCCGTCCGCTTCAGCCGACCAAATATCGGTATAGCCTATGTCAGCCAATTCCTTATAAATCTCTACTTGATCTTTTAAGTCGATTCCTTCAAGAGGTACCGTTATGCCCCAGCGTTGTCTATCTCCATTGTCTGTGTCATTAGTCATAAAAAAATACTAGTCAAGAATTATATATAAGGCAACTAAAAACTTTCAATCACACCAAATTCAATATGGCCAAAACTAACCGCGAAGTCAGCAATTACGAAACAACAACATTTGTGCCCTAAAACGAAAGAACCCTTGAAGGGACCAGTTTTTAATTTTGTAACACTTAGATGAAAAGATATATTCAAACAGATATTTTAAGCTCACAATAATTGAAATCTCAAAATATTTGAAGTCCGTAGTTTACGGAAGCCACAGTTACGATGAGCGCAAAGGTAAAGGAGTGATTGAAAATGAACGTTAAGACTAAGATGAAATCTGCAAGACCGAAAACCACACGACCAAATTTGAACAAAAATCGACTAAGGCAAGTTAAGTTGTTTTCAGATGTAGACTGTTGCAACAACCCTTCCTGTAATTACTGCAATCCAATAAGAAACATCATAAATTTAGAGACCGATGATGAAAATTCAGAGATATCTTCAAAGCCCTCGACTTTTGAAAAAATTAACACCCTCAAGCACATCCTTGAAGAGGCCAACGACAGATTTTTGAACAACTATCCGAACTTTAAAGGTCAGAATAATCCAAAACCTGCAGCTTAGCTTTATGAAATCTAATCTAGTGTCATAGAAGACTTTAAACAACTAGATTGCCAATCATTACAACAGTAACAACCGCCGTCAATAATTTGACTACGATTAATTAGTATGAATGAAATTGTGCCCTTAAATAGAGCTTTGGGTTACGACGAAAATGATAAGTTGCTAATATTAAACTGCACCGAGCTCGGAATGTCGTTTTCAACAACACAGGCGACTTACGAGGTCATTAATAAAGAGAATCTGGCTACGGCTTCACTCATGATGCCATGCCCTTTCTCGCGAGTCGCAATTGAAGGTTACAGGGGAACGAACGTAGGGATCCGATTGGTATTGACATCACCGTTTAGTTACTACCGTTGGGAACCTATTACGCATTTAAGATCACTGTTAGACGGAGACGGAGGTTTTCCCAAAACTATTTTCGATTTTTGGGAACATGCGGATTCGGATGAAGTTTATAAAGAGTGCACCGCTCAAATCGAAAAAGCCATCATTTACGGTTTTGACGTTACTCATGTTTCAGACCACTGCGGCGTATTAAATTTCAGACCGGAACTATTTTCTATATATATGGATATAGCTTTAGATTACAAACTTCCGATAAGTTTGGCAAATTCAGAATTTGAGACTAAGGTAGGGTTTGAATATAGAAAAGTGGCAACAAATACCGGCCTTGTATTTCCTGATTTCACGGTAAGGGCCGACTATGACAATAACAAATTATCGTCTGTGGCAGACATCCTCCCTCAAATCAAACCAGGTGTAACCGAATGTATTTTAAGACCGAGCAAAGACACTCCAGAGATACAATCTATAACAGATGACAAAAACATACGGATGGACGATTTTAATACGCTGAACGATTCTGAAACCTTCAAAGAGATCCTTGCACAAAACAATATTAAATTAATTACGTTTGACACCCTAAGGCAATATCTGCGAAATACTTCCTAACATTGAATGACGGTACCAGAAATCTGAAAGAGTCATTCAGGTAATTCTTAAGTACCTAGTGTAGTGTCGCACAATTAGCCATGTAGTTCTGATTTAATTTATTATAATGAGTTAACTACCGGCAATTGTCTCACATTAGCTCACTGAACCGTGAATTCCGTACGATCCCCGTCCCCCGCAGTTCTTAGCAGTTTCGCAACGCAAGATAGGCTATTCGCAGCGTACAGAGCGCACCTCTAACGAGTCGACTTTATCGATTACCCTGACTCACCCAGTTGTCTTATTTTTGAAGTTCATGTCCCACACTTGGCACTGATAAAGAAGGTAACTCCCCGTAAAATTAGCTAATTAATTTAACCAAATTCTCAATTACTCAACTATAATACCCATAGACATCTAAGATAACATCAGTTGATCCAAATGCATTGGTAATATTAATCTTGCCTTGATTGGTTGATCCTAAAGGTGGCAGTGTAATATTATCTGCATTAGCTATTGTTTGATTTGGGCTAGTCCAGTTAACATCAGA
>DAHXLF010000124.1 GCA_027371755.1 Acidimicrobiales bacterium
TATCGGCTCTCCCGCAATAACTATTTAAACATAAACTAAGATTGAAGTGGTGGAATATACCTGAATAGTTACAATAATTTTTTAAATTTGAGCTAAAATATTTGCGGTAAGTTTGGGACCATCAGAAAGCCAACATTTTTATTTTGGCAAATATTACAAACAGTATTATAAAACTAAATTACTAAAAGTCGAATTTATTGGGAGATTGTTTGACAGAGCCTTCAAGCTAAGTATGCGGTAATTTTAGTAGCCATTGAGATTTAATTAAAACCGATTTAATTAAAACCATAGTGCCTCACAACTGACCTATGCCTTCTACCTTGTCATGACGCAATGTTGTCGGTTGGTTAAGTACGGCTAATTAAAAAATAAGCTTTCATTAATTTAGCGGTTGCAGCTGAGTATCTTTGTCGCAACTAATCGTTGTCAAATCTAATTGCCGTTAACAAGGCTCAACTAATGTCTCAATTAAAGTGCCGATATATGGCTTATTTGCATATTTAAATCGATTTGTGAGAAAATGTAACTAGTCAATAGATATTTTATTGCTCCAACAGTTACATGGGTAATCCAGACCTCGGTTAATTGCAATCTATTTTTGGCTGACAAAGAATATTTACAGGAGAGAAATGGACCAAGAAATATTAAATCTGGATGCGGTGGGTTTAAGCGATCTTTTGAGAGGAAAGAAAATATCTCCTAAGGAATTACTCACCGGGGTGCTCGAGAATATATCAAAGTCGCAATTGAATTCTTTTTGCTATTTAGATGATGCTGCGACAGAATTTGCTGAACGTGCAGACATATATTTACCCTTCGGAGGAATTCCATTCGGGATTAAGCAACTTGATCCCGTATTGAATTGGCCCAATACGGGAGCGTCTTTAGTATTTAAAGATCGAATCGCGGATTATGAAGCAACATATTTGGCAAGGTTACGCACAGCAGGGGCGGTTTTTGTGGGGCAAACTACGGCAAGTGAGTTTGGAGGTATAAATTGTACTTCGACAAAGATAAACGGAATCACAAGAAATCCGTGGAATCTTGAGAAGACTCCCGGCGGTTCGTCAGGCGGAACCGCTGCAGCGGTTTCGGGCGGTTTGATCCCAATCGGTACGGGCGGCGACGGAGGTGGTTCTATCAGAATCCCGTGCGCATTTACCGGCTTATTCGGACTTAAAGTAACCTATGGCAGGATACCTAAGGGACCGAGGGCGGAAATAGGCGCCCTTACTGCTGTTTTAGGTTGCCTATCGCGTTCTGTCAGAGATACAGCAAGATTTTTAGATGTAACAAACGGAGCTGATACTCACGATCCTTTAAGCCTTCCTCATTTTTCTGGATACGAGAAAAATTTGGGGACATACGATCTTTATGGATTGAAAGTTGTAGTTACGCCAGACTTGTTTGGTTCTGCCATAGTTAATCCGAGAGTCGAAGAGATGATTCATGAGAACGCAGAATTGCTTATTAAGATTTATAATTTAAATAAGGTCGAAAAGAAAAATTTTGAAATGCCGAGAGCATCATTGTCTTGGGCGATGTCAAATACAGTTGGCTTGATGGGAGAGATTGGTGAATATTATCCAGAATGTGCCGATGACCTAACTCCGGAAATAAATTTTATATTAAACGTTGCTTCGCACGGTTATGATTTAAAAATAGCCGCACAAGCCGAAATTGAGAGGAAAAGATTAAACGAGAAAATGGCCGAGATTTTTGACGAAGTCGATTTGGTGATTACTGCCACCAACCCAGATACTGCTTTTGACGCAAAAGGTCCGATGCCAACAAAAGTCGGTGATATTGATTTAATGAAGGAATACGGTTTTGAAAAAGCCGTGGGTAATAACGGTGCACTGACTATTCCCGCTAATATGTACGGTTCGCCTGCTATTACCATACCTGTCGGTTTCTTAGATAATATGCCAGTAGGCATGCAAGTGATGGCCAAACATCATCAAGACTCGCTGCTTTTGGATCTGGCTTATAGATTTGAATCAGAAAAGCCTTGGCCGAGGGTGAACTTAAATTCTCCGGTTTGATATGTAGTTTGAGGAGATTGACAGTGGTCATAGAAAAATAAAATTGGAAAGATTTTAGTATTTTTCTATGTCATTAATTAAGTGGTCGTCTAGGATAAACTGTTTTGAAAGCAATTATTGATTTTATGTTGAATCCATCTTGACCATAAAGTATCACAAAATATTTTGTGCATTTTATTTTTTGTCAGTTAACTGGATTTAGGTATTGAAGATACTGACGCCGACAGTAAATTCGGGACAGTAAATTCGGGACAGATTCTAAATCTGTGAGCTGGGATTAAGATTTGGTTTTGAGTTAAGGTTGCCGAAGAAATACTTGGCAAACCTTAGGGATTCACCGCTAGATTACATTTGTATCATGAGTGCCCGTAGCTACAAATAGACAACGTAGTAAATAATCGGTGGTAAATTGCGGAGTAGCCGACACCAAAGTTGCTGGCTAAGTCATGTTGTCTTGTGTACTGAGGTTGACAGAAAATTAAGCGAAATTTGAAATAAGTTCAAGATAGATTTTTATGAAAACAAAAAAGGTTTCAAACTGGCCAATGTGGGTATTGGGTTTTGCCGTCATGATTGACAGCATTGACCAGTACATAGTTCGCGGTACTTCCAATCAGATCGCTCACGTCTTTAAGGTAAATGATTTTCAAATCGGCATATTATTTTCTGCATTTATAGTGGTAAACGGGATTGCTACGATGCCGGCAAGCTATATCGGTGATCGATGGAATCGTAGTAACTTAATGGCAATAACAATCACGATCTGGTCCGTCATCAGTTCTCTGGGCGGACTCGTGCCCATTGGCGCATTCTGGCTATTAGTGTCGCTGAGAGGTGCATTGGGGTTTGGGCAAGCGGTGTCGGATCCGTCGGGTTCAAGCTTGCTAGCAGATTTTTACGGAATAAATCAAAGAGGAAAGGCTTTTGCGATTCAGCAGTGTCTTTTGTATATCGGTTTAGGAGTGGGTCTTGCAATAGGTTCGTTTTTTGGAACTCATTTTGGATCGATGGGCTGGAGGCTGGCGTTTTTTGTATCCATCGGTCCTGGATTGCTGATTGCACTGTTTTGCTGGCGGCTACCAGAACCCAAGAGGGGGACTGCCGATCGGGCCGAGGTATTACATGCGTCGGAGCCTAATTTGGAAGTCGAAACTGAAATTGCACCTCTTTTCCCCAACGGCATCAAGGGATTTTTAAAGGATATGGGCTCTGGGTTGGTTCAAGATGTTAAGACAATACTAAAGATACCTACTATGAGATATGCCTTAGTAGGAGTTTCAGCAATTTTGTTTGTTGTAACGGCAGTGTCGACTTGGATGCCCACACTTTATCAACGGCAGTTCGATATGTCTCAAGAGTCTGCAAACTTTCTTTTTGCCATTTTGGCAATTGCGGCGGGAATTCCCGGTACACTGATCGGTGGATTAATGGCAGATAAATGGGTAAAAAAGTTTCTGGGAGCACGAGTAGTGGTGCCGGGAATCTGTCTCTTAATTAGCGGTACTCTGTTTATGCTTTCATTTTTACCGTTACCTTTTTGGCCGGTCTTTGTGCTTCAGCTGTTCGCCTTTCTGTCTGCAGCTTCGTCGGTACCTGCGTTGCGTTCGGGCTTGTCCGATTCGGTACCTGCGCATCTAAGGGGCGCGGGTTTTGGAGCTTTTAATATTGCTTCAATAATTTTTGGTTCGGCTGCTGCTCCAGTCGTTACTTCGGCAATCGCAACTCAGTTTGGAGGTAATTTTAGAGTTGCCTTTGCGATTTTAATGCCGGTTGCATTCATCGGAACGTTTTTTTTGCTTATGGCTCGCAAACATATAGAAAAAGATACCATGAAGATTTTTGAGGCCATCGGGCAGGCAATGCAGAACAGCTGAAATGACAGATTCTAATGAGTTAAGTACAACCAAACCCGTGCGGTAGCTTTAGCTGGTAGATGCACGGCATTTTGTATTTATGCGTTTGTACATAGAAATCGAATTAATTTTAATAATATGGCGAGCATGGGTTTGACGTTTTGAGTTGGTGGTCACGATATCAATGCGGGTTGTAGTGGTATTTTAATTATTTGGAAGATTAAATCATATATAGGGTCGATAACATATAAAATAAATTTAGGTTAAATATTAACTTGTATTACTGTACAGTTGGCCATGGATAAGTCTGACAAACCAAATTGGAATAAATGGATAAAATCCGTAGTAGTTGCCGTAGCCGAAAAGCCCGGCCTCATCTTTCCGGCTATCTACCAGTTGTATATTCTTTCACCCAAAAGCTGGTACCGTAAATATCCGTTTTTACCGCTGCCAGATAAGAGATGGCTTAGGTTTCGTATGGAAACGGCATATGGGGATCCCTGCTACGTTCCGAATCCCAGGGAGATAGCAAAGTTTTTGGACTGGGCTCGGACTAATTGAAAAATATGGGAGTGGAATGGTAGTACTTAAAGAACCGATAGCTGCTCCCGAACCGGTGATAATTTCATATCGAGGCACCGCCGTCGGCAGCGCACTTGTTCTCAATTCCACCTATGAACCCTTGGGAATTGTGTCTTCAAAAAGAGCAATGCTTCTGGCTCTGGCTTGTAAAGCCGATATTTTGCATTCGACGGGTAGATATTTTAGATCCAATACATTCGATTTTCCAGAACCTTCTGTCGTAAAGCTGCGGTATAGAATTAAAACGCCGTACTTTAAAACGATTGCTTTGACAAGAAAAGCCGTATTCATTAGAGATAATCACCGTTGCCAATATTGCGGAGGACCAGCTGAATCCATTGATCACGTACTTCCAAGATCTAAGGGAGGTAGCAACACTTGGGATAACGTTGTGGCTGCGTGCAAGAGGTGTAACTTTAAGAAAAAGGACAGACTCATGCACGAAATCGGATATTCCTTGGCCGGTCTTTGTGCTTCAGCTGTTCGCCTTTCTGTCTGCAGCTTCGTCGGTACCTGCGTTGCGTTCGGGCTTGT
>DAHXLF010000125.1 GCA_027371755.1 Acidimicrobiales bacterium
ATATCCTTTAGCATTGGTTCGAAAACCCTTAAACTGAAATCTTGCAGCTGCGACAGACTTAATGGTTTGTGCTTGTTTTATGTAGACCTGATTCTTTTTTGATTGCAATTGCCATTGTCGGAACTTTGTTATTTGCCTTTAAAGACAAGAGTCGCAAATGGCGGAATGTTTTGCTCAGTTTAAAATCATCTTTAATATATGTCACTATATTTTTAACGGTATTTAACTTGGAATGGACCAGGCTTAATCCCTTGTTCATATCGGGAGTACTGCAGGGAAGCGATAGATACTATCCTGGCGGATTTGTTTATGTTTTGAAGAAGACATTTAGTTTGCAGTTATTAAAAACGGAATTTTATGGCCAATTTTTTAACGGTATCGATTATTTGACGATTAACTTGCCGCTTGGGTATTATATATTGCTATTAATTGCTTTCATTATTGTGCTTTTGTCGACCTTTAGATTTGCTACTAGAAATCAACGATACATTATTATTTTAATGGTTGCTACGTTTTTTATATTCCCTATAATCTATGATCAATTGGTTTATTACAGGCTGCAGACAGGTTTCCAGTATAGATACATTATTCCCTATGAAATTGGTTTGGCGTTTTTGGTAGGTGAAATTCTAGATAATGGAGTTATGAAATCGAAAAGCGACTTGCATTCAAGAAAGAGATTCAACTTGGGTAGTATAGTTAGCTCCAAGATAACAGTAATTGCGGTATCGTTGGTAACGTTGTTGGGGTTTTATGAAACGTTTTATTTTGACTGGCGATTCCAATCCTTTACCAAGATAATTGTTCAAGGGAAAGCCCTTTTTGAGATTACTTGGACTCCGCCCGGTGGCTTGTACTTCGATCTAGGGTTTGAATTGACGGCCATTTCAATTTTTGTGCTTATTTTGTGGCTGACATTTCAAACAAAAAATTATTTACACAGTAATTTGCAAGTTGAAAATACAGATGAAACTTCCAAATGACGGATTAGAGATATGTAATTAAATACAGTTTGCCCATAACAATATCGAAATTGACTAGAGTTAATATCGATAGAAATTCATTAGATGCGATTCAAACTATTTTTGAGAGCATAATGTAGCAACTGAGTAGTGAAGCCCAAAATATACAGTGAATGTTTATGAAACTAGTTAGAATAATTTTAAGTGTAATGATAGTGGTCGCAATAGGTATTTTGTTGGCTAATTATTTAGATTCATATACGTTTAGTCCCAATAAGATAGATTCAATTCAAACCCTTGCAAAAAATTCAAAAGCCAAAGTTACTGCTCTTTTAGTTGGCGACTCCGTTGCATTAACTCTTGGATACGATTTAACTTTAGACCAAGAGCCTTACAACGTTACGATAATAGATAAAGCGCAATTGGGTTGCGGCTTAGCTATTGGAGGGTTAGTTCAGACCCAAAATACTATATCCCCGGCAAGTGGTTATTGTTCGGCTACAGCCAAGTTACAATGGCCTCAAAAGTACGCACAGTGGGTCAAAAGATATAATCCAAATGTTGTCATCTTAATGGCAGGGAGGTGGGAAACTGCCAATAGAACCTATAAAGGCAAATGGACCAATATTACTCAAAGTCAGTTTAGGAATTATGTCGCAAGACAGTTAGAACTGGCATTTAATATAGTAACTAAAAACGGAGCTAGTCTTTTATTGGAGACTGAACCATGTTCGGACTCCGGTTTCAATCCTCATGGAAAACCGTGGCCACAGGATTCATCGGCAAGAGTGCAAGCCTATAACAATTTGCTTTATAATTTTGCAAAAATGCACCCTAATCAGGTTTATGTTCAAAATTTAAATGCTTTGGTATGTCCTGGTTCGCACTATAGTTCGACGATTAACGGAGTAAGAATTCGAAAACTCGACGGTGTTCATTTTGCAACGAGCCACCCGTATGCGGTGGGAGATGTTCTTGGTCCAAAAATATTACCGTATTGGGAGTTTGTTGGACATATCGGCGTTATCAGACAGCAATTATTGGTAACTACAAGCTAAGTATTGCCTTGAAGTTAACCAAGGCAATACTATATTCAGGGATTGTTTTAACCGGATACTCGCAAAATTCATCTGAGTTAGTTTGTCCTCAAATTAAGTACTTTCTTATAGCTCTCAACGGTTTCTATTTAAAATTCGTCTTCGGCGCGGAATCCCAGATTTGTGTAATCGATACCCTGAGGTAACTGCAGCTGTCAGCGCAATTATTTCGAATAATAGTCCAATCACGACAACCACAATTGGATGAAAGAAAAAACATACAGTTGCCAAAATTGCAAAAGATGCCGTGGTGAATCTTAACCGAGCAGATAGAACTAAATCAGCGGCTGCGTCAGAACCGTAGGCAGTCGACAAACGTATCAGAATTCCCTTGCGGGTTATCGACCACGGAAGAAATGCAAGTCGCCCACCCAGAATCATTTCAAGTTTATTTGCTCGACTGGCAGAATGCTGATTAATCTTCTTCTTCCAATCTTGCATCTCTTGGCTTTTTGAGTCTTGATGTAAGAAGTTGGATTCACCTGCATTTACGGGATTATTCACTTGGGCCTCCTGGTGTTTCAGGTGGTAATAGACCTTCTCCAGTTGAATTAGGAGTGGGAGTATTTTGAAGTGTCTTGGGTAAAGAAAACCCTGGAGTCGGACCTGAAACCCCATAGGGCACATCTGCGATGCCTGTTACGGTTGAAGCGACCGACGCGGTATAGAAAAATACTCCCAATCCACCCAGTAGGACAGACAGCCACCCAAGCATGTCGCCTTGTGACGTTGTGGCAGCACCGATTCCCAATCCCGCCAATCCTGTAACAAGCGAAACGCTACCTCCCAGCAAATCAGTAAACTCGCCCACGCCCGTAGCTAATGAAACAACACCCAGAAGTATGCCGGCATTTGTCCAAGTAAAAAGCGTAGGCGGAGGTGGGGGCGGAAGAAAAAAAGGATGAGCGGCAAGTTGTGGAGACATTACCAAGGGGAATTCCGGCGACCACGACGAAGCCGACAACGGGAACCAGCCGCCGACGGCTACGCAAGTTGTAACGGTCGGACAAGAAATCGAATTTAATGCAGGTCCGAATTTAGGATTTGGTCCTTGCCCGGCAAGACCTACCTCCCAATTGGATGTGTTAGGTATTGTTTCAAGAATTTGCGTCGAGGTGCAGACCATATCGTAGGCACACATGAATTGCTTTGTACTGACGCCGAAACAGTGACCTGAAACAGGACAAGAAATATTTCCGTTCATAATTCCTGATGTTCCTTGAGAAGATACGTCCGGATACCAGTTTGTTCCGTTGTTGGTATTGGCGAGAGCCGGCCAAAATGGCCATGATACTTCACACGAAGAGGTCGTCGTCCCTGGAGCGCATCCGACCCCCGTCAAACCTCCAAATTCAAGCGGACCGTCCACTGTAGACATCCATGGTTGTAATGCCGTATTCGCATGTGGTCCGGGATTCGGGCCCTCTGCTCCAACCTGTTGGTCTCGATGCCAGGTTGCTCCAGAGTTTGTAGTGGCTAGTATAATTGCGCTTTGCGTGACTCCTGATTGACCAGTTGCTCGTCCTACTGCAATACAATCTGTCGCATTCGAACAGGAAATGTCGGCTAAAAGGTTCGACTGAGAGCTTAAATAGTTAATGTTCCCAACCTTTAGTTTGCTCTCGTTTCCGGTTGTAAAAATTGTTAATGGAACCGTAAATGCAGAGCTCTGTGAATTTAAGCCGTTGGCGTTTCCAGTAGCAATACAGTTGGCAATATTGGGACATGTTATTGCTGTAAGACTCCCGCCATTGTATCGGTTTGACAGAGGGAGAGATATCGCCGTCCAATTTGCCCCACTGTTAGTCATTAGCAAGGCTACGGGGGATGTCAAGTTGCTCGAACTGGTTTTAGAACCTACAAAAACACATGTTGACATAGTCGGACAGGATATCGCCGATATCGAAAGCGGAATCCCCGTACGGACTACCCCCAAACGAAGAGGAGTAACTTGTTCTATAGACGCAACAAATACACCTCCTTCGATAGTACCGATCGGTTTCTTGCTTTTGGGTATCGTAAGCGGGACGTAGATAGGAGCTGTACCCGTAATGCTTGGCGAAGTAGATGATGAACCTGATATCGTTTTGTTTTGGGTTTGATGTGGTACCGGAACCGTATTTTTTGAGATGCCTACTGTCCAACAGGACGGGCCCTGAACGCAAGACACTAACGAAAGGCCTGTATTTGCGTAAGCGTTGGCAGCATTTGAAGTTCCCCACTTGGGCGGTATTACCAGAATAGTTTCTGAAGCCGTAGCAGCCGTAGGGCCGCTAGCTGCGGGTGAACTTGCCGACGGTCCAACCGCTTCAATGGTCACGGTGATCTTTGTTGCAAATGAAGCACCGATTGGATTAGCAGGAATACCAGTTATCTCAGACGTAATACTAGCTCCAGATGTTGCGCAAGTGATTTTCGGTTTAATTACCAGACCCCTTGGCAGGCCGGTTGCTACCCATCGATAGCAGCCCGTAATTCCGTTTGCGGTTGCGGTCATCGGTTCATTAAATAAGACGTCAGCAGGCACAGTCGACGGTACTGTAAGAGAAAATATGAGTTGAGTCGGTTGCGCTTTTACCGTAGAAGCAAAAGATGACTTAGTAAAACCGAGTAATCCTAGAGTCAACCAAAGGCACAATAGAGTTGAACGAATCCATCGACCCCCAAATATGCCGTTTAAGGTATTTGACCTTGTTCGAATCCGATGATCAATCCGATCAGATTTTGTCGAACGTTGAATCGCCATTGTCATATTAATTACTTTAGCAAATGAACTTTTTGGGATCAAATAACAAGTACAATTGCTGTATCTTAATTAGAGCTAGTTAAATAGATAAGGTCGATTTGATAAAAACCGGCAGGCAGGGATCCAGCCCTAACAATAGATTACAATTTATATTGAAATTCAAAGATTGTGCTATGCAATAATGAGGACA
>DAHXLF010000126.1 GCA_027371755.1 Acidimicrobiales bacterium
TAAGCCGACTGGCACAACAGTCCAAACAAGGAGTTAGATCAGCTGGCGGTTATCCCATAGAATTTGTATTTGGTTGTTAGTAATTTTTAGCTTTCAAATTTATTAATATTTAAGTTTGAGTTTTATTTTGTCAGAATTGGTTACGCTTTTTCATAAGGATCTCCGTAACCAATTTACCGTTGGCTTGTCCTTTGGAGAGCCTCATAATCTGACCTATGAAAAATTGGGTAACTTTGTCGTCGCCCTGTTTGAATCTTTCAAACTCATCTGGCTTATCTTTAATTAGCTGCTCCACGAGAGCTGTTGTTTCTGCTTCACCGAAAGAGACGATGCTTAACTCTGAAATTAAAATGTCTAAGGTTTTATCAGGGTTTTCCAGCATTTTAGACAAGATCGTTTTTGATTGAGTAGTTGAGATTTTGTTGTCGGTTTCCATTTGGATTAATTTGGCAAATTGTTCCGGATTTAAATTTCTTGCGGCCTCAACCGCATTTGCCGCTTCGTTGGTAAGCCTCTTTAATGTTATGGTTGGATTTGCTCCGATACCCACTGTCTGTTTAAAAACCGAGTCTAAATTCAGATCAACGAGAATTGCAATTGCTGATTGAAGCTGATCGATTTCCTGCGAATCTCTCATTAAATCCTGTACTATCCGTCTGCGCTCAATTAAAAGCGGAGGCATTTCAGCTTTAATCTGTTCAATCCATGCTGCTCCCGGATTTAAAGGGACCAGGTCTGGTTCGGGGAAATAGCGATAGTCTTCGGCTTCTTCTTTGGTTCTGAGAGTAACTGTTTGATTTAAGTCTTCGTTAAAATGTCGGGTTTGCTGAACTACTTTTTGACCCGAGAGAATATTGTCTACCTGTCTTTTTATCTCGTAATTTATTGCCCTGCTAAGTGATCGTAATGAATTAAGGTTTTTTATTTCGCATCTGGTACCAAGTTCAGAATCCTGAATTCTTTTTACGGACACATTGGCATCGACTCTCATGGACCCTTCTTCCATCTTCCCATCCGTGGCTCCTGTGGCTACGATAATGTTTCTTAACTCCGTAACGTAAGCCTTGGCCATTTCTGAAGACGTTATGTCTGGGGCACTTACAATTTCGACTAAGGGTATCCCGGCTCTGTTGTAGTCGATGAGTGTTGCACTGGATTCATGAATTCGGCCCGAAGCGCTAAAGTGTGTACTTTTGCCCGTATCTTCTTCTATGTGTGCCCTAACAATACCCACTGACCCACCGTCAGGCAACGTAACGTAACCGTCGGCATTAATTGGGATGTCATATTGAGATATCTGAAAATCTTTGGGCATATCTGGATAAAAGTAATTTTTCCGGTGGAATATGGAGTTCTGAACGGTGCAGTTGAGAGCCAGTCCTATACGAATTGCATATTCAACAGCCTTTTTATTTAAGACTGGTAGGGATCCAGGAAGTCCCAAACAAACGGGACACACAAGGGTATTGGGCTCATTGCCGAATGAATTTTTGCAGGAGCACCAAAGTTTGGTGGCTGTTTTAAGTTCACAATGAACTTCAAGCCCTATTGTGGCTTCAAATCCGGTGTCCTTTAGAAAATCTTCAATGTCGTTTTTTACGGTGTTGGCAGTCGTTTCCATGTTAGTAATATTTTTTTATCCTTCTCCTCTTAAGGTTTCAAGAGCGCTTCCAACGTGGATAACTTTAGAGTCATTTAATCCGTCAGCTAAAATTTGGATACCCAGGGGCATGCCGTTGGAATCAGTTCCAAAAGGTACGCTTATTGCGGGATGACCCGCGAGGTTTGAAGGGATTGTAAATATATCGGACATGTACATTTGCAAAGGGTCATCTAACTTTGCGCCAAACTCAAATGCACCCGTCGGAGTTGTGGGACAAATTATAACGTCTACCTGATCGTAAACTTTCTTAAAGTCCGATATTAGTGCCGTTCGAAGCTTTTGTGCTGTTTTATAGTATGCGTCGTAGTAACCTGAAGACAGAGCATACGTTCCTAACATAATTCTTCTTTTTACCTCTTGTCCGAATCCCTGGGTTCGAGTGTTTATCATCATCTCTTCGACGTTATCACCGTCAACCCTCAAACCATATCGGACACCATCGAATCTTGCCAAATTCGAAGAAGCCTCGGCGGGGGCAATTAAATAATATGTAGACAAAGCGTATTTAACATAGGGCAGTGAGACCTTCACTATTTCTGCACCGTTTTGTTTAAAGAGATTCGTTGCTGATTCTAAGTTTTCGCGCAGACCGACATCGAGCACTTCATCAAATTCCTCTATTAAACCAATTCGAATTCCCTTTAGATCTCTGTCAACATACTGAAGATAGTCATACGATTCAATATTTAGAGAAGTCGAATCGTAAGGGTCATGTCCAGAAATTGCATTAAGTACTAAGGCACAATCTTTGACGGTCTTCCCGAACGGACCTATCTGATCCAATGAAGATGCAAATGCTATCAGTCCGTATCTTGAAACGAGGCCGTATGTCGGTTTCATTCCAACTATTCCGCAAAATGCGGCAGGTTGCCTGATCGAACCACCCGTATCGGAGCCCAAAGCCACGCTTGCCATATCGGCTTTAACTGCGCATGCGCTTCCGCCACTCGATCCACCGGGAACTCGGGAAGGGTCTACTGGGTTCTTGGTTGGACCAAATGCGGAGTGTTCGGTCGACGAGCCCATCGCAAATTCGTCTAAGTTAGTTTTTCCTAATATTATTGCGTCTTGTGAAATCAGTTTTTGAATAACAGTTGCATTGTATGGCGGTTTCCAGTCTCTGAGTATCTTTGAAGCACAAGTCGTAGTGAAGTCATCAGTACAAATATTGTCTTTTATTGCAACAGGTAAGCCAGCCAATGTTCCAACTTGTTGTCCTGCTTGGATCTTCTGATCCACTATTTCGGCTTGTCTGATAGCTGCTTGTTTATCAGTTATTAAAAATGCATTTAGTTCGCTGTTTTTAGATTCAATATTGTCAAAATACTTTGACACAACTTCTTTTGAAGTTATAGAGTTATCTTTTATTTGCTGGGCAATGCTATAGGCTGATTCAAAAAATTTATCCATGGTTGTTAAGAAGTTTCAGTCGTCTAATATTGGCGGAACTTTAAACTGGTTGTTTAAAGATTCAGGTGCATTTTGAATTACTTTTGAGTTGTCAATTGATTTTAAAACCGTATCGTCCCTAAATACGTTTTCGAGCTCAATTGGATGAGCGGTAGGGGAAACATCTTTGAGTTCAAGTTCGGAGAGCTCATTTGCATAGCCTAATATATCAGACAGCTGTGCCGTAAATTTTGTAACCTCTTGATCTGACAAGTTCAGTTTGGCCAAGGCGGCCACGTGAAGCACCTGTTCTTTTGAAATAAAACTTTTATCTTGTGTCATAAGTAATTTCCGTATAGATAACTGTCAATTACGCAAATCTTAGTTAACTTTTAGACAGAATCGAACTCAATAGTTTTATTTGGCAGTTAATGATTTGGCGTGCTGACGTAACTTTAATTAAAAATAATTTTAATCGACGTGTCGTCTGACAAAATCCAAAGCGCCTTGTAATATAATTTCCTGATCGTTATCCAGTGTCGCTACATGGTAGCTGTTTTCCAGCCAAACTCGTTGTGAATTGTCTTTTAACTTATCGACCAGCAGGTCGCCCGAAGTTGACGGAACGACATGATCTTCTCGGCTTGAAAACAGTATTACGGGTGCTGTAATGGTTTGTAACTTATCGTACAGTTCTTTTAGCCCGTCAAATAGAGATAACAGCGGTTTGATAGGCGTACCGTTATACGAGAATTCTTTTTCACCGTCTTTTTTGATGTCGGATCCAATCGAAGTAATTATGTCTGTGCCTTGATCCAACATGTCTTTAAGAGCTTTGGTCAACTCATCCGGCGAAGGTTCAAGCAAAGGATTAATCAGAACCAATCCTTTTATAAAATTAAAATCGGCGCCAATGTTGCAGGCTAAAGTGCCTCCCATCGATAGCCCGACTACAAATATCGAAGAGGCATTTTGTTTAAGTTTGTTTAAAGCTGCTACCGCAGCTTTATAGAAATCCTCGTAGGTTTTATCGAGCATATCTTCAATTACGGTACCGTGTCCGGGCAACAAAGGCATCTCAACGTTATATCCGTTTTCAATGAAGGTATCAGCTATCGGTCTCATCGATTGACAGTTTCCGGTAAATCCGTGGAGCACCAATATCCCCACTTTGCTGTCTGCTTTGTGCGAAATCGGTTCCGCGCCTTCGATGATTGTTGAACTCATAGTATTTGAATTTAGTCCAATTTATGATACAAAAAATTAAAAATTAAAAAAATGATTTGAATTGTCTTTTAAAATATTGCTAGATTTAATAAAGTTTTAGAAAATGGAGGTTAAACTATGTCAAAATTTGCATTTCTGAGTCCAGAGTGGATTGCAGAGGCAAAAAAGATAAGGGACGAATCGGGAGGAGCTAACGGAGTAATGCCTGGTTCGATCAAAATGAATTTGATCATAACCGAGGTTCCTTTCGGTGAAGGTGCCTTAGATGCACACGTAGACACTACGGAGCAAAATGTTGATATCGACCTGGGACACCTGGAAGCTGCCGACGTTAAAATTACCATTGGTTACGACACCGCAAAAGATGTATTTGTTCAAGGCAATCAGCAAGCGGCTATGCAGGCTTTTATGGCCGGTAAAATCAAGGTTGAAGGAGACATGGCCAAATTGATGGCAATGCAGACCGCTCAGCCAGATCCTAGCGCCATAGAGATAACCAACAAGATAAAAGAGATTACAGAGTAGTCGTTTTTTTATTTAATTTTTCCGGTTGTTAAAACCGAAAATCATAGCAAAAAGAAAAACCGCCGGCAATTGCAGGCGGTTTTTCTTTTTAACTGAAATTCACTTTTAATAAAATTTATGTATTAAAGGAATGTCGGTAAATTTGATCCAATAAAATTAACCTAACAGCTTG
>DAHXLF010000127.1 GCA_027371755.1 Acidimicrobiales bacterium
CATTTTTAATGCTGAATAATATGGATGTCGCCGAAGACATTGTTCAAGACAGTTTTTTGGCGCTATATTCAAGATATGCCAGGTTAGATAATCCCGGAGGTTATTTAAGGGTTACTGTCGTAAATAAATGCAAAACCGCATTGAAGAAGAAAGCGTATGACAACAAGAAATTAGTCAATTATGCAAATTCGGTACGGGAAAATGAACGAGACGACGATAGCGTTTCGGATTTTTTAGGACATTTAGACAAATTATCGGTTAAACAAAAGACAGCTGTGATTTTAAGGTACTACCTGAGATTCAGCGATGCCGACATATCAAAAATTATTAAATGCAGACCGACATCGGTGGCAAAAATTATTTCCAGAGCTCTTGACATTCTTAAAGAAAATGTCAATCCCGTTGATTTTTAAAAAAAGGAGATACCATGGATGAATTTGAACTTAATCTATCGGACAAACTTAACTCAGTTGCAGAAGGTGTCAACTCGGATGCGAAAATTACCGACATGTTAAACAGAAATCGGTCTACGGCAACGGTCGGTTTTAAGGTAAGGATTTTATTGGTGGCTACGGCCATAATAGCATTGCTGGGCGCTGGTGCAGGAGGATTTGCCGTAGCCCAAAATCAAAGCCTCGCTTCAAATACTTCACACGGGTCTTTTCTGACGCCGTCGGTAAATAGACATCCTCCGGCCTATGTATGTCAGACTTCGACCTGCCAAACGCAATTGCCGACGTCGGCATGTAGTTCTAAATGTCCTTTAGGTGCTCCGCGCGAAATGGTTCCTTATTGTCCGCAGCCATCAGGTTCGATTCCGCCAAGTTCAACGGGCAATTCTGGAACTGCAGGCAACACCGGTTCAACGAGCAATACCGGGACAGTGTCTCCAAAGATTATATCCCCTCCGGCTGTATCGCCTCCGGTTAATTCCGGTGTTACTTCCACTCAAGCTACGAACCAACCAGGTGTCGCTAGTATCTGTAACCGAGGTACATATGAATTATATGATGTCTTTAGAAGAACCAACTCATTTGGGGTCACAGAGAGACTTTACCGTGAAGAAAATAGTAGTATCTGTGGGAATAGTAGTATCTGTGGGACCTGTAAAGTGTGCTTAACTGCTCCTGCTAATGTGCCGACGACCATAAATGGATGTTCAAGTTCGGTTGTCGGCGGTGGTGGGACAGTCACCCCATGCAACGGAAACTCTGGTACGTCAAATTCAGGTGTTATTGTATCTCCGGTAACAAGCGATTATGTTTTGGAGCTGTCAAATTCGAATGCGGTATCGACGGTCAATTACTATCCATTCTGTAGCAATTCGTATTCAACTTTAAATCAGCAACAACCCATATGCAGTTATACTGCTTCAGCTTTTGGGGTCGCAGAAGGGTCACCGACGGCAGTAATAGTGTTGGAACTTAATCCAACCAATAATTTGGGGATTACTGAAGTGACAGGCTCAATTTCTAACCAACAAAACAGTACTGATTCGATGAATATCGTTAACGGATTTGCCGTATTGGCCGTACCCCTGCCTGCTTCTAACTCCAGTTCATCTACCGGCAGCTACCCTTACAACAACGCTTTGAGTTACACTTGGGACTTGAGTTTTTATAATTCATCGAATTCAGTCGAATACTCTAAAACCGTAACCGTTCAAGGTAATTTAGGTAGTTGTTTCAATACCTCGGTTGCAAGCGGACTTGTATGTGGATAAATCCATTAATTAAGCAATCATTTGATGAACCATAAGGATTAAATTAATTTCGTCGGTGTCTCCAGCTTAATTCATATAAGCCAGTTGCCCGCAAGCGGCATTAATGCTTTGACCCCGAGTTTTTCTTAGTGTGACATTAATATTCAAGTTCTCGAGAATACTTTTAAAGTTTACTGCAGCGTCAGTCTGTGAAGCATTGTAGCCGATTTTAGCGGTTGGATTTAAGTAGATCAAATTGACGTGGGCCCTAAGTTTTTTGGCAATCTTTGCTAATTTAACAGCTTGATCTTGAGTATCGTTAACATTCTTAATAAGAGTCCATTCTAACGAAAGCCTGCGTGACCTATTTGATTCCAAGTATTCAGTCAAAGATTCAATCAACATCTCCAGTGGATATTTTTTGTTAATGGGGACTATCTTAGATCGAGTTTCATTGTCACTTCCGTGCAAGGACACAGCGAGCCTAAAAGGCAAGTTCTCCTCCGTTAGTCTTTTTATCGCCGGTACAATTCCTACAGTAGAAACAGTAATATGTTTTGCACCTATGTTTAATTCATTTTTAAATGCCCAGGCGGCCTCAATTGAGTTTTCGTAGTTATCCAGTGGCTCGCCCATTCCCATAAAAACGATGTTGGTTATGGGTCTATGACCGTTATCGATGCAGTATCGCATCAGTCTTATGACCTGCTCTACTATCTCGCCTTTTGAGAGATTTCGCTTAAATCCCATTTGTCCGGTGGCGCAGAACGAACAGTTCATTTTGCAACCGCTTTGAGTGGATATACAGACGGAGGATCTGTTGTAGTAGTGCATCAGTACTGATTCAACTACTTTTTTGTCTTTTAATTCAAATAAAAACTTTTCAGTTTGATCATTGTCGCATTTTGATATTTTGCCGATATTCAAAGAATTTTGAAAGTCTTCACAGTCGATTAGTTTTGCGACTAAAGATTTGGGGAGACCCGTGGCTTTAGAAAAATCACCCAAGTGTCTGTACATTAATTCGTATATTTGACGTGAACGATAGGGTTCGACATCAAATTGTGATTGTATGTCTTTGATACTGAAATCGTAAATACTCATATTTGTATGGATTATTTCATGAAAGCTATAGTTGTCTAAATTTGAATTATCGTCAAATTAATTTAAATATTCTTTCTAAAAATACTATCGTCTATAACTCACAGCACTGCAGTCTTTGAAAATAAAAAAGCCGATATGAGTTAATCTTTATGTTATAACTTTAGGTTATATGCAACGGCTAGAAAATTGCTTTGTGGTCAAGTTCATTCTTATTAAAGTTTCGGTTTAATTTAAAGAAGATGGAAGCATTGTTTAGACAAACGGCAAATGTACTTTTGCTGGTTATGTCAGTGGCTATTTACCCCTTTAATGGTTTTGTATTGGGTTATTTAATTCCCGGTCTTCCTATATGCAAGGATTAAGCGTATTGGTGCAAGATATAGATGTTGTTTGAGTGGTAGATGATGGTAGTGTCGGTAACTTTAATTAACCCGTATTTGACGAATGACGGTAGTGACTAAGTTTTTGGTTTTGAATTACGCTTAAAAGGTCTTTTCGGATAATAAGTTTTGCCGAAATGTATTGCGATGTTGAATGTCGTGGAGTTTTAATATGATAGTTGTTTGATTGGAAAGGCTGTAAATACTAGATTAAGTATTGGAATTGTAGAACTTAAGTCGTGGGTAATGGCGCTGCGGTTGGAAGCCGAGTTTAATAATTGTAGTAATATTGATTTGGCAAAGTTTACAATGATGCTTACCAAGGTTCGGCACTCGGTGCCAGATAAATTTACTTAGTACCAATCAAATAAATGTTGTCGAATTAAGGGCTTGTCTGTCGAAAGCAATTACCGTACAGTTTAAACCTGTTATGTTTTATAGATTGAATCCGTGAATGGTTTTATATTAAAATATTATGTCTGATTTAAGAGGTCTTTGATGCATTACAATTCGGGTGATACCGCTTGGCTTTTAATATCCGCCGCATTGGTTTTGTTCATGACGCCCGGCGTGGCATTTTTTTATGGGGGTATGATTCGCTCAAAAAATGTTCTCGCAATTATTATGCAGTCTTTGGCGGCCATGGCAATCATAACGGTATTGTGGATTCTTTTTGGATTCAGTATAAGTTTTTCGTCTTCATTTTCGTCGTTATTCGGAAATTTTAGGTTTACGGGCTTAGAGCATTTAAGCTCTGTACCGGGATTTAAGAATATGAACGTCCCGCCGTTGGCATTTGTTTCTTTCCAACTTATGTTTGCTATAATCACCGCTGCCCTTATTTCTGGGGCAACGGCTGAAAGATTAAAATTTAGTGCATTTTGTGTTTTTATTACGGTGTGGTTCATCTTGGTGTATGCTCCTATAGCTCACTGGTCCTTCAGCCCAGAGGGCTGGTTGGCCCAGAGGTCGTTGTTAGATTTTGCCGGTGGAACTGTAGTTGAAATTTGTTCTGGATTCTCTGCTTTGGGTCTGTTATTGGCGGTAGGCCCGAGAAGGAACTGGCCTAAGAATTTGGCAAGACCTCACTCTGTTCCTCTATCTGCAATAGGAGCGGCAATTATTTGGTTTGGATGGTTCGGTTTTAATGCAGGTTCTGGTATAGATGCCAACTCTGTGGCAGCATATGCTTTTATTAATACGCAAGCGGCTGCGGCTGCGGGCTTAATTGGGTGGCTAATAGTGGAAAAAGTGAAAGATTCAACCACTACGGTGCTGGGTGCGCTATCGGGAGCAGTAGCCGGAATGGTTGCTATTACGCCATGTGCAGGTTTTGTGTCTCCGATTCCTTCGTTGATCATCGGACTGGTTGCCGGAGTAGGGTGCGCTTCGTTCGTTCGCGCAAAATTCAAATTTGGTTTGGACGATTCATTGGATGTGCTTGGGGTCCATGGGATTGGTGGAGTATTGGGAACTGTTCTTTTGGGCTTTTTTGCTGAGTCGTCGGTTAATGCCATGGGTCACAACGGCTTATTTTTTTCAGGTGGTCTTCATCAGCTGGGAATACAAGTTCTTGCCACAGTTGTTTGTGCCTCCTATAGTTGCGGAATATCCTATGCAATAGGCATGATGATTAAAAAGACGACTCAGCAAAAAAGCCCAAAAGAACAGTTCCCAATACTCCACCAATCCCATGGACCCCAAGCACATCCAA
>DAHXLF010000128.1 GCA_027371755.1 Acidimicrobiales bacterium
GACAAACGCTCCGTATCTACTCTCACAAGCTCGGTCTGGTTACCGTGCAGGTGACGGGAAGCTCATCGACTCGATGATGTATGACGGTCTGTTTTGTGCTTTTGATCAAATCGCAATGGGACTTGGCACCGAGAGGTACTCACGTGCAAAAGAAATATCGAGGCAAAGACAGGACGAGATTGCACTGTTAAGTCACGAAAGAGCCGCCAAAGCGATTGCCGGGGGCATATTTGATGAAGAAATTGTAAGCGTTTCAATAAAACAAAAAAAAGGCGATGATCTCATTTTCTCTAAAGACGAAGGAGTAAGAGCCGAAACTACCTCCGAATCACTTTCCAAATTGAAGCCCGCATTTGAATCTGACGGAACCATTACGGCAGGTAATGCCAGCCAAATATCCGATGGCGCAAGTGCGGTCATTTTGATGTCAGCCGAAACTGCAAAACAAAGAGGAATTGAACCGCTAGCCACGATTGTCAGCTACGGTCAAATTGCTGGTCCAGATCCTTCTCTATTGACTCAACCGTCGAGAGCAATAAAAAATGCCATCTCAAAATCCGACATAAAATTAAGCGATATTGGACTTTTTGAAATAAACGAAGCTTTTGCCGCCGTAGCCGCTGCATCAATGGATGATTTGGAAGTAGATTTTGACAGAGTTAATGTCAATGGTGGCGCAATAGCTCTTGGGCATCCAGTTGGAATGTCCGGCAGTCGTTTAGCTTTAACTTTAGGTCTTGAACTGAAAAGACGAGGTGGTGGTTTCGGTGCTGCAGCACTTTGTGGAGGAGGCGGACAGGGAGACGCTCTCATCATAAAGGTCTGATCACTCCATCAATCTTCTTCCCATAAAAGCTCTGGTCAAAGTTTGCTCGTCGGCATAGTCTAAATCTGCGCCGACCGGCAAACCTGACGCAAGCCTAGATACCGTTACTCCCAAAGGCGTCAGAAGTTTATGAATATACATTGCAGTAGTCTCTCCTTCCAAATTAGGATTGGTACACACCACAACTTCAGAAATATCTTCGACTGTTATTCTCCTTAGCAAATCCTTAAAATGCAAATCTTCGGGTCCTATTGAATCCAAAGGCGACAAAACACCCCCAAGAACGTGATACCTACCTCGAAATTCATTAGTTTTTTCGATCGCTAACACATCTTTGGGCTCTTCAACAACGCATAATATTTGATTTTGACGGCGAGGATCTGAACAGGTTTTACACAAAGGCTCTTCGGAGAGGTCAAAGCAATTTTCACAAAATCTAACCTTGTGTTTAACTTCGAGCAATGATTCGCTAAGTTCATAAACGAACTTGTCATCCGTCTTCAAAATAAAATAGGCAATCCTCTGAGCGGACTTCGGACCTATGCCGGGTAATTTCGAAATTTCATCTATCAATTTTTGAACCGATGGCAAATACGGCATTATTAAATCCTCATTTCGATTTTATTCAGAATCCTGTTCTTCTTCGAATTCCAAAGTAGCACCGGGGAATAACTCTGCAATTTTGGTTTGGACAATTTCCAAAGGCAATATTTCATCATTCTCGTCTTTCGTTATCTTTTCTTGGCCCTGGATTTTACCTTGAATAAATTTAACCTCCACATGAGTCCCGAGTTCTTGGCTAAATATTTGACTTACGGCTTTTTTGCTTACCTCTGCAGCATTTAATGTCGTCCTATGTGAGACTTCAATCGTGACTGTACCTTCATTTAATTCGACCACAAAAGAACCTTCCATAATTGCTTTATCTTTCGCGTTAAGCCGGGAACTTAGCGTATCGGACCAAAACTTGGCAATTTTATCTTTGCCATCGTTTATCGATAACAAAGGTTCGTTAACGGATTTGTCTTCTTTTAATTCGACTTTATCTAAAATCTCTTTCACTTCAGGTTCTTTATCGGATGCAAACTTTTCTTTCTTCGCGCTTGAGCCGGAAAGATAAGCACCTATGGTCTTATCGAATACAGCACCTTGATCTTTATTATCGTCTGGATTAGACACCTTTTCTGAAGAGCTCTTTGCTAAAGATTCAGTGACCTTTGTCATAGGTGGATTTTTTAGTAATGTCGTAGCCTCGTCAATCGATCCGATCGCCTTAAAATTAGAAATTGTCAATTCTGATAGCTTATTTTCCAGCCTGCGTACGCGTTCGGCTAAGGCGCCGTAGGAATCATCGAGTTCCGGATTTGTAAGTCTTAATATCCCAACTTCAAGAGTAATTCTCGGGTCCGGTGCATCTTTCATCTCTACCAAGGTCTTACCTAGGAGTTCGATTGCGCGCACGCTTAACGGGAGTCCTAGCTGCGATACCATATCTTTTGACAATATTGATTTGCTTTCAGAGGGCGAATTTTTGTCCGGATTTACGGTTGCTATAAATCCTTCTCTCAAAAATTCGATTATTTCCTGTGCGATACCCTGAGCATCATGCCCGAAATCAAACAGCTGCTCCAATATCGACAACGCTTGCTTTGAGTCTTGATCAATCATTGTCTGCAACAAGAGTTCAATTTGAGGCTCGTCATCCAAAACTTCGCCTGCTACTGAAATTAAATCCAAAACGGAAAGAGCGTCTCTTGCAGAACCTTTAGCCTTTCTTAAAACGACTTCCAAATCATTCTCTTTTAATCCCAGAGCAGCCGTTTCATTTACCTGATCCAAGAGGTCTTTTAGGTTTCGATTTGAAATTAAATGAAATTCAAAATGTTGAGTTCTAGAGCGAATTGTAGGTAATATTTTTTGAGGATCGGTTGTAGCCAATACGAATATTACATGGTTAGGCGGCTCTTCTAGAGTCTTTAATAGTGCATTTGAAGCTGCCGTTGACAGCATGTGAACTTCGTCAATTATGTAGATTTTCCACCTTCCCGGACTACCCAATGCAGCTCGGGAAACAAGCTCACGCATTGCGTCAACTCCGTTATTAGATGCCGCATCCAATTCATAAACATCTAAAGAAACACCTTTTTTTATCTCTGTACAGGAACTACAGGCACAACACGGTTCACCGTCTAAAGGAGTAGAACAGTTTAAAGCCTTGGCCAAAATTCTGGCTGTTGATGTTTTTCCCGTCCCCCTCGGGCCGCTGAACAGATATGCATGGGCAACTCTACCAGATCTTACTGCGTTCCGTAATGCCGTTGCGACATGATCCTGACCCTTTAAGTCGGAAAATTTCTGAGGACGAAACCGCCTATATAAAGTTTGAAAGTCAGATTCATCCAAATCGGAATTGACTGAAATTATTTTTTCTGTACTTTGATTTTCTGTCATCCGAATTGACGTATTTCCCTAAAAAACATTACGATTTATCTTATTAGACATCAACCACCATTCGGTTGAGATGCCGTCATATAATGATTTTAAACCAAAATTACTATAGCTCGTAAAAATAACCGATATACCCGGTCAAGAACTTTATTTAAATTGTTCTATGGCGAAATTTTTATTGAATTAATTAAGCTACTGCTTTTAGGCGGCTACGCTATTCGTAGATAACGCCCGGCTCTCGTCTATTTTTGAAGCTTAGACCCATTAAGCAGTTATTTCAATATATCTATATAACGCTAGATATATTGAAACATATAAGCTGGTTATTCCGCAAAACACCAATTAGCACTTAGGATGACCTGTTTTGGATCTTACCCCGCTATCAATAACGAATCTTGAAGAACCGATAAAACCAGTAAAAAACTAAGGTTAGGCAAAACAATACTTATGCGAGCAACGCTAAATTTAATGCGGCCACCAGGCTAACTACGGCACACTTTGCATTCGCTGAGAGCTGCTGCATTCCTACCCTGACTCGGTTCACGTTACTCGGTTGCGCAGCACCCGGTAACCGCATTAAATTTATCATTTACCACATTAATCCCGTGGGAAATTTGAGTTTGTTATATCTATATTAACTTGTTTGGGTTAAATGATTTTTCACTGCAATAGGCAATTTCAATGACAACCGTTTATAGCAATGCAGAACAACACGATCGATGACGAAAAATTACCTCTGAAATCCGTATTAAAATTGAATCTTTCGGGAGAGGTGCGAGAGCGGCCGAATCGGCACGACTGGAAATCGTGTGTGGTGCAAGCCACCGTGGGTTCAAATCCCACCCTCTCCGCCAATTTTTAACATTTGACATTTGTTGCCTCAAACTGTGCCAAAAACTGTCAAATGAAAATAGATATTACGTTGGTAGGCATCTTGTACATCGTCTGACATTGACATTTTTATACGTAACTGTATTCCTTAAATAATAACCGTGATTAGCTTGCGGTATTAGTTCAAGTATGTTGCATTTAAAATTTTTTGGTGATCTATGAGACAGATGGCTTATACCTATAAGTTGCATTTTAATTTTTCTAGAAATTAAAATGCAATGAAAAGCTTAGATTTGGAGAGCCGGTGACACCGAACGAAAACCAACCTGCCCAACTTCCGCCATTTTTAGTTGATCAAATTCAAGTTGAGAAATTGATGGATTTGGCAATTTTGGAAGCAAACCGATCCTTAGACCATGCTGACATTCCCGTGGGAGCCGTGATTTTAGACGAGACTGGATCCGTAGTATCCAAAGCCCACAATCAGAAAACATTGAATTCAAACGCTTTGTGTCACGCAGAGATGATAGCCATCAACAAAGCTCTTGAATCAACAAATAACACTTACTTAAATGACTTCACCATTGTTGTTTCTTTAGAACCGTGTGCAATGTGTGCTGCTGCAATTGTGGCCTCAAGAATCAGGAATTTAGTTTTTGGGGCTTTTGACCTTAAAAATGGCGCATGCGGATCTTTGATGAACATTACAG
>DAHXLF010000129.1 GCA_027371755.1 Acidimicrobiales bacterium
TCCACCATGAGCTTTTACAAATTCAGCAGATTGGACAAACATTCCTCCTGAACCACAAGCTGGATCAAATACCCTTCCTTTATAAGGCTCCAACATTTCTACGAGCAGTTTTACTATTGATCGAGGGGTATAAAACGAACCGGCATCTTTTCCTGTTTCTTTACCTGCAAATTGTCCTAAGAAGTACTCGTAAACCCTACCTAAAATGTCATCTGATCCATGATCATCTGACTCAGTAAAACCAATCGATCCAATAAGATCAACTAGTTGACCAAGTCTTCCTTTGTCAAGACCTTCTCTTCCATAATTTCTCGGTAGTACCCCACGGATAATTGCATTTTCTTTTTCAATTAGATCCATAGCTCTATCAATTACTTGACCAATGTCGGGTTGTTTTGCTCTTGACTGAATAAAGCCCCATCGGGCTTCTTCTGGAACCCAAAATACGTTGTGGCTCGTGTATTCATCTCGGGACTCAAGTAAATGGGATCTTGTTTCTGGATTAGCGATGAAGTCTTGAGACTTTGGATCAGAGAATTTATCTTCTAAATGTTTGTACCTGGCTTCAAAGCGATCTGAAATGTATTTCAAAAAAACCAGACCAAGTACTACGTGCTTATACTCAGATGGCTCCTGATTCCCTCTCATGGCATCAGCAGCATCCCAAAGTCTTGCCTCAAGGGATTTAGTGTTTGTTTGTTTAGTTGTTTTTGCCACGTCTATAAGGTAAATATTGAAGCAATTCCCAGAACTTGTAATTTTTGCATAAACACATTTTAGGACACTAAAGTGATGAAAATTGCATTTGGAGATTACTAACCTTTCAGGGTCATTCTGAATATATAGTTCTAGTTGTATTGCACAAAAACGCTATAACGAAAGAACTGTTTATCAGTCGCACTTCTTATTAATGCTTTGAATTCTTTCAGTTTTGGATTGAATGATTCAGGTAAGGCATTAATAATCAATTTAAATCGTAGTTCGAAATAGTATCTTCATGTAGTTTAATTGAATTAGTAGTTACAAAAAATGATTCGATATTCTTGGAAGTTAGTTTTCTTGGTAATCGCTATAAAGGTGTAAACCAACGAGTTGGTTATTTCTTAAGATTTAACTGATTAAATGGCACTTGGTTTTTTAAGACTTGTTTCGGGTACTAAAGTGTTAGCAATGCGTTATGAATGACAGTAATACACCACGATAAGCTATGAACGATAAGTCCTGGTTAAGTGATATAAAAAGATATAGTACGATACTTAAAGAAGTGTCCCTTTACAAATGTCTAAAATTACTCGTGATCAATCAATGTTAGGCGGTGTCACTCATCTGAGAAATGACGTAGATATGCGGGATCTGGGGCTAGTCGTGGTAAATAATAGTACGATAAACTTGCATGACACTACACTAGATCCAGCCTAAGGGCTGTCATTAATGTTAAATAGAGCATTGTAATTGCTCATATTTACGAAATCAAAATCACCGACGCCGTTGGGTGGATTTTCAGACCATTGCCAAACTAATTGATTGATCGCAGAAGTTGTATCAAAATAACCTGCATTATAACCACCCGGTCCGCTGCTGTTATTGTCAGCGGTTGGACAAGGTGTGATCGGACCGTAATCCTGTTCAGATGTATCTTCGACAGTTGTTACAGGTAGGTTTCCAAAATAAGAAGCCCAGAAGTTTCCCGCTGAATACAACATTACATTATGTCCCTCGCCCTGAAATGTATTTACAAACCCAAGCCAAACATCCTGATTGGCAGTAATATTGGCTTGTGATGTCGGGGCAAGCCAGAGACCAGTAGACTCAACATCTGCCATTACGAAATTAAAATTAAATTCAACGCCTTGCATAGTTTGTTCTGCATTATTATGTGCTGCCCAGGCCCAATTAGCCTGTTCAGCCCCCCAAGCTGTTGGAGACATATTGGGATTGGCACCCGGCCCACCCAAAAATACATATGCCCCCGCTCCGACCCCGTGACCGTTATTAAAATTATTTTGAGCTGATTCTATATTCGGAAGTAAATCTGTTGAACCAGAAGTAATTGGGGGGTTCAGTATATCTGCTCCGGTGCCAAACAGCGCAACTTCACCGAGATAAAAATCATAATTGGTATTGCAGTATGGCTCAACATTTATACCTGAAGACACTGGTGATACAACCGGACCCGACCCGTCGCTACCCAGCCCTACGCTTTCACATGCCGAAGTTAAAAAAACGACAGCTATCAGGATAAATAAAAGTTTCAACCTTTTCATTGTTTTTATTCAGTCCTTGCTTGTTTTAGATTTGTCCGGAACTATATTTTGATATGACACTTGACGGTGCAAAAGGAGTAACCCCAAATGTATGTTGAATTCCGGAGTTACCCCACAGCTGCACGTCGGGTAAATCACCATTACTTTCCGGAGGACCTATGTTAATGTTGATCCACGTTGAACTTCTCGGGATTTGCATCTGCACTGCCGTAACGTTAAATTGAGGCAATCCTATTTCATCACTTGTTCCAATCAAAAAACCTGCGGTAAATTGATTGCCAATTGCAAATTGCTTCGGAAATATGACAGGTTTCAAGTCACTTGCTTCAGGGCCTCCAATCGCATAAACAGAACCCGTAGTTGTGATGTACCTTAGACTTGGGGTTCCGGCAGGCAGAATGCACGGAGAACTTGCACTGACAGTAATAATCAAACCAATGCTACCCATACCACCATTGAAACTAGTCCAGTTAGCTGTCAGTTGCTTGGATGTACACATAGTCGTCGCCGTCGGTTCGACTGGCGGTCGTGTGGTGGTGGTCGTAGGAATAACAGTTTCAATTGGCGGGGGTGGATCAAGAGGATTTACTCCAACAACATTTTGTTGTGTTATCGGGTTGGGATTTGGTGGAGTACTGGTTGTCGAAGTAGCATTAGGTGACTGTGCTTGTGTACCCTGTGATTGTGCCGAAGGATCGGCAAGTTTGGGGTCAAATAACTGTGTCCACGTGGTTCCGTTCCAGGCCCAAGTATCGTTTAATGCATCTGGACCTTCCAGTCCGCCAAAAAGAAGAACGGTTAAATCTTTGGAATTATTGAAGGCAGTCTGGTTGGGACTGCTGTTACCTCTGGGGATTAACGCAATTGAACTTGCCCCCCTTACCGAAGGAGAACTTGTAGGGCTTTGTTGTATCCAATTCAATCCGTTCCAAGTCCAAGTGTCGTTTAAGTCTCTGCTTCCCAGCCCGAACCCTCCAAATAGTACGACATCCAACGACGAGTTGGTAGTATTTTTGGATGTTATCGGTGCAAGTGACATTACCGCATCTCCTGTTGCCGGCGGGGATGTCATAGGGTCAAGTTGTATCCAGTTAGATCCGTTCCAGGTCCAAGTGTCATCCAACTCTCCAGATGTCAAATTAAGCCCCCTAAGACCACCAAAGAGAAGCAATCCGCAACTTCCTGCATGTATACCGTCAATACAATGTTTATGACCTGTAGAGGACTGTCCGTCTATCGGAGCAAGTGACATCCCAGCAGCTGCCCTGGGGGACGGTGAGGTTACGGGATGAAGTTGTATCCAGTTAGATCCGTTCCAGGTCCAAGTATCGTTTAAGGCAACATCTAAGGAGTTAAGTCCACCGAAGAGCAAAACTCCGAGATGGGTTTTATGATTTCCGGATTTATCAGATTGGTTGGAACTTTGATTCTGAGAGTCACTTATCGGAGCAAGTGACATCCCAGCAGCTGCCCTGGCCGACGGGGAGGTTACGGGATGAAGTTGTATCCAGTTAGATCCGTTCCAGGTCCAAGTATCGTTTAGTGTAGTTAGTGTTGATGCGGGTCTGTTTTCACCACCGAACAATAACAGTTGATGTGTACGGATATCATACACCATTGAAGAAAAAGCTCTTGGTGAAGGAGAGTTATTAGGGTAAGCCTTTTTCCAGATCGAACCGTTAAATATCCAGGTAGACTCCAAAAATTGGGCAGGATTTGAAGTTCCCCCATATGGATTGAGTCCCCCAAATAAAACCGTCTGATTTGTCCTCGGATCAAAAGCCATTGCACCTCCCGCTCTTACAGATGGGCTTAATGGACTAAGGGCAATCTTTGCATTGGTATCGATCGTTTTGTAAACAACAGCCCCTATGGTGCCAGCAATAATTATAATAACGACAATTACCATCACCTTAAGATAACTCAAATGTTTGAGTATATTTGATTTCGAAGTCATAGGCTAAACCTTAGTTGGTTTAAGTTGTAGGCAGCGGACGAATTTTGATCCACTTCCATCAGTATAATATTGATCTACCTGAACTTTAAACTCATACTAATTAGTATGCTAGCATACTAAAGCCTATATCCCTCGAAATATTATCAATATCTTAAATTTAGCAAAATGTTGTAAGGTAGTCCACTGGTTCAGTGTATAACTTATGCAATGAGAGGTCCCGATCAGGTCATAACAGTGGCTTTTCCAGCTCACCGTTCCGAGACCAACATCACATGCAAAAGTTACTTACACCTTGCCAGCGACCTACCTTACAACTTAGATAAAGAAGATGTATTTAAACTAATCAATGGAATACATAGTGAATCGATGCGATATTTCCGTAGACTCCCTCTCGCTAAATAAGTCAGTTTGTGTCTAAAAAATGTCTAAAATTACTCGTGATCAGTCA
>DAHXLF010000012.1 GCA_027371755.1 Acidimicrobiales bacterium
CTGGCGACAACATGACCATAAACCATCATCATAAACAATGTCGTTGTTGTGTGCACAATGGCTGGCTGGTAACAGTAGGAAAAGAATGTGTTAAACCACAGTCTTGCGTTTTCAATAGTTGGAAATGAACCGGGATAGAGAGGTACGTATTTAGCGGTCTTAAATAGTGACTTTGGATAGGGGTTGTCATTGCTTACGTGTGGACGAGAATGGCTTTTAGTGATGCCAGCAATAACATAGAATTCATCCATGGCATTGGAGCGCATCTGAGGTCCGTTATCAGAATGTACAGTCAGTGTTCCCTTTTGTAATTCCTTGTTTACTACAGGTGCTGTCAAATAGTTCTCGTGCAAGATCAGCTTCAAGTTTAGTTAAGCGAACTTTAAGCTCAGCATTTTCACGAATGACTGGATCAATTGGCTTTCTTCCCAGTTTTGCAATCGTACCTGATCTAATTCCACGACACCAACTACTCATCAGGGACGAATTGATACCTGCTCGTCGCAAATAAGCACCCCTTAATCCATCTTCTGGCAGCGATTCATAATAAGCAACTGCTGAACTCTTGAAGTCTGCAGAGAACTTCCTTTTCTTGCCAGATTCCCATATTGGTAAATCTGGTTCAGCCACCAGTCCATATATCATCTCGTTGTTGTATGTTTCCAACATTCTTCTTCCTTTGTGCTCTCTTTGCTCTGATATTTTTTAAGAATAACTATCCTAATCAAGGTTGACACAGAAGGACCCTCTGGAAGATGCAAATAACAATCAATTAAAGTACAGAATCATTGCCTGTCTCTTTGGTGTAGCGTCGTGCCTGTAAGAATAAAACTTTCCGCTGCACATTGTGCAATCATCTATTTTAAAAGCCAGCTTAACGTTTAGTTCTTGTAACGAGCTTTCGATACAATAGTTAATATCCAAAGAGGCTTTGTCGTCAGCTGTTTTAGACCTTGCGTTATGCCCATAAAGTGAAATTAATCTGTTTAGTTCTTCTTCACCGAATTCATAGCATTCCGGTCCTATGTTGGGTCCGATAACGGAATAAATTTCATTCGCCCCGGTCATAGTTAATTCATTGACGGTCTTTTGAAGAATTTGATTTTCCAAACCTCTCCAACCACAGTGAACAACTGCTATTGTCCCATTATCGCCGATTAGTCCCACATTTCCACAGTCAGCCACAAATACCGCCAAAGCGCAGTTTTTGTTTTGACTAATAAGCGCATCCCCATCTCCAAGAACTGCGTCTGTGTGACAGTCCAGAGGGACACCAATAACTTTGTTCGAATGGATCTGGTTTAGCGTCATCCAAGGCTTATCGACTATTTCGTGTCGAAGTTTGACGGCTTCTGTCCTATCTAAATTTAAATAGCCTAAATCTCCATCAGACTTATCAGTTATTACCGCTTTTATTCCGAAGGGAAGTTCGTTTAAAACTATTGTAATAATTTGGCTCCGGATTTCACTTTAGAAATGAAGGTATATCGAGGTCGTCATCGTCGACGTGAACATCGCCACTTGCAAAATCAAAGTCGCTTTGCGAGCTATCTTCTGTTTCGGCGTCAAAAAGTCCTAGGCCGGAATTGGTCGAAGTAGATTGCTTTTGCCTCGTGTCATCCCAGCGATCAAAACCAGCGGCTATCACGGTTACCCGTACCTTATCGCCTAAAGTATCATCCACGACATTACCAAAAATTATATTTGCATCAGGATGAGCAACACCTTGAATAATTTGAGCGGCCTCAGTTAGTTCCAACAGTCCCAAATCACGCGATGCCGCTATATTCAACAGAACTCCCTTTGCTCCTTCGATAGAAGCTTCGAGCAGCGGTGAAGTAATTGCGTGACGAGCGGCATTTACCGAACGGTTCTCTCCCGAAGCAACTCCAATTCCCATAATTGCGGTACCCGCATTGCTCATTATAGCCTTTACATCAGCAAAGTCAGTATTAACCAGACCCGGTATTGTAATAAGATCGCTGATTCCCCTAACACCTTGAAGTAAAACATCATCGGCCATTGAAAATGCTTGCTCGACGGTTGTCGACTCGGTGGCAACCGAAAGGAGTCTCTCGTTAGGTATAACGATTAACGTATCGACCTTTTCTTTTAAATTCTGAATTCCGGTTTCGGCCTGCACCGCACGCCTTCTGCCTTCAAAGTTAAACGGTCTTGTTACGACGCCAATCGTCAAAGCCCCTGCTTCTTTTGCAATCTCAGCAACAACCGGCGCGGCTCCAGTTCCTGTTCCGCCGCCCTCACCTGCTGTGACAAATACAAGATCCGCACCGTTTAACACATCTTTAAGTTCTTCCAAATGCTCTTTAGCGGCATTTTCTCCGACCGCTGGGTCGCTGCCCGCACCAAGCCCGCGGGTAAGTTTACGACCTATATCCAACCTCACGGAAGCATCCGAGGCCTGAAGTGCTTGCACATCAGTATTGACCGCAATAAATTCTACGTTTTGCAGGCCGGCGACAATCATTCGATTAACGGCATTTACACCTCCGCCGCCTACTCCGACGACCTTAATTACAGCTATAAAATTCTGAGTTCCTGATATGCTCATTTGAAGCCTCTGCCTCCCCGGATTCCTTATTCTAATTAATAAATTTTAAACCTAAACAAACGGTTTATATTTAAATTCAGCCTTTACGACTATTTACTATACTACTTGACGTTACTACGGGCGAATTTGGAATACTCACATCAATTGTCTGATTTGGTAAAAGTGATCCATGATTCACAATTGCCAGAGCCTCCAACAGTTTTTCTTTTATATCGCTTGCAGATCCCAAATATATAGTGTTATTTGATCCTAACACAATCGAAAGAGAATTGTCACTTTGGACAGTCTCTTTAATGGCAATAGGACCTAGTATGCTTGGTACAATTTTAGCAACATTTAAAGCGCCGATGGCAAAAGAACCTAGGTTTTGTCCAGCTGTCAAATTTGATCCTAAATTATCGATTTCAAGCAAATTTGGAGTAGGTTGACTTTGAATTTGCAGTATTCTTCCAACCCGATCAACCAAGGCATATCCAAGCTTGCCTATGTTTATTTGTGCGATTGCAACCCTGTCTGTAACTGTGATAATTATCTGATTAGGCCAATCTCTTTTAATTGACGAGGACAAAACCCACGGTAGGGCATCAATCTGTTTTTCCACTTGCCCGTAATTTAATAAGAAAAGCTGGGGCTTCTGTGCGTATAGGTTGCCTGCTATCAGTATTTGATTATCTGTTTCATGCTGATTGCCTTGGATGACAATATCAGTAATCTGTGTAATCGGCGAATAGATTACGACACCGTAAACAATCAAAGCTAACAATATTACGCAGAGAGCAATCAGATATCCTAAGCGTTTTTTATTTTTCTGTTTGACAACTTCACTTCGGCGCTGTCGTATCTTTGGATGTATCCTGACTTTTTTCTGTTGTTTTTTAGTATCACCCATCAGTTGAAACCTATTAGTTTAAGTTCAGGCTTTAACTCATAGCCAGTTTTATCTTTTACAATTTCTATCAAATAATTGATTAAAGAGTAGACGTCGCTCGCTTTACCGTTTTTGTCAGCCTGTATGAAATTTCCGTGCTTTGAAGAAACCTCTGCGGTTCCTATCCGGTAAGATTTCAACCCAAGTTCGTCAATGATTTGACCTGCGGATCTGTCGGGCGGATTGACAAAAACCGAACCGGCATTTTGTCCCCCCGGCTGATTTTCACGTCTCCACTTAACTATTTCACCAATCTCCCGTTTAAGCTCTCTGGAATCACCAATTTCAAGCTTATGTGTAGCCGACATCACAACTTGATTATTGGCTAAATTCGAAAACCGATATCTCAGATCTAGATCCTCGGTCATTACAGTTTTTACGAGTCCCGAACCTAAGTCAAAAATTTCTACCTCGACTAATGTATTGACTGTTTGGGAACCGTGACCGCCGGCATTAGTTTTAATCGAACCACCTACCGTTCCGGGTATCCCAACCGCCCATTGAAATCCGGAGATACCCAATGCGGCTAATTTTCTGGCCAAACTCGGAAGCATAACGGAACCTGATGCTTTCACCAACGGGTGAGAAGTGTCAGCGTCTTGAGTCTTAACGCGTTTAAACTTTTCGTCTGCGATCAAACACAGCCCTGCAAAACCCTTGTCTGAGATTAATACGTTACTTCCAGCACCCAATACAAAAATCGGCACTTCGCATTCGTCAAGTATTTTCGACACTGCATCCAACTCTTCGCAATCCCCGTAAACAAATGTCACAGCCGCATTCCCTCCGACCCTGTAAGTAGTTCGGGATCCTATATTAAAGTTTTCAACTACCTTCGAGGGATAGGACTTGACTAGAGCATCTTTAAGAACTTTTAATCTATCTGAAATATCTCTAATATCTGCGGCCGACATTTTCTATATACTTTGCATATTGAACAGTGGGCCGTTGAGAATACATCCAATAGCGCCTAAACCAACCGTCACATTGGCACTGACCACGTTGTCTCTATAATTGTTGATTATGCAAATACGATCCATAAGCCAATAGCTAAAAAAGTGGGAGGAATAATCGGTCATTTAATATTATTTTCGGTTTTGAATAAATCTTTTTAGCCCATAAAGCCCCTAATCGGTTTCGATCAAGAACCAAGTTCAAAGCTATAATTGACAAGTTTTTCACATACGCTCCATGATTTCATCAGGCAATGTTGTCAGGTCGCCCGCCGTTAACGTCAATACAATATCATCTTTGTCAACTACATTTAAAAGCTCTTGAATAAGTTCGGCCCTTGAGCTAATGTAATAAGCCTGTGTGGCCTTTTGAGTTTTTTGAAGATGATCTTTTACAACATCATAAACCAATTCTCCGCTTATCCCCGGAATCGGCTGTTCACCGGCACTGTAAATATCAGTTATGAATACAATGTCAGCCTCGTCAAAGGCTGCGGCAAAATCTTTGTAAATAGATTTAACCCGAGAATAACGATGCGGCTGAAATACCACTATAGTTCTTTGTTTTTTTAACTGTTTTGCCGCATGAACCGTGGGGCGAATTTCTCCGGGCAGGTGGGCATAATCGTCAATAAAGGTAATGTCATTTTTAACTCCGCGAAATTCAAAACGCCTCGAAATCCCACCAAAAATATTTAATGCCGACTTAACTGCTTTTAAATCTATCCCTAAAGCAATCGCGGTAGCAGCGGACACGGCAGCATTGTAAACGTTGTGATAACCATATAGCATTATTTCAAAATTTTGAGATGCCTTTTCAGCTTTAATGTTAAGACTAAATTTTGATCCGTCTTCATCGAATACTACATTTTCAATCCTAAAATCGTCCGACGGTCTGAAACCAACCGTATAGAGATTTTGCCTGTCTGCAACATTATCCAATATCTCAGTCGGTCTATAGTCGTAACTTTGTTTGACGTTACCATTTTTGCCGTTACCAATTAAAGGCATGTCGGATTCTTCTTGATCCATAAATCCAGTTCCCACTACCTTAATTTTCGAGTCTGACAGAAACTTACAAAATGCCTGCTGAAGATGTAAGAAATCTCCGTAGTATTCCAAATGGTCCGGCTCAACCGAAGACACCACGCCTACATACGATTTTAAGTGAAGAAAACTCCCGTCACTTTCGTCCGCTTCCAACACAAGATATCTGCCCGAATCCCAACCTGCCGAAGAGCCTACCTCATTTATTTCGCTTCCGACCACGAAAGAAGGCATTTCATTGGCCTTATGTAATATTAAAGTTATCAGCGATGTAATCGTGCTTTTCCCGTGTGTCCCCGCCACCGCAATAGTATCTTTTAAAGTCGACAGCGATCCAAGGATTTCCCCTCTGTGTCTTAAGGGTATGGATTGATCCTCAGCCGAAACAATCTCAATATTATCTTTGGGGATGGCAGTTGAGTACACTACCACATCTTTGTCAGTAACATGATCGGCGCTCTGTCCTTTATATACCCGAATTCCATTGGCTTCCAATTTTTTTAGAACGGATAAGTCTTTAATCTCGCTACCGGAAATCCTGTGCCCGGCTTCATTTAATACTAAAGCCAAGGCGCTCATGCCAGTTCCACCGACTCCGACTACGTGAATTCGTTTGGGTTCGGTAAGGTCTATCAGCGAATTTGTTCCAACTTTTGGCGAAACGTTCATAATGTTGATTTTAATTTCTAACGGCTAGTCGGATAATAATTTTTGCAATTTTATGTCCTGCATCTTTTACGCCGACACTTAATGCTTTGCGGCTCATTTCACCCATTTTCACGGGATCTGCCAACAGATTAATTATAGTGTCGCTTAGAAGTTCGACCTGTAAGTCTTTTTGCTCCATTACTAAACATGCTCCTTGTTTTTCATAGGTAATTGCATTAAAATACTGGTGATTCCTGGGAGCATTGGGTAGCGGTACCATAATCGAAGGTATGCCGATAGTTAATATTTCAGCTACGGTTGAAGCCCCCGATCTACATATAATTAAGTCTGCAATTTGATACAAAAGATCCATTTTGAGCTCAAAGCCTTTTAATGTATAACCAATTACGGGCTCTTTGGGCGGTTCGACTTCATTAATCCCACGGTTGCCTGCGATGTGATAGACATTTATTTGCTTTAAGTTACATTTTGCCAAAGAATCTGCTCCGTTGAGCCTAGCGGCCAATTCGGGCACCATATCATTTAATGCTTTAGCTCCAAGCGAACCTCCCATAACAACCACGGTTTTATCACCGGCGTCATCACTACGATTACCATTTTCCGGCAATTGCGATCTATTAAAGCCGGTGATACCCAGCTCACTTTTAATCAAACGCGCACTTTCTTCTGTTATCAAAGCCCTTTTATCGACCGTGTCGGCAATTTCGGATCTAAGAGGTATGCCGACGAATTGAGATTTTTTTAAACCGGTATCTTTAAATCCGTCTGCCACTATATTTGCAAAGATACTCCCAAATCGAACCGCCAAACCCGGCGCTTTATCTAAATTAATTTGCAAAATAGGTTTTGAGTTAAACTTTGCCCCAAGTATTCCCGGTACGCTTGCGAATCCTCCGACGGCTACAACTACATCTGGGTTGATGGATTTAACTTTTTTATAGCCCTGAATAACGGACCTTAACATTGAAACTATTGCCGACAAGAGCTCTAAATTTAATTTGCGATTTAAAGGCTTGTTGTCAAGTTCGTGGAGTTTAAAATTCGTACCTTCAAGCAGTTTTTTGTCCTGACCGCTTTTAGAACCCAAAAATTCAATATTAGCTCTACTTACTCCACAAGCAATCAAAGCCTGACAAACTGCCAATGCAGGCATGATGTGGCCGCCAGTTCCGCCGCCGGCGATTAATACCTTTAACTCTTTAATTTTCTCTTTTGAAACCTCTGCCTCGGGTGCTTCGCCTAAAGACATACTGTATCCTCGTTTTTTAAATAAAGCGCGCAATTGAGATGCTCGGCTTTCAGTCTTTGGTATTTACAAACAATCGACGATTGTATCATTGCCATACTAGTATGTATCCGTTTTCGGAGATGCCTGTTTAATAAATTCAATATATCGCAACCAATTTCGTAAAGCTTCAATTTCTCTAAACCTTAGATTTCATAAAATTGCCAAATACAATAATAGCTACAAGACAAGCCGTTAAGTAAAAGCTTAAATAAAATTGGAAAGACTGAAATAGATAATGATAAATTTTAGTGACGCGACGGTCATTTATGTTCGTCAGGCAAAATATTTCCGATTAGATCAAGGGTTAATATTACAAAAATAAGAGCTACATTTGCACAGGAAATGCCTATTTCTGTAATACTGGCTCACTAAAAAATTTCATCAAGTTTCTAAAAAATCCCGCACTCCATAAACTGGAAAAAACGGCCTTTGGTCAGCCCTGAAGTACTGTTATATCTGGTTGCCAACACCAAAACAAAAACCGACCTTACAGTTCAGGCAAAGCTTAACCAGGGAAACCATCCTAAAAGGAGTGAACGTCTCAAATGAGAAGTTCTCCTCCATATATCTCGTGGGCAACAGTTTCCATGGAGTACGATACTACTCAATATATCCAAGAGGCAGCTAAATAGTTATTGTTATTCTTTTAAGAGCCCTAAGCGCATAACCGAAAGCTCCCCTACGCTGATTTAACAAACTTAATTACGTTTATACGGGAATACTTTCATAATATCCCATTACATCTACTATTACATCAGTTGAACCGACTCCGTTATAGATATTAACAGCATCATTCGTACCGATCTTAACTACTACCAAACTAGCTTTGGTTTGCCCTAAACTCCAATTTATATCAGATGTATTTGTCAGAGTTACTCCGTTTGGATATGCGGTTAAGAACCCTCCGTTGCTGGTGGTATTTGTAACGGTTAAGTTTAATACTATGGCCGTTGCCTTACTTGGAATATTGTCTAAGGTACCCCCTGGGCCCGTACCAGATACGTTTAACGTAATGGTTTGACCAGAAGTTAAGGTACCAGTAGAAGCTGATCCGTCATTACATTGATTTACGGCCACACTTGGGGGATTCTGGGCTCTGGTATCACATATTCTGGTGGGCACGATAGGACTGAAGAATGATCCAGGGGGTATCGAAGCAGTCCCCTGATAATATCCGTTGACATCTACAATTACGTCTGTATTTCCGTTATAGTTAAATAAATTTATGTTACCGTTTGAACCTATCGGGACAATGACTCTGTTTGCTACAGTATCGGCTGAATTAAAGTTTAAGTTAGAGGCATTGGGAAGAGTGGATCCCGTGGGAAAGATTGTAAGATATCCTCCGTTGGCTGTGGTATTTGTAGCCGTTACATTTAATACTATGGCCGTTGCGTTACTTGGAATATTGTCTAAGGTACCTCCTGGGCCCGCACCAGATACGTTTAACGTAATAGTTTGACCAGAAGTTAAGGTACCACTAGAAGCTGATCCGTCATTACATTGATTTACGGCCACACTTGGGGGATTCTGGGTTCTGGTGTCACATATTCTGGTGGGGGCTGTGGGGACATACAGACCCAACGTCGAAGAGACGGAAGCCGGAATAGAATAACCCTGTAGGTCTACTATGACATCTGTCGAACCGTTGTAGTTATAGATTGACACCTGACCATTATTACCTACTCCAACCTGCACTAAGTTGGCTACGGTATCGGCTGAATTGAAGTTTAAGTTAGAGCTGTTAGGAAGAGTGGATCCCGTGGGAAAGATTGTAAGATATCCTCCGTTGGCTGTGGTATTTGTAGCTGTTACGTTTAATACCACCGAAGTTGCCTCAGACGGTACAGTTATTGAAGACGAAACAGCTCCCGTAACGTTTATGTTTATGGTTTGACCAGAAGTTAAGGTACCAGTAGAAGCTGATCCGTCATTACATTGATTTACGGCCACACTTGGGGGATTCTGGGCTCTGGTATCACATATTCTTACAGGAGTTATGGGAACATATGTCTGTTGGCCATAGGTAAACCTATCATTTACCGTAGTTGGACTTGAAAATCCCCCTGACAGTACCGTTATATCAACGGTATTAGGAGTCGTAACGGCAGGAGATACGGCAGTTATTTCTGTATTGGATACGACAGTGAAACTAGTTGCAGGAATTGATCCGAAGTAAACATTTGACGTATTGCTTAAGTTATTTCCTGTAATTGTTACCGTGGTACCTCCTATTATCGGCCCAAAATTAGGAGAAAGAGAACTTACTGAAGGCATGGGAGGAACGTCGGTAAGGATAAGACCTCCGATTAATCCAGAACCAATACCAGCTGAATAACAACCGGCTGAGACGCATGAGATGCCAACAAGATCGGAGATACCCGATGGTATGGTCTGTGAAGCCCAAGTGGCACCTCCGTTTGTAGTACTTAGGATTAGTCCGGCAGCAGTACTATTGGATCCCACCGCTTCGCAGGTTGTCACAGATGCGCATGAAGTGCCCAAGAACTCACCAACTCCCGAAGGTGCAGTCTGTGAAGTCCAAGTGGTACCGCCGTTTGTGGTGCCAAGGATAACACCTGCTGAACTATTAGCATTGGTTCCTACTGCTTCACAGGATGTTGTTAATGCACAAGAAATACCATTAAGAATGCTAATTCCTGACGGTATAGTCTCTGAAGTCCATGTGGAACCTCCGTTTGTGGTACCTAGTATTACTCCGGCAGCAGTACTATTAGATCCCACCGCTTCACAGGTTGTCGCTGATGCGCATGAAATACCCTTAAGAATGCTGATTCCTGACGGTATAGTCTGTGAAGTCCAAGTGGTACCGCCGTTTGTAGTGCCTAGGATTACTCCAGCAGCAGTACCATTAGATCCCACCGCTTCGCAGGTTGTGGTTGACGAACATGAAATACCGGCGAGACTGCTGTCTCCCGATGGCACAGTCTGTAAAGTCCACGTAGTACCTCCGTTTATAGTGCCTAAGATTACTCCAGCAGCAGTACCATTAGATCCCACCGCTTCGCAGGTTGTCGCTGATGCGCATGAAATACCGACGAGTTGGTATGGTATCGGATAACTGACGCTGGTTTGCCACTGTGTCGTTGCAGCATAAGATAGTTTAGGATTTATAAAAGTCATTAATATTACCGTTGAGGCGATAATAACAAAAGTCATTGCGACCTTTACTAATTTATTGATCTGTATTTTATTGATCTGGATTCGTTTTAGTACATCTATTAAAGTTGCATTCATAATTTATTCTCCTAAGAATATTGGCTAAAACTCAACCGGACGGCCTCCGGTTTTTACTTGACAACGTCCTATTGCATCTAAGATTGCATCATTCAAACCAATTGCGATAAAAATATTAGCTACGTCAGTGGTACCAATTTTAATTTGGACGCTCCGAAATATTATAAAATCGCCTGATTTGTATTGTAACAAATCCACTAAAATGCCGTTGCCAGCTAGTACTATTATAGATCATGTCATTTCGAGATCTAATTTATGCCAGCGAAAGACTTCCGTTATAGTTTTAAGTTCTTTAATGCTTTTGAGTATGCGCTCTTTAAGCTCATCAGTGAAGGCAACTAACATATTCGCAATAATATTCTGCTTATCTTTTAAAATACATATTCTATTAAATTGATCCAAGGTCACAACTACGGTATATGTACATGGTATATGTGCATAGTTACAACAAGGTGGCCCTGCTCAAATAAGGTTCAATTTATTTGAGATTCAGAAGTCGTTTACGCTCATGCGACAACTTTTTTGATTCTGAGGGACCAATCAATTCATCGGGTTGATTTAACCGGCTTCAAACCAAATCTATACTTGCCCACAAAAACAATGTTGACCGCTGAGCAAGCGTCTTGTTAGATTAGGGTTTTAACTAGGTACTCATTTCCCTGTTTGGTTTTCCTAGTAACCTGGGTTGAGTCCTTTAAGCCTGAATTACCTTTGGATTGCCTTGCAATATTTATTAAAATACCTATCGCTGCCATTGAGATAATTACCTGCGTTCCGCCGTAAGATAGTAACGGTAGCGGAATTCCGGTCACTGGAAGTCCACCAGTTGCAGCCCCTATGTTAATGAATGCCTGAAAACTTAACCAAGCGGTTATTCCCGCCGCTAGCAGCATCTGATAATTATCTTTGGCATTTCTTGCCACTTTTATACCCAAAAACGAAAGATAGGCGAAAAGACACAAGACCACGAGTGAGCCTATCAATCCCAATTCTTGTCCAATGATTGAAAATATGAAGTCTGTATAGTCATTGGGCAGAAAACCCCACTTTATCGTAGAACTTCCCAAACCCGTGCCGAAGATATGTCCCGAATGTAAACCAATCAAAGATTGCACAACCTGATATCCAGGACCTCTTACCTGATCCATCGGATTTATAAATGACAACAACCGATTTCTTCTGTAAGTTGCGCTTAAAGCATATATCGCTCCGAAGGCCCCTGCGCCGGCCGCTAATTTATAGATGATTATAGTATCCACTCTTGCCACAAATAACAGTGTAAAAAATATGCTTGCAATAATTATGGTTGTTCCCAGGTCCGGTTGCGCCACGACCAAACCCCCCATTATGCCCGCGCAGATTAGATATGGCCTGGTTGAATTAGTGAAATTATTTATATATTTATTTCTTTTGTCCAATATATAAGCGCCGATTAATACCGTAGCCAACTTTGCCATCTCCGAGGGCTGAAACGTAAAAGCTCCCAAGTTTATCCACCTTGCCGAACCATATTGCGAAGTTCCAATACCCGGAACCATTATTATAACCAAGGCAACTACCGTAGCAAAAAAGAAAAGGGGCGTGAGCTTGCGAACCGTTGAGATTTTAACTTTTAACGCACAGTATGCCAAAGCGAACCAGCCCATGAATATGTACGAAAACTGTTTAATAAAAAGAGACCACGGCGAATGAGAAGCCACAAGCGCACTAACTTCTGACGCAGAAAGCACCATCGCAAGACCAAAAACCGTAAGGACCCCAACCAATAAACTAAGTTGTGTTTGATAAGATATTCCGAACACTTTCGTATTTTTTGACTTGCTTCGACTGCGAAGTCGCTGATTCTTAACAGCCGGGGATTTTAGAATCTTGGGTTCCTGTTTGTTGGAATTGTTTGGTCTTTTAGGCGCTCCATTATTAAGATGCCGAGGTGAAGCAATACCAATTTTTCCAGTAACTTTTTTGGTCGCAGATTGTTTTAAATCTATTTTTTTTGAAGCAACCTTAATAGATGACTGGTTTTTTCTCCTTTTTGAAATTAATGAGTTGTGAGGTCCTCTATTTAATTCGGTCTTTGCACTCTTTGAGGAAACACGATTTTGAGATTGTCTGTCGCTAGCGGTTATCCGTTTAGAATTGTTGAAATTGCGTAGCGATTTTTTAAACGGATTTACTACTACCGCCGCCAAACTCAACTTTTGATTCGTAATTTTAGGGGTTTGGCGCTGGGTTGGTTTATCGTTTTGGAGCCGACTCACTGTTTTCCCGACACGTCTTGTGCCATTGGATCTAAAGTTACGAGATTTTTGGTTGGTATGCGATTCAATGCGTCCATCCATTCGATAATTCGTTGAATCTCCCCTCGAGGTTGCCATCGAACTCATACGACCCTGAGATCTAACAACTGATGACCTTACGGGATTGGGCCGTCGACTCTTTGATGGACCTAAACCAAAGAGCGCTGCGAATGAGGATTTTCTCTTAATACCAGTCGGCGTAGAATATATCGAGCTACTGGCTACTCGATTAAAGTTTTGGTTTTTTTCACCCGAAATTAATTTCTTGCTTCGTGCGTCAGATTTTAGATGCGTGGTTGCATAAGATGATTTTGCTTCACCGCTTTGAATATACTTACGCTTTAGGCGTTTTCCTTGAATAAATTTTTCATCTACATTGTTTTTTAAGATGTTTTTCCCCGTGTTTTTTCCGGAATATTTTTTTAATATATCGCCGGCGGAGTTTCTGCTTTTTAAATTGAGCTTGGACACTCCTTTTCTATTTTCCCTAAGGAAGTTTTTTGAGGATTGCGATTTAGGTTTATCTTCAACTAGCATGATTGCTCTTTTCTGGGTTAAGGGGTTTTGTTGGGTTTTTATTCATTGCTGTATCGTAGAAACTTTCTAAAATGTCTTGCGTTTTTGAATTCAACATTATTGGATTGAATGCTTTTTCTTGACGCAGTAGACAATAAAACTTTTTTGATTCTCCTTTTTGGTCTTTTTAAACATACTGACCTAGAGTTAATAAATTTAATTTGCTCTGTTCTATTCATTTGAATTTTCCAGAACAAAGCTTTTAACTTTATCTTTAAAGTCATTGCCTCTTTGTTTATAATCTTTATACCAGTCGTAAGAAGTTCCCCCAGGAGACAGCAGAATAGTTGTACCCTCTTTGGCAAACGAAAAAGCATTTTCCACCGCTTCTTCCATAGACCGTGCAATTTTATAGGGAAGTTCGTAAGGCTCAAAGGTATCAACAAGCTTTTGTGCCAAATCTCCGATGAAAACGAATGCTTTGATACACTCAATCTTGGAGTTGAGCACTCTAAAATCTAAACCTTTATCTTTGCCTCCTAGTATTAAAACCACGTTGTCTAAAGACTCAAGCGCTGCCACAACCGATGCCGGGGTTGTTGCCTTCGAATCATTTATCCAGGTAATTTGGTCTTTCGTCAGGAAATACTCGACTCTATGCTCTAATCCGGTGAATTTTTTAACAACTTCACTTATGATTTCGGTTTTAATTTTCACCGCCGAACATATTGCGTATACAGCTAAAAAATTTAGGATATCGGCTTTTGATTTACGCTTTAGCTCATTTGATGAAATTAATCTAACAACTTCCTTTGAATCAATTTGACTTTGATAAACCAAAAAATCATCTTGGTAATGAAAGTTGCCGGTAGTGTAGCCAAAGGTTACTGCAGCCGGAATATTACCATTTTTAGATATCTTGGTATTTACTGCATCTTGGAATAGTGAAACAATAACGGGATCTTCATTGTTGTATATTCCTATATCCGTATCTTGTTGATTTTGCCATATTTTTGCCTTTGCTCCAGCATAATCAGCCATATTTTCGTGCCAGTCCAAATGGTCTTCAGATAAATTAAGCCATACCCCTACTTTTGGTTCAAAGGTTTTTGTAAATTCCAATTGGAATGATGACACCTCAGTGACCAGGTATTCATACTTGTTGGCTTCGGTTGCGATTTCGATTAGAGAAGTTCCTATATTTCCGCAAGCAGCAGATTTTATTCCTGCACTTGTCAATACCTCGTTCACTAAAGTAGTTACCGTAGTCTTCCCATTTGTCCCAGTTATCGCAATGATTGGTAAGTCGGTAGCCATGTAACCGATTTCAATTTCGCTTAAGATCTCCGTCTTAGCATCTAATGCCGCTTTCAAAATCGGATGACTTTTAGGAACTCCCGGTGACGGAATAATTAAATTAAATTCTTTTATTAAAAGCGACCAGTTGGCCAAAGGATCTATTACCGTAGCTTCACCCTTTATCTTTAAAAATTCCAAGTCGGCAAGTTTATTGGGATTGTCGTCGGTGATTGAGATATCTGGTTGCGTCAAGGACTTAAAGAGCGTAGTAAGGAGTGCCCTACCCGTAACGGATGCGCCGATTATCAATATTTTCTTGCCATTCAACTTTTGGCCTAATTTTGTTGTCACTTCGGTCACAGTAAAATACTCCTTGAATTGACCGCAATGAAATCAGCATAAAATATTGCCACTCCTAAACCGGAAAAAATTGCCGAAATAATCCAAAATCTGACGATGACTGTAGATTCTGCCCACCCTTTCAATTCAAAGTGGTGGTGAATCGGTGCCATCCTAAAAGGCCGTTTTTTGGTAATTTTAAATGAAGCTACCTGAATTACCACACTCAGAGTTTCAACTACAAAAAGACCGCCGATTATGGGCAACAGAAGTGCCATATTCATTTGCAGAAATATGGCTGCCATACCCCCACCGATTGCCAACGCACCGGTATCTCCCATCATAATTTTGGCTGGATTTGCGTTCCACCAGAGAAATCCCACGCAGGCTGCCATTAAAGAAATTGACACAGATGACAAATCCAAAGCCGGCACCAACTTATACAGTCCTTCATGCCTAAATATAAAAAAACCAAAAAATGTTAAGGAAGCAAATACGACTGCAGACGAACCAGCTGCCAGACCGTCCAGACCGTCGGTTAAATTAACCGCATTTTGACATCCTACGATTACCAAAACAGCAAAGATTCCCCACAGTACAGGTCCTAGATGTATTCCTGCCGGAAAATTGTATCTTGTAAATGTCAAATTTTCATATACCTTGGCCCAATTTTCAGCAAGAACTACAAAGATGACCGCGACTGCAATCTGTGCGACCAACTTTGCGCCTTTATTTAACCCCAAGTTATGTCGTCTTTTTAACTTTAAATAGTCATCGGCGAATCCGATAACTCCAGACAAGAAAAGAATAATTAGTACCAAAAATGCCGCACGTGTTCTGATGTCTTCCAGAATTATTAGATGTGCCGCTGAAAACCCTAAAATTGCCGAAGTGACAATTGCTACACCCCCCAAAGTAGGAGTTCCCGATTTTGCTTCGTGAGCTTTAGGGCCGTCTTCTCTGACTATCTGCCCCAACGAACGTTTTTGCATCCATTTAATTATGATAAATGTGAAAAGTAACGATAAAATAAGAGATATAAATCCTGCAAGAGCTAAAGAGATCATAAGTAAAACTCCGAATTTTTATTTGTGATCGGCGTTGATCCCTCGTTTGCGTTTCTAATTTCAACCAGCTTTGCGGCAACTTCAACATCGCTGAAAGATATCGTTTGGTCTTTGAATATTTGATAGTTCTCATGACCTTTGCCCGCTATTAAGACTACGTCGTTTCCGTTGGTTAAAGAAATGGCATTTTCAATAGCTTTTGCCCGGTCAAGCTCAATTTGATATTGCCCATGGTCAATCTCTGAAGCTATTTGACTTACTATCTCTTGAGGGTCTTCACTCCTGGGATTATCGTTGGTAATTATGACTAAGTCTGCAAGTTCGGTTGCAACCCTACCCATCTCCGGTCGTTTTTTAACATCTCGATCGCCGCCGCAGCCAAAAACCACAACTACCTTACCTTTGGCAACAATCTTCGCCGATACCAATGCTGCTTTCAATGCGTCGGGAGTATGTGCATAATCCACCACCACAAGAGGTGTCAAATGCGTCGGCTCTTTAACCATTTCGAATCTGCCTTTTACTTGAGGACACGAGCTTACGCCTAATGCCGCTTTATCTTTGGGAATATTTAAACATAAACCAATTTGAAAAGCCAACAATGCATTATCAACGGTAAAGATTCCGCCCCAATTCAAATTGATCTGCTCGTTTTCCGCTTTAAAACTTGTACCGCAAAGATTAGGAACGATGTTAGTGGCATCCAAATGAGAGACCGTTTCAATTTTAATTTTGGTCTCCAAAGTAAGTTCATCGATAAGACGCTCCGACCATATGTCTTTTTGGAAGATTACGGCGGTGTCGCATTGGAAAAACAATGTTTTTTTTGCAAGGTAGTAGTCTTCCATGGTTTTGTGAAAATCTAAATGTTCATGGCTTATGTTTGTGAAAGCCGCAACGTCAAAGACGATACCGTTTACGCGACCCAGTGACAATCCGATTGAAGAGACCTCCATTACCAACGCTTTTTTACCGCTTTTTAAAGCTCTATAAGCGACGTCATTTAAGGTGTGAGCTTCCGGAGTCGTTCTTTGCGAGGTCAAAGTTCCGACGATTTCGGTTTCAATACCGTTATATTCCAATAAAGCTTTTACCATGCTCGATACCGAAGTTTTACCGTTTGTGCCCGTAATTCCTACCGTCGTAAGTTTTTCAAATGGAAAGTTATAATATGAACCAGCGAATTCGGCTAAGGCTACCCGTACCAAACCCTTTTGTATTATCAACTGACACACATTGATATTCAATTGTCGTTCAACTAAAAGAATCGATGCGCCGTTGTCGACTGCCTCTTGGGCGAAATCGTGTCCGTCAAAATTTTCGCCTTTAACTGCCACAAAGATAAAATTCTCTTTTACCTCTTTTGACGAATTGGTAATACCTTCCACAGGCAAGTCATCGTCGTAATTCAGAAAAGCCTCAATTAGCTGTTTCGTTCTGGGTGCTCTCGCTAAAACAATTCCTATTTTGGTCGTAAGTTCGTTCATAACCTGTTTTAATTTAATCTTTTACGGGGCGACATGATATAGATGTAAAGCATATTGCATGATTTGGGAGAAAATCGGGCCGGCTTCAGAACCTCCGTAATAGCCGGTTGGCTCCTGAAACATGACAACGCATGTTAAGGCCGGATTATTTGCCGGTGCGAAACCGGCGAATGTGGCATCAAATTTACCCGGCAGATAGGCGCCAGTTCCGTTACCGGGCACTTGAGCAGTGCCAGTTTTACCGGCTGCGGTATATCCGGGAATAGCTGCCGCCGGTGCGGTACCAGCATTCGATATAACACCTTTCATCATCGATATCATATCTTTGTCTACCCAGGACGGGATCAGCCTTTTGGTCGACGACTTCGGAGTTTTTGTCACGGAACCGTTTGCGTTTACAATACCGTCAACTAATTTAGGCGAAACATAGACGCCTCCATTTGCCAGTGCATTGTAAGCATCCAACAACTGCATTACGGTAACGCCGGTATCTTGTCCGATCGGCGTAGATCCAATAGCCGTACCTGACCATTGTGAAGCCGGCTTTAATATCCCAGGCGATTCTCCCGGAAAAGATAAAGGAGTGAGATGTCCAAACCCAAAAAGCGATTGCATGTTATAGACCGTTTGAGCGCCCAATTTTTGGGCAATTTCAATCGTACCGATATTTGATGACTGTTGGATGACCTGAGCTGCCGTAAGAACTTCGTTTCCGTGAGCTTCAGCATCGGCAAATCGGCTGCCGGCAACCATCAGGTATGGAGGGATATTCAGTTGAGTGGTAGGTGTGATAACACCTCTTTCAAGAGCTCCCGAAAAAGTGGTTATCTTCATTACCGAGCCGGGTTCATAAACAAAAGTTAGGGCCATTGCATCAGAAGTAGGAAAAACATAAACTCCGTTTCCTTGCCCGAGCAAGGCACTCTTAGGGATCGTCGGCGGAAGATTGTTCATGGATACCACCGAATCCATAGCCAAGATTTCTCCAGTCTTTACATCCATAACCGCAGCCGTTCCCGACAAAGATTTTGTGGCAATAACTTGCTTGGTCAAAAGTTCTTGAACCCTAAGCTGCAAAGATTGATCCAAAGACAGTACAATTCCGTTGCCGTTTTTAACTTGGTTAATTACATGCACCCCCCCAGGTAATACGCCGATGGGAGATGTCGACAACTCTTCGGCGCCCGGGGTGCCAGCAAGCGTAGCATTGTACATTTTTTCAATTCCGGAAATACCGTTTCCGTTTAGATCGGTTAATCCTACAAGAGACTGTAACAAAGTAGTCGATGTATCTACCCTAACAGCCGAAGGAATTAAGGCTATCCCGTTTAGTTGTAAAGCCGCTACTTTTTGAGCCATAGACAAGCTAATCTGCTTGTCGATATAATCAAATTGATTATTTTGTATCATTTGGTGATATACCGTAGCCTGACTCAAATTAAGCAGTTGTGCCAATTTCGTTGACTCACTTAAGGGGTCTTTGATTTGTTTGGGATCTGCAACCACAGTTTTGGTACTTACCGACATTGCTATAATTTGACCGTTACGATCATATATATCGCCTCTTAGGGGAGGAAGCGGGACATAAATTTGTTGTTCCTGCCGACCGTAATTGGTATACGAACTGCTCGGAATAACCTGAACGTAGACAATTCTAAAAGTCAGATAAATTAAAAATACAATAATTATCCGACGAAACAGTCGTAACCTTTTAACCGGCCTAGTGATAGTTCTGGGCATCTATGAATTCCTAAAATACAATCTGTAAACTCTACATGTCACTTTCCCGAAGTCTTATTAGTTTGTGGGGCTGTTTGCGAATTTGAGCTACCTGTTGAAGATGACGGTGAGGTAGTCGACGATGGGGTTCGACTGGACGGAGCTTGTAGGGCTTGCGGGTTTGCAGGTGTGGCTGGGTTTACATAAATTATGTTTGTAGGTGATACCATATTCAATTTATTTTGCGCATAGTTTTCAATTCTTGTTGGACCTTCGAGCTTGGCTACCTTTGCACTTAATTGCTGATGAATTATTTGTTCATTTGCGATCTGGCCGGTAATGGAATCAATTTTGAGCTGTCTTTGAGCAATGGCACCTTCGGCAATAACTACCGAAAAGATTGCGGCGGTAACCGCAAGTGTTATCACGACAATTTTTAAAATAAATATTCTTCGCGTTTTTTTGGCCTCGAGAACTACAAGTCGCGGAGTTCGTGCCGGCCCTTTGACGCCTGAAGGGTTGGGGTTTACGACAGAAGATCGTCTTGCTGTTTGATTTCCGCCTTGGCCTCGAGCTTGAGGTCCTCGAGCTTGAAATCTCTGTGCTGTCGAATTCCTGGATTTTTGGATATTAGCAGTCATACCTTTACTTTTAATCAACCTTTCTTAAAGCCTGCAGAGTTGTATCAGTAGGTGAATGCTGCAAACGGTATACGTATCGGTCAATGGGCAGAGCTCTTGAGATTGACTCGTAAACCTCGTTGAGGTCATCGGCGTTGTCATGAGACGTTCTTTTTATGGCTCTTAGGTGGGCACTCCTTGCGCGAGGATTCTCGTTTAACTCGTTTTGGCCGGGACGCAAACCCTTTCGAGCAAGGGGAAATTCAAACAATTTTTCTGCTCCGCAAACACATTGAATTGTGTCTGGGCACTTGCACTTGCCTTTTACCGCCAGATCGAATATGTTTTTAACTAGTCTGTCTTCACCCGAATGGTAAGTCAATACGACAATCAATCCACCAATGGCGACATATCTCAAACCCTTATTTAAGGCAGTGTATAGATGCTCAAACTCAGAATTCACGTAAATCCGAATCGCTTGGAAAGTCCGTTGAGAAGGGTGACCCCCAGTTCGCCTTGTCGCTGCTGGTATTGCGGTTTTGATAACTTGGTTTAGTTCAAATGTAGTCTCAATCGGTCTGTTGTCACATATCGCTTGCGCAATCTTACGACTAAATTTTTCGTCGCCATAAACTTTAAGAATGTTTGACAGATCTAAAGGATCAAATCGATTTACAACTTCATATGCCGAAATGCCTTGTTGTGAATTCATCCGCATGTCCAGTTTTGAATTTAACCTATACGAAAAACCCCTCGTCTGATCCTCTATTTGATAAGACGAAAATCCTAAATCCAAAAGTAAAAAATCAACACCTGCGGACTCTTTCTTTTCGACATATAGATCGAAATTGTCAAAGGAATCGTTATATATTGCGCAGCGATCGTATACGCCCAAATTTTTAAGCCGATCGATAGCAATCTGTATACTTTGTGCGTCTTTGTCCAAACCCACCAATGTCAAGTTAGGCACCTCCGTTAACAGTGCGCCTGCATGTCCGGCCAAACCTAAAGTCCCGTCTACATATGTTTTGCTTAATTCACCGGAAAGATGCACATTAACTAAACTCAAAATCTCATTTGCCAATACCGGACTATGGGTTGCTGAATTACCATTGATTTTTTTTCGGTTGTCTATTTTATCCTGGTCATTATTTCGAACCATACATAGCCCCTTAGCGTTAGGACCATCAGATAGCCTTAAGAAGAATTGATGGAAGTGGGCGGGAGAGGATACTTCCATCGAATATGCTAAGGGGCTATGTATGTTTCGATTTGATTCACTAGTCATTTTCCAATAAGTTCCTAAGTACCTGCAATTTGACTGAATTCCAGATTTCTGCCCTATTCATTGCACCAATAACAACTATTTCTTGGTTTAAATCAATTCCGGCATAGGTCCGATGCCTACCTTGGAGTTGAATTCTTCCCTGTGCATCAATATCTATCGGGAAGGCACTGGCAGCCCAAAATCTGTTTTTAAGTCGTACTTCGCGAGAGCCTTCTGATTCCAGTTCTAATCTTTTCTGTGCTTGCGATTCAAATTCAGTTTGAGTCCAAAGTGCCAAACAACCGTCATCACCTTGAGAAACATATCCCTTCTTGCCGATAAGTTCACGAATAGGAGGAGGAAGTACCACTCTCCCCTTGTTATCTACAGTTCTTTCGTACTCACCTGAAAATGTATTCACAGATTATTCGTAACCTAGTTTGGTTTACTCAAATTAATTTGCGTAACTCTTTTTACAATTAACGAACGTATTAAATGCACAAAATGAAATCAAATTGCCTTATTCAAAAAATGTCCTATATCAGTTTTACCACATTTCCCCATAATGTGCAACATATTCCCCATTTTCTACCACCAAATTAGGAAAAAGGACAGGTTTTGGGCGATTTTGCAAAAAAATTTAAGTAAATTAGTTCGCTTCAATACAAATTTATGGGCGCATTGAAGATTTATACTTAGCGATCGATTTTATCCATTAACGTTGTCTACGAAATAGGTCAACATAGATAAGCCGCGACTAATCGGACGGACGAAGAGCCTTATCACTTCGCCAAGAAGATTTGCCAATATCACAATTCTTAAAACTTAATTTGATCAAGCTTGTTTATTTGAGCGTTCGGTTATGACAGCCAGAGCTTTAATTTTTAATGCCAGATCTCTTGCAACTGATTCTAAATCATCATTATGTTGCGTTAATTCCAGCAAGATCTTTTCGGTCGATGACAGATCTGACTCTGGTATATTTTTCAAAACGTCTATGTTGGATGCCGCGGATTTTTTTAGTATTTTTGACAGCAGATTTAACCCCGGCAGAGATGTTGGAATTCCGTCAAAAATTGAATCTCTGTTCTTTTCTTTTACCTTGTCCAGCTCCCAATTGCGTAGAAATTGGTTAAGATTTACGTCTTTGATTTCTTTGAAAACATGAGGGTGTCTAGCTATTAACTTTGCATTCAGCTCAAGAATAATGTCATTTAAATTAAATGCACCGTGTTCTTCCCCGATCTGCGAATATATAAATACAAAAAACAGGAGGTCGCCCAACTCTTCAACTAAATTGTTATAGTCTTGGGTTACCTCCACATTGCGAGCCGCATCTACTAGTTCATAGCACTCTTCGACAACATGTTTTGTAAGGGATTCAAATGTCTGCTTCTTATCCCATGGGCACTTTTGTCTAAGCTCTGCTACGGTTTCTTTAAGGTCTGCAACCATCTTAAACAAAGTTACTGGTAAATCCACGTATACGGAAGTTAAGTGATCTGCGACTACGGATACGGTTCCTGCCTTATCGGTTAAAATCTCTTTATCTAAATCGTTAATTCCGACTTCAAACACCGCCTCATCGTCTAAACCTAAATGGTATAAAACGACAGCGGTTATTTCATCTAAATTCATCAAATCAAAAGCATCGCTCACAGTTAGCTTTATTTTGGAAAGTACCTGCGAACTATAAGTTTGAGTAATTACTACAGGTCCGCTTTTATCCACTCCGAATATTTCGAACTGCTCGCCATCGATTATCGAAACCGATCCGGCAATCGGGTCTAAGCCAAGTTTTATAAATAACAAATCCAAAAATGACATACCGACAACTAAATCGACTTTAACTTCATCTTTTCGATTTAACAAAATTGACACACTGTCTTCACCGACTGCAGGCGAACCCGGCACCGCATAGACAGCTTCGCCGTGTTGCTTGGCAAACTTTACTACAAAATCCGCAATGCTGCCATAAATAACCTGTCTGTCGTCGGAGATGTCATATATCGAATCCAAAGTGATCGCGCCGTTGTCTACATAAGTAACTGCGGCTGGATGTCTTCCGGTTCGAAGAATCAGACAATTTTTTTTAAGCGAATCATCCAAAAGTTTTTTTGTGGACTCAAGAAGATATCGTTCGTCACCGGGACCTAAACCCACTATCTTTACTGAGGGCTGTACTTTTGAAATCATGATTTTTCTTAAGGCAATGACATTAATAAAGATACTATCTTCGGGGTTCTTTCCAAATAAGTTTCAAACCCAAGGCCAACTGGAGAAAATGACTTACCTATACTTTTAATTACAAACTACTTAGTAAATTTAGATTCAACAAACGCTAATCAGCATACAGCCCAAATTAACAATTAGGAGGCGGTATAAAATTGCCGGTATTTCCGGGTGCAAGCGCAGTCTGATTTATGGCATAAGGAATCGCTTTGGCATTAACGGGACATACTCCAAAGGACGTACCGCCAGTCGAGACCCAAGATCCATATTTTGGATCGACGGAGATCTTTGAAGTCTGTTCAATGTTGAGTAAACTTATCTGAGCCTGCTTCTGCTCAATATACGGAGTTATGGCTTTAAGATTCGAGTTAAGTTTTGAGGTGTACTTAATGGGCTTGATTGATGTAACAGAAGCTACAATATACTCGGGCGTACCGGTTGTAGACTGCGTAGACAATACAAATGCTTCGCCTTTGTAAATTCTCGGAAGCTGGAACACCGAATACGCAAGTTGCGATTCGTTAACCATCGAACCGCAACCGACACTTTGCAACGGGTTGCCCGAACCGGTCGATAAACCCAACTGATTTGCAAACGCCGACATACTTTTGCCAGAATTTATTAGGCTAACTACGTCATTTGCCTCCGTTGAATTTTGAACATAGAATCCGTTGACACAGAAATTAGACAGTTCCAACGAAAACTTACTCATAAGTTGCTTAGGCGTATATAAACCTATGACTGTCTGCACAGCCCCAAAAATACGTTGTTGAGAAGCTACGTATTCGGCAATTTCTTTTTTAAAGAACGGAGACAGGGAGCTAAATACCCCCGAAGTGCCCAATGCGGATTTAAATTGAGATTCAATGTTTGATTCTTCATAAGAGATCATAGATTTAGTCAGAGAAATTTTTAACTTGGCAAGTTTTTCAGTTAAAAACGTTGCGTCGATAAGCTGCGTTAAGCTACAGGAAATAAACGTGGAGTTAAAAGTACCTGTGCCTGAGCCTTGAATCGTAGAATTCGAAAGGATACTCGACGAATTAGGCAATATGCAGCCCATTCCGTTTTGGCCGTCTAAATTTATTACATTACTTGGATTGACCAAAGATTTCATTGACGGGTTGTTTAAAATTTGAACCTCTTTTTTGAGAAGGGTAGAATAGTCATTTATAAAAGTACTAAAAAGACTTTGAGGCACCTGTACCGATGTTCCCGAATTCGAAATTGTGGCAATGGCCGGAGACAAATTACACGCTGACATTACCAATGCCAAAACTGCCATCACAAGAATAAACAAATATTTCTTTTTATTCCTAAATTTATGCATAGAAAATCCCAACTGCTTTAATTAATATTTCAAAACAAACCCTTAAAGTAGGAAATTAACCTTAAAAGTTGCACTTATCATGAAACTAACGGCTTATTTTATCCGAAACGATACTAAGTCAAAACAACCGCTTAATCCAGCTTATTACAAATTCCAAACGGGTTTATTACATGACGGATTAAAAACAGCTGGCAACCGAAGAAGCCATAACTTTACTAAAATTGACATTTGAAATATTTGAGTCATCATATAAGCAATTAAAAGGCAGCAAATTAAACCTATTTTGAATGTTGGGTTTGCTTACGAATAAAAATTGCAAAAAACTGCGAGCAAAATCTAAGATTATAATTTATCCGCGCACGACCGGTGCGGTTTTTTCCACCGTCACGTCGATATTGAAATTTAACAGCTTCGGGTCTGTCGCACTGTATTTAGGCCAACTTAACTCCCAGGTGGAACTATTTGGATCGCCAAAATGTGCAAAGTTTGACCACAATCTATTCATGAGTCGTGCAAGTTCTTCTGGAGGATTTTCTCCTGTGACAAATTTCGCACCGGCAACGTGCAAATTGTCAAATACAAAAGGTATTTCCAATGCATGACATGCTCCCAAAAACCCGTCGAACGCGGTAGACTTCCATGAAAACAGGTATTGATAACAATTCGGTTGATGCTCGGTTTGGTCATTCAACAGACCGACAGCTATATTTCTAAACACAATATCGGTCATTATCGTATTCCAAAGTTCGGTTGCGTTTAAACTTCCGTGAACGTTTCTATAGTTAGAAACCAAATTTGGTTTATTGAATTGCTTAGCTCTGAACTCAATCTCTTCAAACGTCTTAGGCGCCTTTTCCATTAATGCAAACAGGTTCCACTCATCACTGTTGGTTCCCACAATTAAAGGAATATCCTTTGCATCTCCGTTTTTGATAGCAGCGGATGGCATTTTAGTCAGATAGATTCCGTCCAACGACGGTTGAAACGGCAATGCGACAGTTTTTGCCACATGAATAGGATCCAATGACTTATTTCTCAACAGCTCGGCAGATACCTCCGTCTGTTTTTTTAATAAATTATTGGGGTCGCAGTCTAAAAGTTGTTCTGCCGAATCAAATTTCAAAACATTAAGATAAGCCTCTGTGACAGTTTTGGATTCTTGTTGAGTAAGGCAGTTTCTAGTTGCGCCACTTTGTAATATCGCTTTACGAAAGTACCTCCTAGCCTCGGGAATGGCCAAAAGCGTTCCGATACTCATGGCACCTGCAGACTCCCCAAATATTGTAACGTTATTTGGATCTCCGCCAAATGCAGCTATATTTTCATGAATCCACTTTAATGCCGTGATTTGATCCAGTATCCCCGTCAAGCCCGAAGATTGGTATCTATCGTCCAAAAATTCAGAAAGATTTAAAAATCCTAAAGCGCCCAACCTATAGTTAACGGTCACAATAACTACGTCTGAATTTACAACGAATTTGGTACCGTTATACCACGGAGTTGAACCGGAACCACCCGTAAAACCTCCTCCGTGAATCCACACCATTACCGGTCGAGCCTTGTTGTTTAAATCCATCGTATGAATATTTAGAAATAGACATTCTTCAGCAACGTCAGGATCGGGACCGCTAAGTAAACCTCCCATGGCTTCTGTCGGTTGATAAGATACCTGTCCGAACTTGTCGGCTTTATACAAACCGTCATGTTTTTCAATCTTTGCGGGCGGAAGAAATCTGGGAGCATGGGCATACTTTATTCCCTTAAAAATAACAGTTCCGTTTTTTTCATACCCTTCATAATCGCCGTAATTAGTTTCAGCTATAACTGACATCTTTCTTATCCTTAATTTAAACAGTCGATGAGATATTTTTACTTTAACTGTAACAATCGACTCATATTTTTACAAGTTGTTTATGGCTATATAGAAGTTGAATCGCTCACAGAAGATCCAAACAGTCTAAGTAGTCAAAAGACTATAAACAAAATTATATCGACAGCGGTAAACCGATTGCAAAACTAGTTAAGAAAGCTAAAACAAAGCCGTTAATCAAGTACTGATTTTAAAAGCAACACGATTTTGAGCGCCAAACTAGAATCAGTGGCATCTGTTGTTAAGGATGAGTCAGATTTAATCCAGCTAGACAGGTAGGCGTCGAGATTATTCAGATCAACAAAAAGTTCATTATCTTCAAATCTGTAATTTAGTTTGTGCCTTGTAAGCCTGATCAGTTTTGATTGAAGTAATGATATGGGGGCTATCTTAAGTTCGACGGTAGGCGAACCGTATAGGCTGGGCTTCCGTTTCGTTGAAATTTCAGTAATAGACTTGTTGAGGCAAAAGATCTTTAAATCTACCAATTCAAATAAGCTAAGGCACTCCTTAGGCATTACTCCAAAACGATCCTTGAGCTCGTTTTGAAAGTCCTCCTTATCTGCAACCTCATCCATCTGTGAAAGTCTCTTATAGACTTCCAAACGCACATCTTCAGGTTCGATATAGCTCGTAGCTATATAGGCCTTAATTGGAATGTCGATATTTACCTTAGGTTTTTGAACTTCTTTTATTCCCTTTATTGATTTGATGGCATCTGAGACCATTTGAACGTAGAGATCGTAGCCTACGGCGGCAATATGTCCGCTCTGCGAATTCCCAAGTAAAGTTCCCGCACCTCTAATCTCTAGGTCTCGCATTGCCAGCCTAAAGCCAGCTCCTAGATCGGTTTGCTCACTTATGGACTTAAGACGTTCATAAGCCGTATCTCCAAGCTTTCGATTCTGCGGATAAAACAGGTATGCATATGCCTTGCGATTTGAGCGACCTACCCTCCCCCGTAATTGATGCATCTGTCCCAACCCTAAAAGATCCGCTCGTTCCACGATTAAGGTATTGACATTAGGCATATCGATACCCGATTCGATTATTGTGGTACAAACCAATACGTCAAACTTATTGTCGATAAAATCCAGAATAGTTTGTTCCAGCTGATTTTCATCCATTTGACCGTGGGCAAAACCTATCTTTGCCTGCGGTACCAGCTCTTGTAACTCCAAAACCTTGTTTTGTATACCACGTACCCTATTAAATACATAGAACACCTGGCCCTCTCTTAAAAGTTCTCGTCGTATGGCTTCAGACACCGCCCTTTGATCGTAACTTCCGACGAATGTTAAGATTGGCTGCCGTGCAACCGGCGGTGTGGTGATTAACGACATCTCTTTGATGCCGGTTAACGACATTTCAAGCGTCCTGGGAATCGGTGACGCAGACAAGGTCAAAACATCGACTCCAACTTGTAATTTTTTTAATTTTTCTTTGTGACTTACCCCGAACTTCTGTTCTTCATCCACAACCAACAAACCCAGATCTTTAAAATTAATCTTTTCGGACAACAACTTATGAGTTCCCACGACGACATCAATTGTGCCCGATTTAAGATCTTTAATTACGGATTCGGACTCCTTGGCTGTCAAAAATCTTGACAACAACTCTACCCTAAAGGGATACGACTTAAATCGGTCTAACAGAGTTTTGTAATGCTGATTCGCCAAAATAGTTGTAGGTGCCAAAAATGCAACTTGTTTTGAATCGTTTAATGCCTTAAATATTGCCCTTATGGCTACTTCAGTTTTTCCGAATCCTACATCGCCGCAAATTAACCTATCCATTGGTTTAGAAGTTTCCATATCCATGAAAACTTCTTCAATGGCACGTTTTTGGTCTGCGGTTTCAACATAAGAAAATGTGTTGGCTACGAACTCTTCCAAAAGTGCATCACTTACGGAAAATGCAATCCCAGTTGCAATAGTGCGAGCTTTATACAGTTCGACCAATTCAACTGCCACCTTGGCAATTTCAGCTCGTACTTTACCGGTGGTTTTTGCCCAATCAGCTCCACCTAGTTTCGATAGCGGAGGCGATTCTCCGCCCGAGTAAGGTGTTATATAGTCCATCATTTCAACCGGTAGATAGAGTCGATCGTTCCCCTTATATTCCAAAAGTAGATAATCGCGTTGTACGTCGTCGATGGACCTCTTTACCATTCCGGCAAATCTGGCTATCCCGTGAATTTCATGAACTACATACGAGCCTACAGCCATTTCGTCAAAAAACCCGGTGCTGATCTTCTTCCTGTGTCTGATTGGTCTGTGAATTGTTCTTTTTTTGGTAATCTCAAATTCCGAAATCAAAGCCAGTTTTTGAGAGTCTATTATGACGCTTTTTTCCAGATTGGCCGCGACTACCGATATGTCATCTCCGAAATCACTGACTTCATGGACTGATACCGCCTTTGCATTTTGAGCATTCAAATTAGCGGTAATTCTATCTCTAGAAAATTCTGAGGTGGCGAATATTCCAACTTTAAAATTTTTGTCGAGCAAATTTCTAATTTGATCATAGATAGCTTCAAATATAGATTCACTAAAGTTTATGGGTCTTGCATCGAAGGACTCAATAATGTGATTTGGGGCAAATGGATAAATTTTTATAATCCTGGATTGACACTTTAGATTTAATCTCTCAAATTCTGCCCTTAGACTGAGTGGGGCATCCATAGTCAAATCCCACGTTTCGCCAAGAGATTCGATAATGTCTTTTTCTTCTTCAATCATTAGATTCGACCGATTTTTGCAGCCTTCATAATCGAAATACAAGACAACGCTGTCTTCACCCAATAGATCAAAAAGCACGCATTCTTGACAAAGAATCGGAAGCCAAGATTCGAAACCAGAAAAGTACTGGCCGTCGATTATCTTGTCTAAAGTTTCAAAAAGTTTGGGGTAAACCGCTTTCAATTCCAAAGCCTTAGCTTTTACAGCATCTGTAATTTTAAATTCGCGACAACCCACAATTTCAATTTGTCCGACATTCTGTTTTGAACGTTGGTCGTCGATATCAAACAGCCGCACAGATTCTACTTGATCCCCATAAAAATCCAGTCGAACTCCCATCTCATAGTTGGGAATAAAAATGTCTAAAATTCCGCCTTTAACTGCAAACTCACCATGGGCCTCAACCTGGACAACACGGGTATACCCGCTGTCAACTAAATAATGTATTACTTGCTGCGGGTCCATTTGATCCCCGAGTTTTATAGTAAGTTGCTTAGCATCTTTTATGTCTCCCGGCAGTTTTTGACTTACTGCCTTTAAAGAAGAGACTACAATTTTTGGCCCGTTGTTGAATTTGCCGCTCAGTGCCATCTCGAGTGCTTTAAGCCTTTTACCCATGACCGAAGCCGAAGGCGAGATCCGCTCAAATGGGAGTGTCTCCCATGGAACTAACTCGGAAGTCTCACAGCTTCGGCCCGCGAGAATTTCCAAGTCATAGTAAATCTGATCAGCTAGTTTTTCGGTTGGCAAGACCGCAACTATCTTTTTGGTCGGCAAGACCTTTGCCAGCTCCAGCAAAAAAATTGCCCAAGCGTTTTCGTTTACGGCAACCTCATCATCGCCCTGCAAAATTCCCGTAATTGCCGGTGTATCTAAGGCTCTTGAAATAACATAATCAATCCACATTTGCGTCAGAGGTATAATGTCGGTTCCAAAATGATCCGAATGAGTCCTTTATCTTAATTAAAATTATTTTGGGTGGAGGAGAATCCGATCTCGACAATTGCAAGTACGGCATCAGCCGCGCTTTGAACGGCTGTATGAATTAGCTCTTTCTCACTAGGCTTAAACTTCGAAAGGACATAATCTGCACCCTTGCCAGTTGGCCTGCCGATTCCAATTCTAACTCTGGCAAACTCATTACTCTTACAGTGGTCAAATATAGATTTTAATCCGTTGTGCCCGGCAAACCCCCCTCCGAATTTAAGTTTCACGGCCCCAACTTCAAGATCAAGCTCGTCATGAATAACCACAATCGAATTTAACGGAACTTTTTGCTTAACAACTATTTGCTTAACAGTTTGTCCCGACTCGTTCATGAAGGTTTGAGGCATGACCAATAGCAACCTCTTATGGTT
>DAHXLF010000130.1 GCA_027371755.1 Acidimicrobiales bacterium
ATTGTGATTCGTTCCTTTGATGTGAACAAACCAGGTGAGGAAGTACAGCAGTTGAAAGGTGGTGTAGCTGGTGGTAGTATATTACGTGGTATATTACGTGTTGGTCAAGAGATTGAAATTCGTCCTGGTATTGTAACTAAAGATCCAAAACTTCCGTTTGATCCGAGAGAAATTTTGGCTCGTATTGTAGACGGTTCGGATTTTGATGAATTTAAGCCCGAATACGGAACTTCATTGGTAACTGGGTGGGCAGAAATATGCGGTTATCCGATAGGAATATTGGCCAATCATCGAGGAGTCCTTTTTAACCAGGAAGCCCAAAAAGCTACGCAATTTATCCAGCTGGCAAATCAAATTAATATACCTTTGATATTTTTCCAGAATACTACCGGATATATTGTCGGTAAAGATTACGAGCAGTCTGGAATAATAAAAGACGGTGCAAAAATGATTAACGCGGTGTCAAACTCCAGAGTTCCTCACATAACAATTGTTATGGGCGCATCTTACGGAGCCGGAAATTACGGCATGTGCGGCCGGGCCTATAGTCCTCGATTTTTATTCAGTTGGCCGAATGCAAAGTCTGCGGTGATGGGCAAGGCACAACTTGCCGGAGTTATGGCTATTGTCGCAAAGCAATCCGCTCATGACAGAGGAATTCCTTTTGACGAAGAAGCCAATGAAGTTATGCGCCAAATGATCGAAGATCAGATTGAAAACGAAAGTGAAGCCTTGTATTTAAGCTCGCTTCTTTATGATGACGGAATTATAGACCCAAGGGATACCAGGAATATATTGGCTTTGTGTTTGTCGGTAATCCACAATAATCCCATTCAAGGAACATTGGGCTATGGCGTCTACAGGATGTAGTTATGAAAAAAATCGAATCAATATTAATTGCTAACCGCGGCGAAATTGCCTGCAGAATAATAAAGACCGCAAAAAAAATGGGTATCTATACCGTAGCTTTGTGTTCAACTGCTGATGTAAATGGTCTTCATGCGCAAATGGCAGACGAAACCTACGTCATGGACGGATATACTTCGCTTGAAACCTATCTTGATATTAGCCAGATAGTTAGGGCAATAAATATAACTAAAGTTGATGCCGTGCATCCTGGATACGGATTTTTATCAGAAAACGCTGAATTTGCCAAGTCGGTGACTGATGAGGGAGTGATTTTTATAGGTCCGTCTCACAGTGCGATAAAAGAGATGGGTTCTAAGCTGAATTCAAAAGTTTTGGCCAAACAATGTAATGTTCCTACGCTGCAAAGTACCGACGTTACAAGTTTTTCTAAAGATGAGCTGATGGATAGTTTTAATTCCAAAGATTTGCCCTTGCTGATTAAGGCATCTTTGGGTGGTGGCGGCAAAGGGATGAGAGTCATCAATGATTTAAACGAATTGGTAGATTCAGTTGAAACCGCAAAACGAGAAGCTAAGTCTGCTTTTTCAGATGAAACAGTCTTTATAGAAAAATACATTGAGAATCCTAGGCATATTGAAATACAGATATTGGCCGATTCGTATGACAATGTTTATGCACTTTTTGAAAGGGAGTGTTCGATCCAGAGAAGGCATCAAAAAATAATCGAAGAAGCACCGTGCTCAATTCTTTCTGATGAATTAAGAAATGAAATGAGTCAAGCTGCAATCGCCGTTGCCAGGGCCGTGAACTATACAAATGCCGGAACCGTGGAATTTATTTTGGATCAAAATAATAACTTTTATTTCCTTGAAATGAACACCAGGCTGCAAGTGGAACATCCTGTGACGGAGGCCATAACGCAGTTGGATTTGGTGGAACTTCAGATTAAAATTGCACAAGGTGAAAAAATAGATTTCCTGGAAATAAATCGACCGATTGGACATGCGATAGAATTGCGACTTTACGCTGAAGATCCGAGTCGGGATTATGCCCCAAGTCCGGGAACGATACAAACTTTAAGTTTTGACGAAGAACTTGTTCGTTTGGATACGGGTTATTTAAGCGGATCAGAAGTTCCAAGCATATACGATCCTATGATTGCAAAAATAATTGCCCACGGTACAGATCGTAGGCAGGCAATTTTAAAGCTAAAAAACCGCTCTCAAGAAATCTACGGTAAGCGGATTAACTACAAATAAGAATCTTTTAATTGGAATTTTGGAAGAAGAAGAGTTTAATCAAGCTAAAACCGACACCTTTTATCTTCAACGACATAACCTTGAATCGCTCATTTATAAACCCGATGGCTTGCTGTTAAAAGATATGGTTATCGCTGCCACTGTTGCTTTGGCTAATTACAATAAAGCAGGTTTGGCTAACCAAGCGGGAATTTCAATTGGGTTTAGAAACCTAAGAAGTCAACCCGAAAAACTGATTTTAAAGTGCCAGCAAACTTCTCCGTCGGAATTCGAAATCGAATATGTCTTTGACAGAAATGATAATCTTGCGTTTGTTTCAATCAATAATGATGCCTTAAGTTCAACAATATCCTATTTGGACTCTTCTAAAGTGGGATTGATCACAGAAAACTTACGGAAATTGTTTGGTTATGAAGTATTTGATGATGCAAATAAAATTTGGATCGGATCTGCACAAGGTGATGCATTATTTACTGTTGTTCCGACCTTTATCGATCCGTCCGAGTCGGTCCCCAAAGGGTCATTGGTGGCTCCGATGCCAGGTACGATAACCAAAATTTTGGTGGAAGAAAATGACTCGGTGAAGCATGGACAGGATTTGGTAATTATAGAAGCCATGAAGATGGAGAATAAAGTTGTAACTCCATTGGCGGGAGTGGTTACTTCAGTTACCGTTAAAGTTGGTGATCAGGTATCTAACAATCAGTTGCTTGCAATAATTCAAGAGGATGAATAAGTATGAACGATGATAAAAAGATAAGAGTCGGGAACTGCTCGGGATTCTATGGGGATAAGTTATCCGCCGCAAAAGAGATGGTAACTTTTGGTGACATCGACTATCTAACGGGGGACTATCTGGCCGAGTTGACGATGTTAATTCTTTATAAATCACAACTAAAGGACAATGGCGGGTTTGCGAGATCATTCTATATCCAGTTTCAGGAAATACTCGAAGATATAGTTTCAAAAAGAATAAAGGTAATTGTAAATGCTGGAGGGTTGGACCCCGTCGGTCTATCTGAAAAGTTAATTCAATTGATCGAATCAACGGGCTGCGATTTAAAAGTCGGTACGGTCATGGGTGACAACATCGTGAGCGAACTCGAGACATTCCAGAAACAGGGGATTTCTTTTGCAAACATGGATACCGCCGAAGCACTTGATTTGACAAAACAACCGCCTGTCACGGCTAATGTGTATTTAGGGGTATGGCCTATTGTGGCAGCCCTAAAGTCTGGAGCCGATATAGTAATAACGGGAAGAGTAACCGATGCGGCTCTTGTAATGGCTGCACCTGCTTTTGAATTTGGATGGGTTCAAGATGATCTGGATCGTTTAGCCGGGGCTCTGGTCGCAGGGCATGTAATAGAGTGCGGAACTCAGGCAACCGGCGGCAACTATTCTTTTTTTGAAGAGGTGCCGACCTTTAAGAATATGGGTTTTCCGATCGCCGAATTTAAAAACGACGGTACGTCGGTCATCACGAAACCTGACGATACCGGTGGGTTGGTATCTGTAGGTACGGTTACCAGCCAGCTTTTATATGAGATAGCTTCTCCGTTTTATCTAAACCCCGATGTAACTGCCGACTTTCGGACAATCGTTCTTAAGGAAGTTGGGGAAAACAGGGTTGAGATAAGTGGGGTAAAAGGATTGCTTCCGCCCGAAGATTATAAGATTTCCATTAATTTAAACGGTGGTTATAAGAATTCGATGACTTTTGTACTGACTGGATTAAATATTGAAAAGAAGGCTGACCTTTTTAAGCATAGTCTGTTTGACATAATCGGTACAGATTTTGAGTCGATTAATACAAAATTGATCTATAAAGTAGTTCCTGGGTTAGAGTCAGTCAAAAAGGCGGATTTGGAAATTACAGTTAGGGATCCGGATGCGACCAAGGTGGGTAGGAAATTTAGTGATGCGGCAACTTCGTTGGTATTGTCCAATTATCCAGGACTATATTCAAAAACTCCTCCTTCGACCGGTTCTCAATTCGGAGTGTATTGGCCGGCCGTTATTCCCAAAAACTTAATAGACCCTAAAGTTCTTATCAATCTGCAGAAAATTCAATTTTCTGATGTTACGCTTAAGGGTGCGAACATTGAATTTGTAAACCCAACGATAATTCAATCCAATTCGAAATCAAATGTGTTTAAAGGCTCGACTGAAACTACCGTTAGACCTTTAGGTACTTTGGCAGGAGCAAGATCCGGAGACAAAGGCGGCAATGCGAATGTAGGATTTTGGGCCAAATCAAAGAAGGCCTATCAATGGCTGAACGAGTTTTTGACAGTAGAAAAAATTCAAGAACTCATGCCTGAATTAAAATCTACCGACGGTTCTTATCTCATCGTTGACAGATATGAACTAGAGAACATATTTGCTGTCAACTTCGTTATTCATAAGCTATTGGGTCGTGGAGTAGCCTCAAGCCTTCGGGAAGATCCTCAGGCAAAAAGTTTGGGAGAATATTTTTTGGCACAGGAAGTGCAAATTCCCACTAATTTGTTGGATTAATTT
>DAHXLF010000131.1 GCA_027371755.1 Acidimicrobiales bacterium
TTGGTTATCATAAGTGGGGGTGTAGGTTTGTGCATATATTAACTATAACATAACCACCAGCTAATTGGGCGACACTATACTAGGAATCATGAGCTTAGAAGTTTTGTATTCGGGCGACGGAATATTCCATTGTTTTTAAGACTGAAATTTTCCGTTTATTTCAGCGATTGACCTTTTGTGGAACTGATAGATTCATTTCGTAGGAGTATTAATTGTTTTCAAAAAGGGTTATTATGTTCTACCCACGAGCGGATTAATTAATTAGCAACTTCAAAGCTGTAAGAAAATAGAGCCGCTCTCTGTAATTTGGCGATCCTTTAGAACTTATATCTTTGCGAACCCGTATTTGAAAGCTAGGGTATATAGGCGCGTTTAGCTATTGGGAAGTTACTAATATAATTTGGGTAAGAGGCGTCCTTTAATTCCGTGTATTATTTAACTGTGTCCAATGCAATTTTAATTCTGGCAGCCGGTAAATCTGAGCGTTTTGCCACCGGCAAATCTAATTCCAATAAACTTCAGGCCACCTTTAAGGGTAAGCCTCTTATCAAGTGGATACTTGATGTGGTTTCTGAAACGCAATGCGACGAAAGGATTGTGGTGCTAAAGGACGATACTTTGACACGTCTGATTAGCGATGAATTCACGGTTCTAATTAATCACTCTGCTGAATTGGGGCTGGCTTCGTCGTTAAACGTAGGGATCCACTACGCCCTAAACAGCGGCCATTCGTCTGTTGTGGTGGCTTTGGCGGATATGCCTTTTCTGACAGTTGATTCATTTAACGCAGTGCTGGACGAAGAAAGTACTTCTCTTGTTGCAACTACCTATGGACAAAAGGTGGGTCATCCGATTAAAATTAAAAAGGAGATGTTTTTTAAGCTGCCCACTGCCGGCGATATCGGCGCAAAACAGCTAATGGCAGATTTTCCGAATATGGTTACATTGGTCAAGGGTTCTGGAAGCCCGGTGGATATTGATACGAAAGAAGATTTAAGCAAATGGAGCTAATTAACGAATTTAAGGTGCCAGTTCCCATAGAAAAAGCATGGGAAGTGTTAACCGACCTGAAGCTCATTGCTCCGTGTCTTCCCGGAGCGGAGTTGGACCGTGTTAAAAACGGAGAATACGAAGGAACGATTAAAGTTAAGGTAGGTCCAATCGTTACCTCTTATGCGGGCGTTGCGACATGGGTAGACAGAAACCATAAAACATATACCGCTATATTAAAAGCTGATGGTAAAGAATCTAAGGGTACCGGATCAGCTGCAGCCGTTGTACATGCAACCTTGAAACCGATAATAGTTGATGACAATTCTATTACCAGGGTTACGGTTACGACCAACCTATCCATTTCAGGCAAGGTTGCTCAATTGGGACGCGGTCTTTTGGATGATGTTTCAGGTAAGATTTTAGATATTTTTGCTTCTAACTTGTCGAATCTCTTGAATGGCAAACCGATTGAATCCGTAATGAACGGGACTGAAGAAACCGCAGAGTTGGCGTCTGATCAATCGACCGAGGCCGCGGACGAACAGGAAGCAAATATTCAAAACAAAATTTTTGATATTGATTCTGATGTCGTTGAAGGTGAAATCGAAGAATCTAATCTGGAGTTAAGCCATGAAGAAGAAAAAGGCTTACCTATTGATAATATTAGGGGGCAAGAAGGAATTGTCAGAGAGGATAATTCCGACCCTTCTGAAGATTCATCGTTGGAACTTTACTTTTCGTCTGAGGAGATCGAGTTAGCTGATGATGATTTGCCGGTAGCGACGGAAACTTCTGATGATAATCCGGACCCAAATCTAGAATTGACCGATTCATTAAAAGAGCGACTTGAAGACATTAGAAGAGACATTGACGAAGCCCGTCAGGCGGCATCTCAAAATGCGAATCTGGAGCAAGGCAGAATCGGTAAAGTAACAGCAGATAATGACGCTGACGATAATAATTTGATATCGTCGGTTCCGTCTGAATCGATAGATGAAATAAAATCAGATGAAGATATGGCCGAAGGTCAAGAATACAAGCAAAACCCTGAAGCAACAAGTGATGAATCGGCTTTGGGAATTGTAAATCTTATTGTTGCTGATAAGCTTTCCAAATTGGCGACCGAAATAGATTTGGACGATGAAATTGACGAAGTCAATTCAAGGACTCAGGGCTCTAACGCGGATCGGGTTGACATTGAGGGCTCTCCTGCAGACGAAAAATTGTCTAAACTTTCAAATAGCATAGAAGCAGAATTGGATGAAGGCGAAGGAAGTTTGGGAGAAATTGCCATTGGCAACTTTACTGCAGAAGAGATAGATATCGAAGTCGAAGAGCTAGATGATATTAATGCGGTAGAAGCCTTATTGGCCGATGATGAAGACGTAACGTTGTATGATCAAGAAGACATTCAAGATTCTGAACCCCGAATGTCTTTAATCGATTCTGACGACAGAGCGGATGATAAAGTCGATTTTTTCGAATCGGATCTCCCAAGTGATGAAATACCGGAAAATGCTCCCGAAGAAAATATAGTTGAATTACAGATTCCCCAAGACGATCTTCTAATTGACGGGAGTCTCCAAGGATCCAATGGGGAGGTTATTCCGATTTTTAAATCATCAAATGTGAACGAACAACTAAATGTGCCTGAAGCCCTCGTCCCTACCGAAGGTTCTAAGGAGGAAAACGGAGAGAGTGGTTTACAGAATTTGGCATCTATTATAGAAATGCCACAGACTTCGGCTAATTCGACTGAATCCGTTAAAGCCAACGAAGAAGAGAATAGTACAGATTTAGAGAGCCATAGCGCATCAAGCGTCGATGAACTAAAGATCGAAAGTCAACCGAATGAACCAATTGATATATTGGATTTGGTCTCATCACCATTAAAAAGTCGGCTTAAGCCAATAATTATACCTTCAGTTGGCGTCATCTTACTTTTGATTATTAGACGGATATTAAAGACAAAGAATCCCTAAAATTGATTAAGTCAATCGATGATTTCGGTTTTGACGAATCCGATTTTTTGGAAGTAGAAAAACTTTTGAAACGTCCGCCTGCGGGACCCTTTAGAGTCGCAGTTAGAAACAGAACGACAAAAGGTATTGTTGTAATTGTAAACTACCCTATTTTAAATAGTGGGGTTCCGATGCCGACACTTTTTTGGTTATTGGGTAAAAAAGAGTCAAAGTTAGTGTCAAGAGTTGAAGCTGAATTTGGTATGAAGTTTGTGGAACGGCTGTTTGATGAAACCGAAATCGATGAAATTCATAAAAGATATTCGGCAATGAGACATGAACTTCTTCCTAAAAATTATGCGGGATTGATGCCTCACGGCGGTGTTGGGGGAACTGGGCGGGGACTAAAATGTCTACATGCCCATTTAGCCAATTTTCTGGCAACAAAACAGGATGTTGTGGGGAGTTGGGTGGCTGGTACGTGTAAGTTAAATATCGATGAATACGAAAGCGAATTATGGTGAATAAGATTATCGGGGCTATCGATTGTGGAACAAACTCGACTCGACTGCTTATAATTGACGATGACAAAAATCAAATTTATAGGGATTCCAGGGTTACCAGATTAGGCCAAAACGTAGACAAAGAAAAAAAGTTAGATGAAGACGCGGTCAGCCGAACCTTAAAGGTCTTAAAGGATTATTTTGAAATAGGTCAGAGCTTTAACGTGACTGAATGGGGACTGATTGCAACATCTGCGGTTAGGGATTCAAAGAATTCTCAATACTTTATTAAAGAAGTTCGCGATCTATTTGGCGTAACGCCGATGCTATTAAGCGGATATAAAGAAGCGGTATTAAGTTTTAAAGGGGCAATGTCGGGTTTGGAATCAACGAAAGAGCGAGTTGTCGTTATAGATATCGGTGGCGGTTCGACTGAGGTTATAAGTGGTCTTCAACTTGACTATTTAAATTCGGATTATGAACCCAGCGAATTTGTTTCAAATGCACTCGGTGGTTCAATTGATATTGGATGTGTAAGACTTACCGAAAGATTTTTTAAGTCTGATCCTGTCGACAGAAACGACTTAGAAAAAGCTTTCGAGTACGTATCTAATTTGTTTACCGTAGTTTGCTCCAGATATCAAAATTTACAAATCGAAAGAGTTTATGCCGTAGCCGGTACCGCTATTAGTTTGTATATGGTTGCCAATGGCATAAAGGAGTATAGTAAACAAGGTGTCCATTTAAAGGAGTTGACTTTGGATCAAATTGAAGCCACGCTCCAATACTTAGCCGAATTGCCACTTAGTAAGCGCCGTGAGCTTTCGGGACTCGAAGTGGGAAGGGCTGAAGTAATAGTTGCCGGGGCGTTAATACTTCTGGCGGCGTTGCAAAAGTTTGGCGTTAAAAGTTGTCATGTTCTAGAAAGCGATATTTTGGATGGCCTCGCGCTTAAAATTTTGCGACATATCGACTTTTGATTATGTAAATTATAAGTAACTATTCAGGTATTTGTTAAATTCTCTGGAATCCATCCGTTACCGTTGTATAGTTTAATCAAAACTTCCATTA
>DAHXLF010000132.1 GCA_027371755.1 Acidimicrobiales bacterium
TAGATATTCTGTACGTCATCATTTTCTTCTAATGCTTCTAATAACTTTAAGATTTTTTTAGCCTCGTTAATGTCTTTTATATCAATAGTTTGCGAAGCGATTAACTCATTATCCGCCGAAACCAATTTCCAATTATTCGTATTAATAATTGATACCAAATCGTGTAAGGTGTTCGGCTCCCCTATAACCTTAAATACTCGCTCCTTTTGACTCAAGTCGTCAATATTACATTCCAACAACTCACTTAAAACCGTATCTTCATCTTTATCAGATTCGAAAAGGGCAACTGCTTTTCGTGAAAACTGCCATGCTACAGAACCCGGTTCTGCCATCGAACCACCATTTCGGGAAAAAACGGTCTTAATTTCAGATCCGGTCCTATTACGGTTGTCCGACAAAGTTTCCACTATAATGGCAATCCCATTTGGTCCGTATCCTTCATATGAAATCGCATCATATTTAACTCCCTCCAACTCGCCGGTACCGCGTTTGATCGCCCTCTCAATAGTATGCATCGGAACCGAGGCATCTCTTGCTTTGGCATAAGCCGTACGGAGAGTTGCATTGGAGTTAATATCACCGCCGCCCTCTGATGCGGCTACCTCCAACTGGCGTATTAATTTCGCGAAAAGTTTAGCTCTGGCTTTATCTTGAGCACCTTTTCTATATTTTGTTGTAGCCCATTTCGAATGACCCGACATACGCCTAGTTCTCCTCCGTATATTCCAAAAATAATCTATGCACCATGTTACAGTCTTGGTTGAAACACAATTCAGGATGAAATGTTGCCCCCATCATTTTGCCCTGACGAACCAATACCGGTTCTCCGGAATCTTTAAGTCTTCCTAAGATATCCACTTTAGTGGAAACATTCTCAATTTTAGGGGCTCTGATAAAGGCAGGTTCAATAAAACCGCCGGTGACCATTTCCACATGTTTGAATGAAGATTCAATCTGACGCCCAAATGCATTTCTCCGCACCGATACATCCAGAGCTTGCAGGCTCACTTGGTCTTGGCGCCCGTCCAACACAGTATTGGACAACAAAATTAATCCGGCACAAGTTCCAAAAATAGAAATAGAATCTTGTTCAATTCTTTCTTTAAGTCGACCATAAATATCAGATGATACCAACAATTTAGACATAGCCGTAGATTCTCCGCCCGGAATAATCAGACGCCTCACGTCATCTAATTGCTCTTTTGAAGTTATAAGCACCGACTGGACTTTTAGACTTTCCAATACTGATCGGTGAAGATCCACGTCTCCCTGCAATGCAAGAATACCTACTTTCATTGACTATACAACCTTAAGTATTAAAAATAGAACTTTTCATTGACTTAACGGCAACCACCACTACGCTGCTGTCTGCCCAACAATTCAAATCTTCAAATTTAAACAACTACCATCCCCTACCCTGCAATTGTTGTGATTCACTTAATTCGTGGGAACTTATTCCAACCATGGGTTCTCCGAGATTCTTGGAAACCTTCAGTACAATTTCAGGATCTTGATAATGTGCGGTCGCTTCAACGATAGCTTCGGCTCGCTTTGAAGGATCACCGCTTTTGAATATACCCGATCCCACAAATACCGCCTGAGCTCCCAGCTGCATTACCAAACTTGCATCAGCCGGAGTTGCTATTCCACCTGCACAAAAAAGCGGAACCGGAAGTTCGCCAGTTTCTGCTATCTCCTTTACAAGTTCAACATTTGCTTGAAGCTCTTTAGCTTTTTTATAAATTTCAGCCCCGTCAAGCTGAGTTATGATCCTAATTTCATTAGTAATGGATCTTAAATGTTTAACAGCTTCAACCACGTCACCCGTACCGGCTTCACCCTTGGATCGAATCATTGCCGCACCTTCACTAATTCTCCTCAGAGCTTCTCCCAGATTTGTAGCTCCGCATACAAAAGGAACTTCGAATTTCCATTTGTCAATATGATTATCGAAATCTGCGGGCGTCAATACCTCTGATTCGTCGATGTAATCGACTTTTAAACTTTGCAATATTTGAGCTTCTCCAAAGTGCCCTATTCTAGCCTTAGCCATAACCGGAATGGTAACTGCCTGCTGGATCTCTTCAATTAAAGCAGGATCACTCATTCTTGCTACTCCACCATCTCGACGAATGTCCGCAGGAACCCGTTCAAGAGCCATTACAGCAACAGCCCCGGCATCTTCGGCAATTTTGGCCTGTTCTTTATTTATGACATCCATGATCACACCGCCCTTTAACATTTCGGCAAGACCTCTTTTAACTAGTAAATTACCTCGATTTATATCCATCACATACTCCTAACCGCTACTGGTTTCAAAAAATATACCATCCAAAGAAATTGAAACCGTACAAAACTCTGTATATTATTAGTTTAATTTGTAAATATACAATACGGTTTCAACAATCATTTCATTAAATCGACTCATAACTAAGATTGATCTATGATTGACACAGTCAATATATATTGACTGTGTACAACAATTCATCTAAAACTATTTCTAAGCATACAAAAGTGATCATGGTGATTAAATAGAGATAAATGGACTTGACGGACCGTATCCTTACTTGAAAATCTGTCTTGAATTATTAAATTCCGATTGTAATTCAAATCGATAAAACTCATAATGTAGAATTTAAACAAAGTATTTTAGATGAATACCAATGGGTGCTATCAGGTATCGCTTATGGCAGTTTACTAATTTTTAACTATAAGAACTGTCAACAGTTAAACAAGAATGCTTTTGAAGAATGATTTTATGCTATTAATTCAATGAAAATTACTATTGTAAGTCCCTACAGTTTCTCAAATTACGGTGGAGTTAACGCTCAAATAGTTTTATTGGCTCGAGAATTTCTAGAGCAGGGACACGAAGTGCATGTTGACGGTCTTGCTGATTCGAAAGAGGTTTTAAACAATCAATTTTCTGATGTGTCTAAACAACATTTAGAAAGCGGCAAGTTTATGTTAAATTATCTGGGCAAAGCCATTCGGGTACCGTCTAATGGGTCTGACGCCAACATCGGTATAAGGCCTTTAAGTTTAATTAAAACATTGATTCAAAAGTTTGACGCAGACATAATTCATCTGCACGAACCGTTTGTTCCAGGCCCCACATTAATGTATTTGCTGCGGCCAAAAACTGTCCCGATAGTTGCAACCTTCCATAGAAACGGTGTAGATCTGCTTTATAAGAACTACATGAAAATAGCTAAGATGTTCTCAAGCAAAATAGATGCAAGCGTTGCTGTTAGCGAAAGTGCCAAAGATACTATAGAGTTGGTAAGCAATTTACGCCCGCCGATTTTATTTAACGGCATCAATTTGGAGGAATTTAGAACAGACACACAACCAAAAGACGATGATTCAATAAATATACTTTTTGTGGGTAGATTTGAGCCGCGGAAAGGGTATGATATCTTTTTAAAGGCAATGGATATAATTAACACCCAAAATCATTTAAAGAATATTTTGAATATAAAGTTTACTATTGTAGGGTCTGGGAACGATTTTATTTATCACAGTAAGCGCTATGCTGAAATAAATAACGTCAATTTTATGTCCGAGCTGACGCGCGATAAATTAGTTGAGCAGTACCTAAAGGCAGATATTTTTGTTGCGCCGGCTACTTCATCTGAATCATTTGGATTGGTTTTACTTGAAGCGATGGCAGCAAACACCGCTCTTATAGTTTCTGATATTACACCCTTTAGGGCGGTTCTCAAAGAAACTGGTTTGTATTTTAAAGTTGGCGATGCCGAAGATTTATCCAAACAGCTGACAGAACTGATTTCCGACAGAGCTAAAATTCGACTTCTTAAAAAAGTGGCGAGGGAAAGAGTTACCCGATATTCAATCGATGTTTTGGCTGCAAAATATATAGAAATGTTCGAAGATTTACTAAAAAAGAGATCTTGAATTTTGCGGCGTATGCCACAAGTTAGATATACAGTTTAATTTTTGTAACGTTGTTATCGAAAGAATAAAGCCTAGACTACAAGATGAAATGATTAGCCGTAGTTAGCCAAATCGATGCGATTAACAAGCTAAAGTGCAGCAGACAAACATACGATATATTTGTATTTGACTGCTTTGTAATCTTGTGATAAAATTATTAAATTACAAGCACTAATAAATTGTATGTAAATAGATCTCTAATTACGTCACAACACAAGCTCACTGTACACGTTTGTCAAAATAACTTATCCTAACAACAGTAAGAAATAATTAAATTATAATGAGCTAACCATGCTTCTTGGAGGTTCATATTTAAGCTTCTATGTTACCCGGCCTCCTACCTTAAGACACACTTGAGCATTTCAGCCTATGATAACCCATATCTGTTCTGGAAACCCATAAATTAGAATTCCAAACACAAGATTTAAGAATACCTCCGTTACATTAACTACAATGGGGTTTTTA
>DAHXLF010000133.1 GCA_027371755.1 Acidimicrobiales bacterium
TTTAGCGCAAGAGCTAAAATTTAAAGCCGCTTTAAGAGTTGTTTACCGAAATCAGTTAACTTAAGTAAGAATCTAACTAAGTTTCCATAGAAACAGCTTTATAGGAATTTCGCAAGTTAACGAAGTTACATCGATTCCGATAAAAAAACACGAAGGTGCGGGTAGACGGTTAGCTAAGTGAATAAACCATAAGTTTATATGGTCCACTGTAGGGAAACTGATATTTAAGAGATTCGGCTCCGCCGGTCTCTATGGCTAAATATGGTTTGTTTTGAATCTCGTACAGTATCGGTGCAACAGCAATCGGAGCGCCTACATTGGTGTTCCAAATAATTTGTCCTGATTTTTCATCCAAGATTTTCAGGTTTCCGTTTTCAAATCCGGCAAATACCAATCCCGAAGCGGTTGTGCTTACTCCTCCTATGGACGGAGAACTAAATTTATCCTGCCACAAGAGGGTTCCAGTGTCGGTATCTATTCCTGTAATGATTCCAGTTGGCGTAATTCCCGTCGGTGTAATCGAAGTACTGCCGGCATCTTCTCTGTCTTGGCTGGGATTAGCGGCCGCCGGGGTAGTTGAACTTGATTTGATGATAGTGGGAAAATTAATTCCGGCAACTATGGCTGAGGCGTTTTGAGGATCAAATGAGGTTCCGCCGTAATTTGCTCCGCCCTCTGATCCCGGCCACTCCAGTGTTCCCGAAATACTTGGAGGAGTACGATCAACCTTAACAAAAGGTATCGGAGATATTGGTCTGTTTCCGTTTGACAGATTTATTTCATACCAGTAGCCGTCTTTACCGGCTTCACCCACCGTAAGTTTGTTATGTCTATAAAAGATCACAGGTGGCGAGGCTGCATCCGAATCCCAAAGGTCGTGAAAAACTTCCTGACTAGCCCAAACAAGTTTTCCCGTGTTAACATTTAACGCTACAACAGAATCGGTATACGGATCGCTTCCGGGTCTTAGCTCTCCATAAAAATCCGGTGACGGATTTCCGGTACCTGCTATCAACAGGTTATTTACAATGACAGGAGTTGTCCACACGTCTCCGCCGCCGTGATTTCCAGTTGTCGGCTGATTCCACGATACTCCCGGCGGCGGCACGCTGTACCATTTCCATATGGTAGAACCGGAGTTAATATCGATTGCCTCTAAAAATCCTCTCGTGCCTTCGTCGCCTCCGGAGCTTCCGACGATGGCGAGGTTTTTATATATAAGTGGAGCCATCATTTCTGAGTATCCCAGAGCGGGATCGGCCACTTGAAACTTATTTATCAAAGTGCCAGTGAACCTGTTTAATATAATCAGATAATCGCCGGCCGTTAAAAGAAAGACGTAGTTTCCGCTCACTGCTGGCCCCCGATTGGATTCGGCCGACCAACCCGGAACATAATTAAGTTGTGGAATATAGCTCCAAATTAACGAACCAGTAGCTGCGTTAAATGCGTAAAGTCCGTCACCAGATGTTGTAACATAAAGGTAATTACCCATTTCTATGGGTTCGCATTCCTGTCCGCCCACTCTGAAGTGATTCAAATTGTATGAGAATTTTAAGGTTAAATTCGAGAGATTTGATGAAGTAAACGTTTTGATCGGTGAATATCGATCCCCCCATAAATTATTTCCGACCTGAGGCCAGTTATATGAAAGTTCCGATAGAGTTTTCGGTATCACTATTTTGGCACGTCTTTTACTAACGGTTATGGGCTTACTGTTAGTGCATGCCCCCAGAGCCGCAACACTTAAAATCAATATTGCAATTGACCTATAAATTCTTTTTGTTCTCGAAGAATTAGCTGACATCCCGCCATCAATAACGAAGTGCAACACCTTAACTAAAATATAGTGAGCTGAGATAGTATCAATGCGATCTTATTTTAGGAACAGGAGCACAATTGAAAAATTATCATCAACTCACTATAGATCAACGTTATCAGATCAAAGCTTGGAAGAGCGTCGGTTTGACAATATCTGATATAGCCAAGAAGATTGGGTACCATAAATCTACTGTTTCTAGAGAATTGACTCGAAATACTGGTTTGAGAGGATATCGACCTAAACAAGCAAATGAAATGGCTATTTCAAGAAGTACTGATAATCAAAATGCTTTGAAATTCACAATTGATGATTGGAGTCTCGTTAAAGACCTTCTCAAAAAGTCACTTTCTCCTAACCAAATTGCAAAAAGAATGAAATTAGAGGAATCTTTATCAATTTCTCACGAGAGTATTTATAACCCGCCATTAATGACGGATTTGGGATTAATAGCGGAGTCGGGAATTTTAAGTTGGCTCTATTTTAATTCCGGTTTATCCTATGGGTCAAATGTTACAGAAAAAAGCGTTGATTTGATTTCTGATTTTAACTTTAAAGTGTAATTTGAATTAATTACCTTATATTGTTTGGTTGGTAAATTTACACGTTAAAAAATGACAATGCCCACATTGAATCATTTTTCAAAACATTGAAATATTTTCCAGCATATCCATATGGCGGATTAGAAGATATTACAAAAGCTAGACAGTTGGTGACAGAATTTATTGAAACCTATAATGGCTCACATATGCATTCGGGAATCAATTATGTAACTCCTAATCAGAAATATGACGGACTAGATATTGATATTTTAAAAAATAGGGAATTAATATATCAAAAAGCAATGAATCTAAATTCACAGAGATGGTCAATGAAAAATATTAGAAACTTCACACCAACAGAGTCAGTAACCATAGGATCTACCTTAAATTCGAAAGGAGATAAAGTTAAAGTAGCATAGAAATGATAAAATACTAGATGCGACAACTAGCCCGATTGTTACCGGGCCACATCAAGCTACTTGAGCAATTAGTCGAAGATGTATGTTCAGAGCTCATGGGAAAAATCGGCATCGCACACGACTGTGCAGCTGAACTTCTCTCAGCCTTTGGTGACAACCCAGAAAGAATAACCTCAGAGGCTAAATTCGCAAAGCTCTGTGGAGCCTGTCTTATCCCCGTATCATCTTAGAAGAACTGATCGTTTTAGATTGAATCGTTGAGGCAATTGCCAAGCAAATGCCGCACTCTTTAGAATTGCTATGGTCCGGATACGATTTCATGAGCCAACAATTGCATATGTCGCAAAAAGGTTATCTGAAGGGCTTTTTAAGAAGGACATTTTCCGATGTTTAAAGTGCTATTTTGCTAGAGAGGTTTATCAAACTGTAATGGAGTCCTTTCGAGCAAAATCGATAGACAACGCAGCCTGAAAAAGTTTTAAGTAGATATTTGACAATATAGGAGCATCAGTGTTACTTTGTGCTAGGATAGCGTTTAGGTGGTTGATTAATTGTTTTTGAATTCCCGTATTAGTATCAATTGTTGGTGGTTCACAGGAAATCTATTAATAACCTCATAATTTTCTAAGACTAATGAAACTTTGGAGGTACACAATGTTGTTAATAACAAAATTGTTAATATCAAAACTAAAACAAACAATAATTATTGTTGCAATATCTACAATACTGGCAGGATCATTTGCAATGCTTTCTGATCACATCGCTTTAGCGACAAATCCTACAATATCTGTAGGAACTAACCCATATGGTGTAGCGGTTAATCCAAATACAAATACAATCTATGTTGCAAACGAAGGTTTAAATAACATATCTGTTATAAACGGATCTACAAATACTCTTACAACAGCAATAGGTGTAGGCACTGGCCCGGCTGGTGTAGCTGTTAATCCAAATACGAATACAATCTATGTTGCAAATTTTATTTCAGGTAATGTATCAGTTATAAATGAATTTACAAATTCTGTTACAACAACAATATCAGTAGGTACTAACCCCAACGGAGTAGCTGTAAATCCAAACACAAATACAATCTATGTTGCAAATTTCAATTCAAGTAACTTATCAGTAATAAATGGATCGACAAATACTGTCACAACAACAATACCAGTAGGCACTAACCCCAATGGAATAGCGGTTAATCCAAACACAAATACAATCTATGTTGCAAGCCAACTTTCAAATAATCTGTCAGTTATAAATGGATCGACAAATACCGTTACAACTACAATATTGGTAGGTACTGGTCCCGATGGAGTAGCTGTTAATCCAAACACAAATACAATCTATGTTGCAAATTTCAAATCAAATAATTTGACAGTTATAAATGGATCGACAAATACTGTTACAACAACAATACCAGTAGGTACTAAACCTGAGGGAGTAGGTGTAAATCCGAGCACAAATACAATCTACGTTGCAAACAGTGGTTCAAATAACTTGTCAGTTATAAATGGATCGACAAATACTGTTACAACAACAATAGGTGTAAGTACCAACCCAGTGGCAGTGGCGGTTAATCCGAACACAAATACAATCTATGTTGTAAACCAACTTTCAAATAACTTGTC
>DAHXLF010000134.1 GCA_027371755.1 Acidimicrobiales bacterium
ACAAAAACACATTGTAGCAACACACTACAAACATTTTACACGCATTGACTTTAGCTATCGCAGATCAAATTAACGCTAATTCAATTGCAGTGTTTTATATGTTGAACATCTTGAACAAGCAATTCTGCGAGATCGGACACGAACTCGCCTTAAGAAGTGATTGCAGGACGGGGACTTAAACAAAAAGGCCGACCATCTGGATCTAGCAAAACACGCCATCCCTCCGCTCCGGGCTGAAATTCTGGCTGGGTCGCCCCGATTGCACAAAACTTCTCCGTAGCATCATCTAGATCATCGACGAGAAAATCAAGATGGAACCTTTTAACGCCAGCCTCATCTGGCCACTCCACAGGTTTAAATCCTTCAATCTTGCCAAATCCGATCTTGATACCGTTGCCTTCAACCATGCCATAGTTGTCGTCGCTATAGGTAACCTCCCATCCGAGAGCTGCGGCATAAAACCTTGCCGACCTTGCAGGGTCGGAACTGTCAATGTTCAACATATAAAACACTGCAATTGAATTAGCGTTATCTCTAGGCACATACGTATGACTCATACATATATACTAAACGATAGTAGGAAAACTGTCAATCTTGTGACGCACTACAAAAACACATTGTAGCAACACACTACAAACATTTTACACGCATTGACTTTAGCTATCGCAGATCAAATTAACGCTGCTGTTAAAGAGATCTCAGATCTTGATTTGTCTGCAGCATCTTACAAAAATATTGAGATTATTTTAGAATATTAAATGAAATATGGTCGCATCAAGAATAAGAATTCATAAATTACTACCGCTTAAAGTTACATACCATAGAACTTATTTATTAAATGTCTGTTTGTTAAGTATCGATTCGGTTTTTTGGTATCAAGATTAACGAAAAGGTTACTTAAAACCTGAATCCTATTAATTTCACACCTTTAGCGTTAAGGTGGTCGAAAAATATCATTAGAATCCGACGAGCCAAATATGCAACCACGTTTATGGGCTTGCGTAATATAATAAGACTATGGTCAAAAAAACATGCGATAACTGTGGAGATGAAGACCAAGACTTAACCGAAGTTTTCAGGGTATATCAAAAAATAGATTTAAACAATTTTGACCCAGACATGAGCAAAGTTATCGAAAGCACCGTGGAGCCAAATTCTGAAATGTGGTGCAAATCATGTATGTGCATCTATCCAAACGTAAAATCGGACAGTAATTAAACGTTCATTAAACGTCTTAGATTGATTCATCATCAATTGGTAAGTATTGACCTACAGTTTTAACCGGTACGTTTGACTAAATTAGAGTTTTTAATAGGATGTAGAATGTCAAATTTGGCTCTTTTTAAATCCAAATAACTGAATTCAAATGCATCGACCCGATTTCCTAATCGGCTGATTCAGTTCGTAACTTTTAACAGTTGAATCAAAGCTTGACCTAACTTTTTACTTGCGACTTTTTCATTAAATGATTCCATCGGCAACCTAAACAAACTTCAATATCATACAAAAACAGTTCGTTAGTCTTTTTTGTTAAATCATAAATTTCAGAACCTTCAGTTATACAAATACCCGATTTGACAATTTTATTACCGAAAGCATATGTCACATATACCAGCTGATAGTTATTACAGATGGGACAGCTTTGTTTAAGTTCAATACCGTAGTTTTTAGCCACCCTCATCAGTTCGGTCTGCGCATCACAAATATCGGACCGCAGAATCTTACCCTGTTTAAATCGGTCCAATGTCGTCTTCCTGATTAATGAGTAATCTACAAGCGCTCCATAGACGTTATTTTTTAGTGGATCTAATTTCATAATCTTAAACAAATATAATTATACTTAGTTCGGACAAAATCAAACAAGAAATAAATTAAACAAATGGGTAATTTTCATATATAACAAAAAAATATATCATCACGATATATTTTTGCGCTATAATGTATTTAATGCTTGAAATTGCCATTTTAGGATTACTTAAAGAATCCGACTTACACGGATATGAACTGAGGCGTCGCTTAAAAGACGAATTGGGTCTCAGCTTCAGCGTTTCGTTCGGTTCTTTATATCCAACTTTGGCTAAGCTTACCGAAGACGGCTGTATCGAGGTAATAAACAAAACGGATCAAGCATCCGATCAAAATTTCACAAATACGGTATCTACCGGATCGTTAACTGGAAATTTAGCGGTTTATCGATCCATGGGAGCTCAAGATAACTTGCGATTTGAAACCAAATCCCTAAAATCTTCAAAAAACAAAAAGATTTACAGAATTACTTCTAAAGGGGAAGAGGTATTGGTTCAATTGTTAAATGCTCCCGCCGAACCGGAAACAAGTGAAAATGAAACTAAAAATTTTACCGTTAAGTTGGCATTTTCAAAATATCTGCCTACTTCGGCGAGGACACTTCTGCTGAAGCGCAGAAGGCAGGATTTGGAGTTTAAGTTGAACGAATTGGAAAACAAACTTAAATTACCGGATGCAAACTCTTCGAAAATAGCTCTAATGGAAAGAAGCATTGCTTTGTTAAAAGCCGACATGTCTTGGCTGGACAAACTTTTAAACGATGCGCAGTTAGAATCGGAACATGAAGACAACAATAAACAATTAAAAACGGAGGAAAAACTATGACACAAAAGATTAAATTTGCCATTGCCGGTGTCGGCAACTGTGCAAGTTCGCTTCTTCAAGGACTTTCTTATTATCAAAATGCAGACCAGGACACCAACGTTCCAGGATTAATGCACGTAATTTTGGGCGGGTATCATATTCGGGATCTAGAGCCGGTAGCCGCATTTGACGTAGATTCGGAAAAGGTCGGACTGGAACTGTCCAAAGCGGCTTTTTCAGGACAAAACAATACGATTAAATTCTCTGAAATTAAAAACTACAATGTTTCGGTTAATCGGGGACCCACATTGGACGGGTTGGGCAAGTACTACAAAGAAACCATCCAGGAAAGCCCGGCAGAACCCATCGACGTTGTCCAGATTCTTAAAGACACCCAGGCTGACGTGTTGGTCTCATATCTGCCAGTTGGCTCAGAAGAGGCCCAAAGATTTTACGCTCAAGCATGTTTGGATGCCGGTGTGGCATTCGTAAACGCAATCCCCGTATTCATAGCGTCAGATCCGGTTTGGGCTCAAAAATTCATAGATAAAAATCTTCCCATAATTGGCGATGACATAAAAAGTCAGGTTGGTTCTACCATAGTTCACCGAGTTCTGGCAAGACTTTTTGAAGACAGGGGCTTGGCTGTTGACCGTACCTACCAGTTGAACGTCGGAGGAAACATGGACTTTAAGAATATGTTGGAAAGACAGAGACTTGAATCCAAAAAAATATCTAAGACTCAAGCCGTCACTTCACAGTTGGAAAACCAGCTGCCCGAAGAATCAGTACACATCGGACCTTCGGATCACATTCCTTGGCTTGAAGATCGTAAGTGGGCGTATATCCGCATTGAAGGAAGAAACTTTGGTGACGTTCCGTTAAACCTCGAGCTTAAACTCGAAGTTTGGGATTCACCCAATTCAGCTGGGGTTATTATCGATGCATTAAGGTGTGCCAAGATTGCAAAAGATAAAGGAATCGGGGGACCTCTGGAAGGCCCGTCCGCTTACTTTATGAAGTCGCCTCCAATTCAACACAGAGACGAAATTGCTAGACAAATGGTTGAAGAGTTTGCCGAACAATAGGCAAACTCTGTCATAGTCAATCCGAATCGAATTCTGCTTTTACCTTAACAGAAGATCGACAGGTGGCTTATTTATAGAATTCTATCCTCAAGATAAATTCTTTATTTATCTTGAGTTTTATTAAATTCTTCGAACCATTTAATAAGGGCTTCGGTTACTTTTTGCTCTCCAAGTAACCCTTCGTCAAGACGTAGCTCCAATAAGTAATCCAGCGCCAGTCCTACGACCTTGGACGGTGCAATATTTAATAGCTTCATTACCTGATCACCGTCAAGTTCGGGTCTAATTGACTTAAGCTCTTCTCTTTCTTTCAGCTCTACGATCCTTTTTTCCAGCTCGTCCATTCTTAAGGAAAGTTCTTTGGCCTTACGTTCATTTCTCGTGGTACAGTCGCATCTAGTCAATTCGTTTAAATATTCCAACAGGTCACCGGCGTCGTTGACATACCTTCTTACCGCTTTATCGCTCCAGCCCATTTTGTATGTGTGAAATCTGAGATGTAATTCAACTAATTTAACAACCTTTTGGATGTCTTCTGTAGGATACCTTAATTGCTTCATCCTTTTATTGGTTATTTTTGCACCGACAACATCGTGAAATGAACGTAAGGCCAAAGAACTTTCCTTAAGAATGGACTTTCTTATTATCAAAATGCAGACCAGGA
>DAHXLF010000135.1 GCA_027371755.1 Acidimicrobiales bacterium
GGTCTCATCATGCTAACTCTTGGACCCATCGAACATGTCCTACCGCATGAACGCTATCAAATCCCAGATCCCTGAAGGTGACCCACATCTATGCCTGGAGTCCCTACATTATTTTTAATAATAGTTTATTCCATTTGGTACAATTTTTTATTACGTACCAATTTTCTTTTAGCCCACAAAGCTATCTGACAAATGCCTTTCGTACCAAAAGCGGCATTACGCCGATTTTCTCCGCTGTCTTAATATTCTTCTGCGCTCGCGTTCAGTAGCACCGCCCCATACACCGTCTTTTTCACGATAGGTAAGTGCGTGTTCAAGGCAAAGCTCTTTCACTGGACATTGTCCGCAAATAGCTTTAGCCTCGATGGCTCCCTCGTCGTCATCAGGTTCTGGATAAAAAATATCCGGTTCCAAACCTTTACATGCCGCTTTTACTCTCCACGCAGGATTTACTTGAGTCTTTCTCATAGCTTTCCGTTAATTTAATCAATAGTTTCTTACAGTTTCAATTGCAGTTAACCCACATTTACCAATAGGTAAACCGACGATAATCACAACTCGTCAGCAGACATTCTCGCCACACGAACCGATAATTCTGGAACCATTAAAGCGATAACTTTTGCCTAAAAATTCCCAATTAACTCAGTTTTTAACAAATCTGTTATCGGTAGTTGCGTAAAGCAGTTTTTTTAGTCCGACGAGAAATTATGTTAACTGCTATATAAACTCTATCATCAAACAAGTCAATTTGTCCAGTGAAAAATATAAATTTTTATTAATATTTCTAAAATTTAACCGTGATAGTTTAATCATTTTTATCGATATCCTAAAAATACCTTCAATCACTATTACAGATAGTCAAAGATTTAAAGCAAGTTTTACGGCTGTTTAAGTTTAAAACCCCACAAAATAGAGCTAAATGGCCATTCTAGGGCATCAACAGAAAATAATTCTTGTTGAGGATCACTTTGCCTAGCTTAAACAATAGCTTGAAATACAATTTAGCTATTTTTTGAGGTCGAAGTTGCTAGTTCACTTAAAGCGTTTGATTTCTCGCTCTTTGTGGTTTCAGTTTTACTCGAGTTAGTTGAAGTGTCTGATCCCGCGGTGCCACTTTCGGTTTTAATATCAGCAGTAGAGGTCGAAGTATTTTTCTCTCCCGTCGCCGAAGCGGCACTCGAAGACGATCCCGCCGTAGAGCTAGTAGAGCCATTCCTCGAATCGTTCTTATAAAACCCGCTTCCCTTGAAAACTATACCGACCGCAGAAAAAACCTTCTTAAGCGAGTCGGTCTCGCATTTAGGGCATTTTGCCAATGGCTCTTCGTGAAAGGATTGGTTACGCTCGAAACTATAATCACAGTGTTTGCAACGATATTCGTAAACTGGCATAAATTACTCCCAATAATATGTTTTTTATATATGATAATTGTACCGTAATTTAATTGAAATGATGCAAATCAGATGGGAACACAGTTTTTAAACAAACCGCTACGAACTTGATTTATTGTAAATTCTGATTTAAATTTTGGTGAGAAACTATAAACCTCAAATATATGTCAGTGAACATGACATTAACTAAGATTGTTACAAATGAAGACAAGACCACCTACGACCATTCATCATCCAAACTCAGCAACTACTAATTTTGAAAGCAAATATCAATTATGAGAACTTTGCTAACAAAAGCGGTTATCCCCGCTGCTGGCCTGGGAACTAGATTTTTACCAGCGACTAAAGCGCAACCTAAAGAGATGCTCCCCGTGGTTGACAAACCTGCAATTCAATATGTTGTAGAGGAGGCAATAACAGCCGGTATTCGAGATGTTTTGATAATTACCGGTCGGGGCAAACGCTCTCTTGCGGATCATTTCGACCGATCATTTGAACTGGAATATTACCTTAAGAGGGCAGATAAACTTGACGAACTTAACGGTATAGTTGAAATATCCGAATCAGCCGATTTTTACTTTGCACGTCAACCCGAACCGCTTGGTCTGGGACATGCTATTCTAATGTCAAAGGCGCATGTTGGCAATGAACCGTTCGCAGTTTTGCTTGCTGACGACCTCATGGCACCAACCTCAACTGTGCTCAGCGAGATGATGATACTACATCAAAACACAAATAAAATAATATTGGCCCTAAAGGAAGTAAAACCTGAAGAAATTTCAATGTATGGCTGTGTATCCTACAAAGAAACTGAAACGGCAAATGTGGTTAAAATCACCGAAGTTGTCGAAAAACCCGAACCCGAAGCGGCACCTTCCAAATTGGCCATAATGGGGCGATATGTCTTTAGCTCCGACATATTTGGCTACATAAGCCAAATTGCGCCGGGAAAAAATGGGGAACTTCAACTTACCGATGCGATTCAACTGTACTTACAGGACCACGAAGTTCTGGGATACGTATTTACAGATGGCAGATACGATATTGGAAATAAGCTTGACTATTTAAAAACTAACTTTGAATTTGCCCTCAACCGCCCAGATCTCAAAGAAGGAGTTATTGAGATTTTGAAAGATCTTTCACGCAGATATCTTTAGAACCATCAGATTGAAGCTATTTTCTACCGATGCATGCACCGTTAAACGTCAACCTAAAACCAATAACCCTGTAATATGAATCATAATTGTCCATTTATATCGCAGTTAAGTTTGATAAGAGATTGAAATTTAGTTATACTTAATTAAGTGACTGGTAGCGAGCTTACACATGTAGATCCATTGGGAAGAGCACAAATGGTGGACGTAACCCCAAAAGAACCCACCCATCGAAAAGCCTTGGCAAGGGGTAAGGTATATATGAAACCAGAAACCACTTCGTTGGTTGCGTCAAATGCCATCTCTAAAGGAGATGTACTTGCGGCGGCAAGAATTGCCGGAATCCAGGCTTCAAAAAGATGCTCAGATTTAATCCCACTTTGTCATCCTTTATTAATTGGGTCTGTTTCAATAAACTTTACATTAGGTGACGACTACGTTGAAGTGGAAGCGCAGGTTGAAACGGTTGACAGAACCGGCGTGGAGATGGAAGCCTTAACAGCAGTTTCTGTCGCATGCTTAACTATATACGATATGTGTAAATCGGCAGATCGCGAAATGGTGATATCCGAGATTGCTCTGTGGGAAAAGACCGGTGGAAAATCAGGGGTATTTAAGCGTAGCGAACTACAAAAATAGCAATTCATAAATCCCAACCATTAAATTTGCCATTGAGAGCAATAAAAAAGTCGCTTCAAAAATTAAATAATTGTAATCGTAAAGTTTTTTTGCTGTCATTAACTTAGCTTTAAATGAATTCAGCGATACAAACACTTGTGCGCAAAATGATCAAATTTTGAGTAATTCCGTCAGTCAATAATTAAATTGCGTGTCACGTATAGGAATGCCTGTCTTAGAGTACTTTTTAGAAGATAGTAATTTTCAAAATACAATGTTATTTGCAAATACTTGCTTTCAATTGAGATAACGGTGTCGAATCAGTAAAACCAATGCAGCCAAACTCCTCGCCTACCTTTCTAATTAATTTATCAAAGTCCAATATTTAAGTGGTGGATTATAGCTAAAAATCGAGGAGTTTGGCTGCATTGTTATCGGTAGTCGTTATAGTAGGACTTGCATGGGCAGTTTTTTTTGGACCGTCAGCTTTGCGAGCCCTAAGAAAAGAATTTGACAGATTTTCAGGCGGGTCAATTGGACAGTTCAATAAATCACTGTCCGCTTTTAATCACTCCTCTGCAGCTAATTCGCACTCGCACTCTCAAATATCACAGGTTGATGTGCGGCAAGATCAAAACGTTTACCGTTCCTCAGCTGGCCTAAACTCCACAAGAACAACCGCTTCAAGAACTTCAAATCGACCTCAATCTGATCGCCTTAATACTTTTGCTCAAAACAGATTAATTTTAAATAGAGAGCAAATGCTTGAAAGACGACGATTGGTAATGTTGTTACTTGGTACATTCTGCGTGTTAACAGGTCTTTTAGGAATGATTGGATCGCTCGAAGCACTATGGATTTTAACTTTTATGTCGGCGGTTTTAATATTTGGTTATGTTGGTGCAGTTAAATATACCGAAACACTCGAAGCAGAAAAACGGCGAAAGCTTACTCCAATTCAAAACAAGGCAGCAATCAATAGAGCGCCAAAGCCTGTTCGTAATAGTTCCTTTGGACAAGGCGACAGCTCAGTGGTTATTTTAGGCAAATTGTCACAAAAATAAAATTGTGACAAAAAAATATTAAGGCTAGAATCACACTCGTTTATACGGATATAAACTTTAAAATACCGTATTTAATTCATTCCTCTTAGACAAAGTACC
>DAHXLF010000136.1 GCA_027371755.1 Acidimicrobiales bacterium
TTGTGAGGTAGTCGTAGAAGAAACCTACTTAATACCTAAGGTCGCCCCTTGCCCGCTTGAAGGGCGAGCAATTTTGGTTAAACCGACTGACGCTGGACTTGAAGTTTATGTTTCAACCCAGGCGCCGCACGGGGCTAAAGATTCAATAAGTCGGGCGCTTAAGGTTGACAAAGAGCAAGTGCATGTCATTGCAGGCGACGTGGGTGGTGGCTTTGGGGCAAAAATATCGCTTTACCCCGAGGAGATTTTGGTTGCATACTTTGCTAAAAAATGTAACATTACGCTTAAGTGGGTTGAAACCAGATCGGAATCCATGATGTCCTTAGGACACGGCAGAGGTCAAGTTCAGCGCGTAAAACTTGGGGGAGATAAAAGCGGCAGATTTACCCACTACTTTTTAGATGTGTTGCAAGACTGCGGAGCATATCCGCTTACCGGAGCTTTTTTACCGATATTCACTCGCTTTATGACCTCTGGAACTTACGACATAGAAAATGTCGTATACCAGTCCAAGTCTGTTGTAACCAATACGAATCCCGTTGTCGCCTATCGAGGAGCGGGGCGACCTGAGGCGGCCTATGCCATTGAGAGAATTGTTGACAAATATGCCAGAAAAGTTAACATCGATAAAGTCCAACTTAGGAGTAATAACTTTATTAATCCCGAACAGTTCCCATATCAAACCAAATACGGTGCGGTTTATGATTCCGGAGATTATCAAAAAGCTTTAGTTAATCTTTGTCAGATCGGTGAGTTGGAGATGCTCAAGTTGAAAAAAGACGAAGTCAATAAGCTTTCGGATGATTCGAGAATCGGAATCGGAATTAGCTCTTACGTGGAAATAACTCACGGAGTTCCCGCTACCGAATATGGCTCTGCGGAGTTGAGAAAAGATGGGATTTTAGAAATTGGGTGTGGGACATTTTCACATGGACAGGGTCATCAAACGGCATATTCGCAGATTGCCAAAGAGGTAACAGGATTTGATTTGGATCAAATTGAAATGGTGCAGGGTGATACCAAATTAATTCCTTTTGGTGTGGGTACGTTTGGGTCGAGATCGATTCAGAGTGCGGGAGTTGCAATAAATAATGCTTGTTTGCAACTTGTGGAGATAATTAAAAAGTTTTTAAGTCAATATATCAACGTTCCTTTTGAACGAATTGAATTTATAAAATCGGACGGAAATTTTAAATGCGACGGTAGGATATACGGTTATGCAGATATTGCTAAGTCGGCAGATCAAGCGGGAGTGATTCTTAAAGCCGAATCGGAATATAAGTCAAACGGCCCCACCTTCCCGTTTGGATCCCATATGGCAATGGTGAGCGTCAATTTAAGGACTTGTCAGGTTAAGTTATTAAAAGTGGTAACCGTAGATGATGCTGGTAAAATTGTAAATCCCGTTTTGGCGATGGGGCAGTTGCACGGAGGGGTTGCCCAGGGCGCCGCAGAGGCTCTTTTTGAAGAAGTCGTATACGATAAAGACGGTAATCTGATGACTTCTACTCTGTATGACTACGGTTTTCCTTCGGCAACTGAATTTCCAAATTTTGACGTTAATTTAATGGAGACTCCCACTTTAATAAACGAATTGGGCGCCAAAGGAATTGGCGAGTCAGGAACGATAGGAATAATACCGGCCGTGGCAAACGCTGTGGCCGACGCCTTAGAAGAGTTCGGCGATTTAAATGTTAACATTCCGATAACTCCCGTTAATATATATAAAGCTTTATATGAAGGCGAAAATCCTCCTTTGCTCGAAGTTGATATGATATGAAAGTTTCGATTGTTGTCAATCAAAAAAAATATGACGCCGAAGTCACAGCCAATATGCTACTGGTGGATTTCGTTAGAGATATAGCAGGTTTAAAGGCTGCCAACGTTGGCTGCGACACCACCACTTGCGGTGCCTGCACCGTACTGCTGGACGGCGAATCCGTGAAGGCTTGCACGGTATTGACAGTCCAAGCCGATCAAAAAGATGTAACGACCATGGAAGGATTGAACCCAGTGGGAGGGCAACTTCATCCAGTGGTAAAGGCATTTGGACAAACTCATGGATTACAGTGCGGATTTTGTACCTCTGGGATGATCATGGCGACTGTTTCGATGTTGGCAAACAATACTACGGGTCGAACGCTATCAGAAGATGAGATTCGACAGGGCCTAGAGGGAAACCTGTGCAGATGCACCGGTTATCACAATATCGTTGCTGCAGTTGAATTGGCCCAAGATATGATGATAGCTCAAAAAGACGATTAACTTTAAAAGCGCCGTTAGATGATTTTAAATGAATACAAATATATAAAACCTGAAACCGTAGAGGACTTGACGGAGGCAATGTCGCAGAAGTTCGATACAAAGATAATCGCCGGCGGGCAGTCATTGATACCGTTAATGAAAATGGGTTTGACCAGTTTCGACCAATTGGTCGACATATCAGATATTCGTGCATTTAAAGTAGTAAGAATTGTCAATGACTCTATAGAGATAGGCTCTATGGTTCGTCACTGTGACTTGGGTAAGTATGATGATATAGTCACCAACGTACCGCTATTGGCAAATGTAGCAAATCAGATAGGTGATCCTCAAATACGGCATCGCGGTACAATCGGAGGGGCAATATCTCACGGAGATCCGGCTTCTGATCTAGCGGGGTGTTTTGTAGCCTTACGAGGCACTGCCGTTGTCATCAGCAAAAACGGAATTAGGGAAATTTCATCGAGTGATTTTTATCATGGATTTTTGGAGACTGCCTTGGGCGAAGATGAAGTATTGGCATCTATAAGATTCCCTTTGACCGCTGTCGATGCCGAGTTCTTTAAGATATCCAAAAGAGCTCAAGACTGGGCAATCTCGGGAATGGCGGTAGCCAGGTTTGTAGATACTTTAAGCATGGGTTTGATCAGTATGGCAGCCACAACCGTGTCCGTTGAAATTGATGTTCAAGAATTTCATTCAGACTTTGAATCTGTCTATCAAACGGTTGCTTCAAAATGTTCACCCACAGAGGACATATATGGTACAAAAAACTACAGACTCCATCTTTTAAAGGTTTTTATGAAACAATATGCCGAAAAATATTCCTTTTGATGGCTATTATGAAATTTACAAAAAACTAGACAGACGTTTTAAATATGAATCCAGATTTTGTTTCAAATAGACTGATTCAGACGGTTGAAAAATGGATACAAGAGTCAAAACAGGTGGGAATGGCTGTATTGGTGTCGGCTACCGGATCTTCGCCGATGCCACTTGGATCCATAATGGTTATAAATTCAGATTCGGAAAGTTTGGGCTCCGTTTCGGGTGGATGCGTTGAACCTGCTGTAATTGGTGAAGTTTTAAGAAGATTAGATCAAGTTTCGAACAATAAAAGTGGCACTCCTTATATAGGTACATTTTCCTATACCGACGAAGAGGCATTTAATTTTGGCCTGACTTGCGGAGGCTCGGCAAATATATCGGCTTTCATGCCCGACTGGAATGACTTTCTGCCACTTTTAAAAGATAGCCTGAAAGCTTCACGATCCTATATCGCAATTGATATTAGTACGGGCGCTATCTATGGACTGTTTGAAATTGACAGCGAAACCAAATCTGTCGTCTGCCACGGCCAGGTTAAAAATCAGACTGGGGGAATTGACGATCTGTTCAAGTCAGTTCTTACAGGCTATCGTGACAAAAATATTTCTTCGGGATTCTTCCATGTCACAGTAGGCTCATTTGGCAGTGACGACATCACATTCTTAAGGCATGACATGAATGCCGAAGTAGGTGGTAATAAAAATGATGGCCATTTTGATCTAAACGTGGCAAATGAATATGATATGTTTTTTTATCGTTATATAGGAACTCATAGATTAATTATCGCTGGTGTTTCCGATCATGCGGTAGCTTTATCTGAGATCGGATTAAAAATGGGCTATAGGGTTGTCGTAGTTGATCCTCGCCCTATGTTTTTAAATGAATCTAGATTTAACAAAGAGATAGAACTGGAATTAAAATGGCCGGAAGACTATATTTCTGAAATTCGTGATACCGTTTCCGAAAAAGACTCACTGTGCATGTTAAGCCACGATGAGAAATTTGATATACCGGCATTAAAACTTGCAGTCGACTTGCCTTTCGGCTATATAGGGGCAATCGGATCCAGAGTGACAGCCGAGAAAAGATTTCAAAAGTTGAAAGATCTTGAGTTATAAATTGACCGGTGTTTGGATCATAAAATCTATTATTAAGGTAATTTAGA
>DAHXLF010000137.1 GCA_027371755.1 Acidimicrobiales bacterium
ACACAAACGAAAGAAGCAATTTAAAATAAAAATATACTTACAAACAAATAAACAAACAAAATACATACATACTCACGTACATACTTCCATACGTAAATAATTTTATTTTTTGATTTTTTAAATAAAAAAATGTTCGGTTATGCTAATACGGTGATGAATATTGTCGATGTCGATGATGTTGCTCACGGCCACCTTTTGGCGATGGACAAAGGGGAAATTGGTCAAAGTTATATTTTCGGTGGTGAGAATTTGACAATGAAAGAGGTTATAGATTTACTTGAATCAATAACCGGATTTAAATACACAAAAGTACGAGTTCCAAAATCGGCGATTCTAGCCATGGGATATTTATCTGAGTATGTTGGATCAAAATTGACAGAGCACCCTTCCAGAGTACCTCTTGAGGCTGCCAAAATGGCGACGTCATATATGGCTTTTGATGACTCACTGGCGCGTAAGGCTCTTGGATATAATTCCAGACCCGCTAAGACAGCATTGCTTAGATCCTGTTCTTGGTATTTAAATAACGGTTACGTTAAACAAAACTATCTTAAACAGATAAAACTTAACGGCTAACTTTGAAACCCAGCCTTTGGAAAATTTTGTGTTAGCTCTCCGGCAGGAATTAAAGGTGTGTTTTTAAACTTTTCAGTCTCGTTTGAAAATCCACGCCTTAAAGGTTTGTTGATTGGGTAACGTGTTGGTAATTTGAACCAGACAGTTTGAATTGTCAATTGCCAACTCGTCAAGGCTATCCGTGTCAATATAATTTATTGGTTCAACAGCAAGTACTTGAAGTTCAATTTCCTTCGAATAATTTGATATCGAGTTTATCGTGATCTTCGAAGAAGCAAACGTGACTTTGATCTTATCTGTTACGACCAAGTCGGCATCCTTCCTGGCCTGCTGTATAAAACGTATTATATCTCTGCTCAGTCCTTCATTTTCCAATTCTTGTGTCAATACCAAGTCGAGTTTTATTACACACCCGTATTCGGATAAAACGCGAGAATCGACGTTGTCTATTGGTACGAGTTTTACTTCGGCCTCATTCTCTAAAAGTTCAATGCCGGCTATTTCGATCTTGCCTTGATCGTTTCTAATCCAGTTATTTTGTCTTGCGGCAGCCATGACAGCAGGAGTGTCTTTGCCGACACGTGGGCCTATTAAAGAAGGAACTAAACTAAGTTCAAGTTTTGCAATTTGGTCAACTTGATTTATGAATTCAATCCCTTTTACGTTTATTTCGTCTTTAATTAAATCCGAAAATGCCATAATTTGATTGTGGTCTTGGGTTGCAATAATAAGCTTGCTTAACGGAAGTCTCGCTCGTAAATGATTTGCCTTTCTGATTGAATGAGAATTGGAGCAGATCTCTCTTACTAAATCCATTGTGTCTACTAATGAGTCATCAGTTTCAAATTCATTCAAGTCCGGCCAGTCCGTTAGATGTACGCTTCTGTCGCCGGTGAGACCTTTATAGATAGATTCAGTTATAAGGGGAAGTACTGGGGCTGCAACCTTACATAGGTTAACCAAGACCGTGTGCAGGGTATTATATGCCTGTACTTTTTCTGTAGCAGGTACGTCTCCTTTGGGAGCCCAAAATCTATCGCGGGATCTTCTTATGTACCAATTTGTCAGAGCGTCTAAAAACTTTAGTATCTCACCGCAAGCTTTAGATAAGTCTTCACTGTCAAATGCATCTTCTGTTGCACGAATAACAGATGAAAGTTTAGCCAAGATATATTTGTCCAAAATACCGTCGGGGTGGTAATCGATTTGAGGCAATATGTCGTCTATGTTGGCATACAGACTTAAAAAGTACCACGCATTCCAAAGCGGATTAATTACTTGCCTTATCGATTCCAACGGCCCCTTTTCGTCAATAGTTACATCTAATCCGCGGCTTACCGGACCCGAAAGCATTGAAAAACGCATAGCGTCAGATCCATATTTATTAAATATCTCTTCGGGGTCGGGGTAATTTTTAAGGCGCTTGGAAAGTTTTCTGCCGTCGTTACCCAAAACAATGCCGTGGGTCATGCATGTTTTAAAAGGAGGTTTATTGAATAAAGCGGTTCCTAATACATGTAGCGTATAAAACCATCCGCGAACCTGACCTATGTATTCTACGATAAAGTCCGCAGGGAAGTGCTCTTCAAACCACTGCTTGTTTTCAAACGGGTAATGCTGGCTCGCAAACGGCATTGAACCTGATTCAAACCAGCAGTCTAATACATCTGGAATTCTCACCATCATTGATTTTCCGGTAGGATCATCCGGGTTTACTCTGGTTAAACCATCAATTTCCGGGCGGTGCAATTCAACAACATCCGTCTTAAAATCTCTTTCCAACTCTTCAATGGAACCGTATACGTCAACCCTTGGATAGTTTGGGTCGGTACTCTTCCAAACTGGGATCGGAGTTCCCCAATACCGGTTTCGGCTGATTGACCAGTCTCGTGCTCCTTGAATCCATTTGCCGAAGGATCCGTCTTTAACGTGAGGTGGAATCCATCTGATTTGATCATTGAGGTTGACCATCTCATCTTTGATATCCGTTACACTCACAAACCACGAACTAAGCGCTCTATAGATTAAAGGTGTGTCGCTTCGCCAGCAGTGGGGATATGGATGTTCATAAAGTTCCGTTTTAAAAAGACAGTCTTTATCTTGAAGTTTTTCTACGACTAATTTATTTGCGTCAAATACCTGTATCCCCTCAAAATCTTTAACCTGTTCAGTAAATCGGCCTCGATCGTCAACAGGACATACGACTTCGATGTTGTTTTGTTTGCATGTTGTTTGATCGTCTTCACCAAATCCGGGTGCCAAATGGACAATTCCCGTTCCCTCTGCGGTAGTTACAAAATCACCGGATACTATTTTGAAAGAGTTCGGCCAGTTGGAAAAATATTCGAACAGAGGTACATAAGCTCGGTCGACTAAGTCGAAGCCCTTAATCGTTTTAAGGATTGAAGAATTCAAAAGTTCAGTTTTTTGGTCTTCTTCTAGTGTTGGGTCTGCGCTTTTTAATAGCTCGTCTCTATAATAAGACAGTCTCTCTTTGGCTATTACGAGATGTCTGTCTTTTTGGTCGTTGTGGTTGCTTAATGAATTCAAACTTATGACAACATAATCGATATCCAATCCAACTGCAAGAGCTAAGTTAGATGGCAATGTCCACGGTGTAGTAGTCCAAACCAATATTTCGCAATCTGCTTCTGACTTTTCTAACAACGGTTCGGTAAGTTTGAATTTTACAGTAACCGACGGATCTTTTCTCAGTCGATATGAATCATCTTGTCTCGTTTCAAAATTAGACAAGGGTGTTTCGCACTCCCAACAATATGGAAGGACACGAAAACCTTCATAAGCTAAAGATTTTTCATACAAATTTTTAAAGGCCCACATGACACTTTCCATATAGTTTTTGTCCATGGTCTTATAGTTATTTTGCATGTCAACCCATCTGGCTTGCCTTCTCACGTAATAGGCCCACGTATCTGTCGTATTGTCTACGAGGCTTCTGCAGTAGTAATTAAACTTGTCTACGCCATATGTCTCTATTTCGCTTTTGCCCGAAAGTCCCAGCTCTTTTTCCGCAGCCATCTCGGCGGGTAAGCCGTGGCAATCCCAGCCGAATCGTCGCTCGACGCGCAATCCCTTCATGGTTTTGTAACGTGGGATTGCATCTTTAATATAACCTGTTAGTATATGACCGTAGTGAGGAAGCCCGTTGGCAAAAGGCGGACCGTCATAAAATACATACTCGTTTGGTGTCCCATCACTTAATTTTGACGGACGGATATTTATTGATTCAAAAAATGTCTGATCTTGATCCCAAAACGATAAAATAGATTCTTCAATATCTTTTAGATTTGGTTGAGACTTTATTTTTGGATATTGATGATTGTTTTTCATTAACTATATAGCTTAGATTAAAAATTGCGTAAAAAAATTTAGGTTAAATAAGTGACAAAGGTTATATAAATTGATAGCCTAAATGAAGTCACTTTATTTGAAGGAGGCCAATATGCCAACTGTAAAGAAAGCAGCAAAGAAGGCACCAGCCAAAAAAGCTGCAGCAAAGAAACCCGCAGCTAAAAAAGCTGTGGTGAAAAAGGCACCTGCCAAAAAAGCTCCGGCCAAAAAAGCTCCGGCGAAGAAGGCACCTGCTAAGAAGGCACCTGCCAAAAAAGCTCCGGCTAAGAAGGCACCTGCTAAGAAGGCACCTGCCAA
>DAHXLF010000138.1 GCA_027371755.1 Acidimicrobiales bacterium
TACTTAAAAGATATCATCGAAATTTCTGAATTGGATGAGAACTCGTAATGTTAAATGTTATTAGTAGATGTTTCAGATTCCATACTCCGTTTTAGAGATAATTGAATCTACAAGTTTGATTTGTGCAGTTCTTTATAAGACTTTAGCATACAAATCCAGTTATTACGAAGATATACCGATAAAAATGTGACTTTAACACATATCTAAAAGTAGCTGAAATGTATTTGTCCTGGTAGCAGAGAAGAACGGTTCTAGATTTTGAAATTGTAGTGCTTTGATCCTTTATATCTAGTATTACGTAGACTTGTTGTTCTCGTGGGATTGACTGTATGTACATCAGAGTCAAAGAAACTGTTAGTCGACTCCCTAAATGATTATGGCACGTATGATTTACGTCAGTGTCAGTGAAAATGTAATTTATTTTCTTTGTGGTTAAGTTGAATTGGGTGCATACCATCGTGACCATGCAGTAATTGAACTAAATATTAAAGATCTTAAAGAAAATGTAGGACTCAATCATATGCCTAGTGGTAAATTTAATGCGAATGGAGCTTGGCTAATAATTGCATCAATTGCCTACAATATGATGATTTGGATAAACTTATTAACAAATCAAACAAAAATCACAGCAAAAACTTTCAGAAAAAGATTTATTAATATAGCCGGTAGAATTACAAGAAAAGCTAGAACATTAATTGTACATTTACCTTATAAGTGGCCCTTTCAGAAACAGTGGTTTGATATCTTAGATGAAATTCAGCTACTAACTATTAAAACTTAGAATTCTTAATATTAAAGGTGGCCCCTTCTCATGAAAGAATTATCACTCACTAGCTGCCTTCAGTTTAAAAATAAACATAAAGTCTATACAAGCACGCACTCTTTTCAATGATTACACTTTTCAGAAGAACTTGAAGTAAATAAATGACTAAAATTTGATAAATTTAATTTTATAAACAATTTTCGGTGGATCTAGGTTAAATTTAATAGATTTGAATACATTTCTTTCGTACCCGCCAAAATTTAGACAAGCTGGTATTGCCTTTAGGTTGCCTGCATTAAGGTCTAGATCGTGTCAGCAATTCTGTTTTATTCACTAAACTAAATACATTAGAGATACAAGTAAGTTTTAAGTCAGATTTGTTATTACATTAGGTCAAAAGTGATTCAAATTGGCTGTTCGTCTTCCGCTTGTCAATTTCAGCTTAACTCGATTCCAACAATAATACAGTAGTGACCATCAACAAGCAAACTCGAAATGAATCTGAAACGATAAGCTCGACCGGATTGAGCCCGGGAATTATATTTCTGTTGGCATTGGCAACTGGGGTCGCCGTGGCCAATACATACTACGTTCAGCCATTATTGCATGAACTGGTTAAAACCTTTAATTCTGGTAACGCCATAACTTCCCTTGCCGTCACCGCAACTCAAATCGGTTATGCCTTTGGGCTGCTGCTTTTAGTTCCTCTCGGAGACATCATATCGAGAAAAAAACTTTCGGGAATAATTACCGCCGTTACGGTGATTTCATTAATTTCAAGCGCACTGGCCAAGTCAATATATATGTTTGAGTTAAGCGCGATAGTTGTAGGGCTTACTTCGGTTATAACACACCTGTTAATACCGTTCGCCGCCGACATGGCCAACCCCGTTAACCGTGGAAAGGTTGTCGCCAGAGTAATGTCCGGACTTCTAACCGGCATTCTCGTTTCACGGGGTTTTTCCGGAATTATTGCCCAATTTTTTGGATGGAGAACGGTGTATTTTTTGGCATCGATTTTTATGGCGACAGTTGGAATTCTTTTGGCTACATTCTTACCACACGAACATCGATCTCATAAGCCAAAATACTCCGACCTAATCATTTCGACCTGGAAGCTTTTTTTCAATGAGCCGCTACTTCAAAGACGAGCCTTTATTGGAGCGACTACTTTTGCGGGTTTTTCAATACTTTGGACATCAATCACGTTCTTACTTACTTCCAAGCCCTACAACTATTCAGTCGGAATCGTCGGAATTTTCTCGCTGGTCGGTTTAGTAGGCATTGCCGCGGCAAATATTGCCGGAAGATTCGTTGACAAGGGCAAACAGAAAATGTCAACTTGGATCGCCGTTGTCGAACTGTTCGTTGCCTTTCTGATTTTATACTGGGGGACTACTTCGGTAATTGCCGTTATAGCCGGAATAGTAGTTTTAGATGCTTCAACGCAGACAATGCAAATTACCAATCAAGGAATTATCTTTGCAATCAATGAAAAATCACGCAGCAGAATTAACTCATCATACATGTTCTGCTATTTTATGGGAGCTTCCGTGGGATCTCTTCTGTCAGGATTAACGTATCAAAGATTTGGCTGGCGTGGAATATGCTCATTGGGTATTGTATGTGCTTTACTTACCGCTTTAGGGTCGGTTAAACAGAAGCTGCCTCAAGATACTATTCTTTAGTGCTGCATTTAACCGAATCAAAAAGAATCGTTGTCACTACTCAATTTCAATAATAACTCTTTAAGTGATTTTGGTTGACTGCTAAACCAAACGCCAAATCCGATAACTCCGTTAGCTTGCTCTGTGTGCCTAACCACGGTACCTTCAATATCCAATACTCCCGAATCGATGTCGATTTCAGCGTCGATCACATCACCGCATTCATACCAAAAACTGTCAATTTGTGATATTAATGCGCCTGTTGTGGAAAGATCAACCAATTTACCTTTTTTATCATTAATTTTTATTGGCAAATCCACAAAGACTCTGTCGGCCGATCGCCTGTTAATAATTTTTAATTTATTATATTTCGGCAGAAGGAGCTCGATTTGCCCAGTCGATTCACGGTAGGTGCGATCAAGAATTTGAAATGCCCTGGTTGCGGCCGCATCCCAAGTAAGTTGTGAGGAATGCCTAAGGGCACCAACTGATAATTGTTTGGACAGATTCCTGTCTGTAGTTACTTGTATTAGACATTCAACGAACTGTTCTAGCGTGTCAAACAAAAACCCTGTCTCTCCGTCTACGACTGCATCCATGTGACCCGGTATTCTTGAAGCCACACTTAAAGTGCCGCAAGCGCCCGCCTCTGTTAAAGTCATACCCCAACCTTCTCTCATGGATGCTGAAACTACAGCCCACGCTCTTCTGTAATAGCTTACAAGTTGGGAATCTGATATTTTGCCAGCCAATTTGCACCACGAAGAAGCATCGAGCTCATCTATAAGTTTATAAAGATCCGGTTTTGCGGCTCCCTCGCCGGCTATAACTAATTGCGCATTGGGTACTCGCTTACGCAGTTGATTAACCGCATTTATAACCCAATCATATCTTTTAACTTCAACAAGTCTTCCGACGGCAAAAATCAAAGGGTATTCAGACTTTTGACCCTGCGGGCGAAACCGTGAATTAACACCAGGGTGAACCACGTTGACATGATAATCCGGCCAACCCAACAGATCAATGACTTCATCTGCCGAACTGGTTGACGGAGTTATTACCCTGGTATTTCTATAAAATTTGGGTGCAACTTTTTTCTCAAAATATGCCCCAACATCCGCAAGCCCTATGGGTAATACAGAACGCCAAAGTGCCTTTTCGTGCACATGGTGCAATATGACAACTCTCGGCCCCTTTGACCAGATCGGCGACAAGAATGGCATGCCGTTCCAAATCTCAACCAAAACATCGGATTCGGGCATTCTTCCGATTAATCCGTCTATAACCGTTTGCCCAAAAACGCTATATTTACTGGACTTACGAATTATCTTATATCCGTCTCTTATCCCAACGGAATCATTATTATCGGTACTGGCGGTTCTCATCGTAACTTCCAGTCCGGCCTCAGCCCACCTTTTTGCTATTTCATGTGCGTGAATTTCAGAGCCGCCGGCGGTAACATCCTCTAAGTCACGCCAAGCTACGATCGTTATTTTTCTTATATTTGACTGCTCTACCAGGTCTATCAAAGACACCGGTTCAAACTTTTCCTTGGTCAACCTAACCTAACTTGAATTGAGAAACGAGACTAACTCCCTTAAAAATTGCTACACATTTAATCTCGTTTAGTAATTTAAAGTTACAGCAAACATTCACTCCGAGCAATATCTTAGTTTAAAATAAATACTAAACTGCAACGCGAACTCAGTTTAATCTGCTTAATTATAATTGTAACTATTCAGGTATATTCCACCACTTCAATCTTAGTTTATGTTTAAATAGTTATTGCGGGAGAGCCGATAGAG
>DAHXLF010000139.1 GCA_027371755.1 Acidimicrobiales bacterium
ATAATGGAAGTTTTGATTAAACTATACAACGGTAACGGATGGATTCCAGAGAATTTAACAAATACCTGAATAGTTACAATTTTTCTAAATATCAAATAATTTCTTGATAAATCTATGTCTAGCTTCTCTATTATATCGAAAGTAATCCGGGACTTCGCATTTCAGTTGGGCTGTATGTGTCTCAATATATTCCAATTGGGTATACTCACATACGATAATGGTCTGATTCTATAGGCACGAAAAATGGTAAAGTTAAAAGCTACTCTTCTAACTCGTTTACTCAAGTTGCCAATACCTTAAGGTTGTTGCACTTCGGAATTGAAGTTAGTGTATCTAATAGTATTGATTGAACGAAATATTGGTGTGCCAGTAATCAGCAGATCGAATACTTGACAAAAAATAGTGCCCTTACGCTGAGCACGTATGAAAAAATTAATTGTTGAGTGTCTGAGTTGGGAGTGCAGAGTTAGACTGGAATTGAGTTTGAGATACTGGTATAATTATATCTGCAATGAAATTTAAACTGTTTGTTCTCTTACTGTGTCTAATGGTGGTGTTTTTTGTAGCATCGTCTAATCCGAATTTATATTCGGTTGTATCGACACCAAAGCTACCGTCTTTAAGTTTGAGTCACAAGAATGTAATATCTCACTTTAACAAGACCAAGTACTTCACTCCGTCTACTAATGTTCAACCCAAATCAACCGTTGGTTCTTCCCAATCGGGAGACACAACAAGTACATCAAATAGCCCAGTACAGAATAGCCCAGTGCAGACTTCCGATAGTATCAATGCCAATCCGATAAGTTATCAAGCCGTTTCATCTTCGTATCTCGGCTCAGTCTTAGGATACGTTTCAGGTATAAGTTGTCCAGGATCGAATGTATGCTATGCGGTAGGTTATAGTAGCGGACAGCGATTGCCGATGGTGATTAAAAGTGCTGATGGCGGAGTATCGTGGGTTCAGGAAACACTTCCTGTAGGGGTAACCCAGATCGATTCTATATCGTGTATAAATGATTTAATATGTGATGCATCAGGAGCAGGATATCTTGGCTTTTCAGGAATAATTATCACAACAAATGACGGTGGCCAAACCTGGAGTATTGCGTATCAAGGTGGAAGTCGTATTTCCCAAGTCAACTGTTCGACAATTTCAGAGTGCATTGCTGCAGCAAGAGTCGTAGAAGGTACTTCGACCGCATTAATGATGTCAAATTACAGCTTCACCACTTTTGTTACGGAAAATTTAAGTCAGCTTTTTTGGGGTACCGACCTTACTTGTGTTTTAGAATCGAGTTGTTATTTCTTAACTCAAAACGCAAGCTGCTTTAGTCAAAACGAGTGTTCTGTTATAGGAAACCTTGTCCCGACTCAAAATAGCTATAACCAGATTGGATTGGTCTCTATTACCACCAACGCTGGTGCTTCTTGGACGAGCATTATGGTTCCAAAAGCTATAAGCGCAATACTGAATATTTCGTGTACATCTAATTCAAATTGTTTGTTAACCGGAATTGATAATAATAATAAGCCAATATTGTTCAGTGTTTCGGCTGGTTCAAACGGAAATTGGACACCCGGCAATTTGTATGAGGCACCTTCGCAGATAGCTGCGATAAATGGTATTTATTGTTATTCTGCAAATTTATGCGTTGGGTCTGGAGACAATTCAAATAATATTCCCGAGGTGTTTGTCACCCAAAATTTTGGGATATCTTGGTCAATAGATCAAGTTTCATCTACCGCACCTTCTTTTCAGGAAATTGACTGTAATGCAGAAGCGGTACTGAGTTGTTTAACTGTTGCTAATAGCCAAGATCTATCTCAATCTTTGATTTATCAAATAGCGTTAACTAGTCCGACAACTTCAATTTATAATAGTTCTCTGTATACTTCAACACCCGTTCAGCTTGTTAATAAAAACATTTTAGTATCGGGCGATTCTGTTGCGCTTAACATTGGGTTGGGAATGGCTACTTTGAGATCCCTTTACTCTTTGTCAGTTGTTGATGGCGCTATCATAGGATGTGGAATTACGGCTTTGCCCACAAAGATTTATGGCGGGCAGATAGAAGCCAATCAGTCCAATTGTATAAACTGGCAACAGATATATCAGAATAACATAAATAACGACCAACAAGCAAATGTAGCTATACTGGAAACAGGTAAGTGGGATAGTTTTACCTGGATAGTTAACGGTCAACAGATTGCTTTTGGGGATCCTACATTTGATCAATATTATGAAAATTCGCTACAAGCGGCAATTCGAATACTGTCATCGTATGGTGCGCATGTAATTGTCGTGTCTTCTCTTTATTATTCGAACGCGACCCAACCGGATGGGCAACCATATCGTGCCTCTAGTGATTCACGAATAAGTATACTGAATAGTTTGGATCAAGCTGTAGTAAGTAACTCCGGCGGAAAAGCTTCATATGTTAATTTAGATAGTTTGATATGTCCCAGCGATACTTTTCAATTAGTAGTTAACGGTATTACTGTTAGAAAAAATGATGGAACGCACTTAACTATACAAGGTGCTATATATATTGCCAACTGGCTTATGTCTCAAATTGCTTCTATTACAGGTTAATATTGCCAAATCATTGCAATTTAGGCTTATCTAACGTGTGTCGGTATAGTATTTTGTAATGTCTTGCAATTGAGGGATATTGAGATATTAATCTGCCAAATTGGGTTTAAACCAAATTGTACTGGCTAATTAGTCAACTTTAATTTTATACTCGCATGCTTTAAGTTTAAGAATCATAAGAACTCCCACAAGAAACAACGTAAAAGAGGTAATTAGTTCTAATTTAAACGGCGTGCCGGTCATCCCACCGGCTGTGATTGATATATTTTTTGGCGGATTTGTTGACGAAGCCAATGGGTTACAAATGGTTCCGATACCTACAGTGCAAATTGGGTTTGCGGTTTGACCTTGAGATAACTCGATACCATCCCAGATCTGACCTGCCGAATCTGTTGCTAAGCAACTTGCGGCACTCAAACAAGCCACAGTAATCAGTGGATTAGGGGCTAAAAAGTTTGTGAAAGTCCAAGATGAACTTGACCGCACAGAGTTCGTAATGGCCACGGATTCGTTTGAAATTATTGCAATACATTGGTTCGTGTTAATACAGGAGAGAGCCGATACTGTGTTTTGGCCGGCAATGTTATATTTGCTCCACGTGCCGATTTGGGGATCGGTTGAATATAATATATTGCCACTACTATCGGTGGCGTAGCAAATTGAAGAGCCGTAACAGTATATTGAGTTGATTGTGGAGGATCCATCGATATTTTCTTCCGATAGGGTTGCATTCCCCGAAGCAATTGACTGCGAATAAAAAATATTACCGTTTGATCCCACCACGTAACAAGTATTTATTGCGGGGCAAGAAATAGAAGTTGGCCTAAAATAAGCTATATTTGACTCCGCGTTATAGATTTGCCAATTTCCTGTAGTAGGTGAATTGCTATAGACAAGGTTTCCGCTGGTGTCGATTCCACCGCAAAAACTATGACCAAAACAGCTGACAGATACTAGGTTGTTATAGCTGTCTATCGGTACAACTTTCCATGAGGTTCCAATTTCAGGTGAAGTCGTATATATAATATTGCCTGCATCGTCTGAGGCTACACATAACGTTGACGAAGAGCAATCAACTTGATTAATAAAATTATACGTGTCAATATTTGCCAATATCCAGCTTGAAGAAATGTTGGGTGAACTTGTTTCCAGTGCGTCGCCAGCGGAATCAACAGCCACGCAGATGTTGGTGGTGGTGCATGAAATTGAATTGATCGACGTACCCGTATCAACTAATGACGAAGTCCAACTTGCGGGCGTCAGCGGAGTTTGACTCTGAAATACCAGTCCCATATTGTCGCTTAAATAACACTGATCGCTATTTGTACAAAAGGCAGCGGAAAATTTATAAAATCCGTCAATGTGAGTTTTCGTCCAAGCAGTTGCTAGTGTAATATTCTGAGTATCAAATAGATATCCCATCGAGTCGCCAAAAATGCAGGTTCCAGAGTTAGTACATGACAGTGCCAATAAGATCTGGCCCGAATCTATATTTGACACCTTCCAAGAAGTTGCCGACA